>JASGGF010000597.1:0-2506 GCA_047605145.1 Thermomicrobiales bacterium | reverse complement strand
CCCGCGAGGTGCTGGACAACAGCATCGAGTGGCTGATGGCTGAGATCGGCATCCTGCAAGAGGAGCAAAAGCGCCGCGCCCACGCCGAAGCGGCCCGCCAGCGCGCCGCCGCTGACGGCCGCCCGCGCCGCGATCTGGGCGAACGCTTCGCCGCCGCCCGCGAGCTGGACTGCGCCAAGCTGCTGCGCGCGCTCACCGGCCAGCCGGGCCGGGGCAACGGGCAAAACCGCATGTTCTCCTGCCCCCTGCACGAAGACCGCTCCCCCAGCCTCGTGGCCTACCCGCCGGGACGCGGCTGGTACTGCTTCAGCTGCCATCAGGGCGGCGACGCCGTGGCGCTGCTGACGGCGATCACCCCCATGTCGCGGATGGACGCCCTGCGCCTGCTGGAACGCGGCGCGGTCAGCGGCATCACCCCTCCAGACCCGTTCGCCACCACCCCGGAGGTTCACTGATGGAAAAGAACACCCGCACCCCGTCCGAGCTGCTGGAGCAGGCGCTGCGCGAGCACGAGGCGAACTGGCGCGCCGCTGGCCCGCCGCCGTCGCCGGGAACGCCCACCACCACGGCGGGGACGATGAAGCCGGTCGCTCTCGTCCGCACCATGGCCGAGGTGACCGCCACCGAGGTGGACTGGCTGTGGCCCAACTGGCTGGCGCGTGGCAAGTTTCACCTGCTGGGCGGCTTCGCGGGGGATGGCAAATCGACCCTCACCGCCGCGCTGGCCGCCACCGCCTCGCGCGGCGCGCCGTGGCCCGATGGAGCCCCCGGCGCCTGCACCCAGCGCACGCTGTTCGTGCTCGGCGAGGATGCCGCTGGCGACACCCTGAAGCCCCGGCTGGCGCAGCACGGCGCGGACATGAACCACGTGCTGATCCTCGACGTGATCCAGAACGAGCGCGGCCAGACGCAAGCGTTCGATGTCTCCCGGCATCTGGCGGAACTGGAGACGGCGCTGACCGCGCACGCCATCGACCTGCTGGTGATCGACCCGCTGACCACCATCATGCCCGGCGCCGACCGCAACTCCGAGGGCGCGATCCGTGATCTGCTGACGCCGCTGATCAAGCTGGCGGAGGAGCGCGGCGTGGCGATGGTGGGCGTGGTGCACGTCGGCAAGAGTGGCGAGGCGCGGCGCGCGGCGCAGAAGATCCTCGGGGCAACGGCCTTCGTGGCGATTGCGCGGCTGGTGATGATGATCGCCCCGGACGGCGAGGACACGATGGGACTGGGCGTGGTGAAGAGCAATCTGGCCCTCAAGCCGCCCACGCTGGCGTGGGGGCGTGACGAGGCGGGCGCGATCCGCTGGCTGGGGGAGGTCGCCACCAGCATCGAGGCGCTGTTGCAGAACGGCGGCGCCTCGAGCGAGGGCGCGGCGGGCAAGGGGCCGTCCGCTGCCGTGGCGGCGGAGGTCTTCCTCTGCGAGCAGTTGCACGAGGGAGAACGGCCCGTCCGCGACGTGCAGGCGGCCGCCCGGCAGGCGGGCATCGCCGAAGCGACGCTGCGCCGCGCCAAGGAGACGCTGGGCGTGCAGCGGCGCAAATCCCGAGAGGCAAACGGGGGCTGGATGTGGTGGCTGCCACCCGTTGCGGGGAAGATGCTCAAACCACCCCCCTCCAAAACCATGAGCGCCTTGAGCACCTTGAGCACCTTCGATGTCCAGACAGGGGGAAAGCCGGCGGATAGCGCGGTGGCGGAGCCGCTGCCGGGTTTCTCCGCGTATCAACCGGGTCACTGGACCGACTGGGAAGAAGGTGAAGAGAATGGGGCCGACCGGTGGACGGCCTGATACGGCAAGAGACGTTTCCAGCGACGTGCCGAAACTGTGCCATCCCGAGCGAAGCCGGGAGATCACGTCAGTGGTGTTTGCGTGACGACGGACGAGGCTTCTCCACTGCGGTCGAGACGCACGAGTTTTGCACGCCGCCTCGCGTCATGCGCTCTCGGTCGAAACACCGAACGCCCCCGCCTGTCCCGCTCCGCCTCCCGGCGCCCGGGCAAATGCCCGCCGGGGGGTGAAGATGCTCAAGGTGCTCAAGGTGCTCATGATTTTGGGAGGGGGTGGATGAGCATCTTCGACCTCGCGCTGCCCTGCGCCAGCGGCGTGCCGAAATCGAGTCATCCTTTGGCTGCGCTGAGGACGCGCCCCGGGCGAAGTCGAGGGATCTCGTCATTGGCGTTCGCATGACGACCGACGAGGTCGCTCCAGTGCGGTCAAGACGACACGGGTTTTGCGCGCCGCCCTACCAGCTCCCGGCCGCCGGCGCCGCTACCCCGCCGCCAGCGCCTGCCACGCCGCGATGATGCGCGCATCCCGCGCGAAGGCCAGCTCCGGCAACGCGTCCAGCGCGAACCACCCGACCTCGCTCAGGTCGTCGTGGGCGGCGGCTTCGCCCGCCTCCACCTCGGCGGCGTAGACCGCCAGCGCCACCGCCTCGCCCGCCTCGGAGAAGAGCCCCACCAGCGGCCCGACGCGCACCGTCAGGCCTGTTTCCTCCAGCACTTC
>JASGGF010000596.1:0-2508 GCA_047605145.1 Thermomicrobiales bacterium | reverse complement strand
AATTCGTGGTGTCTGCGCAGCACGGCTGATCCGCCGCGCAGCAGACGCCCCGGTTGTGGCTTGGCGTCGGGGGGCAGCAGATTGGCGTGCCAGATGGGCAGTAGCCGCCACCTTGCTCGCTAGTGCAGCAGATTTCGGTGCTCACCAGGCAGAGGCCATCCGGGTTCTGGGTCGTCGGCGGGCAGCACTGCGGCCGCGCCGGCGGGCACGACCCGCCGCCCTGCTCGCTGGTGCAGCACGTGCCGCCGTTTGGTCCGCAGGAGCCTGCCGGGTTCTTCGTAGTCGGCGGGCAGCAGAGTGGCTTGTTGCCGCTACAGCAGACGCTGCTGTTGGCGCACGCGCCCCGCTTGCAGACGCACGCGCCGTTGACGCAGGTCCGGCTGCCGCCGCACCTGCCGCAGGAGCCCCCGCAGCCGTTGCCGCCGCACACCCGGCCCACGCAACTCGGCGTGCACCGGTTGCGCCGTCGGCGCTGGCGTCGCCGCCGCTTCCGGCGCTTCTTGTTCCCCGCCTCGCCCTCGTCCGCCAGCACAGCAAGCCCGCCGGCGGCGAACAGGCCTGCCGCCAGCCGGGTCAGGAACGAGCGGCGGGAATCGTCGGCAACGGCGGATTTGAGCGCGTCGGCGAATCGATCGGCGTCCATGCGGGCTTCTCCTCCTGCTGTGTCAACGGTGACATTGTGCACTATGTCAGAAGCGCGCCCGGCCGGGATGTATGCGGGGCTACTCCTGACCCATCCGGTGCGCGGTTTCCACGTCATCGACCGGCGAGGAAGACTCCCGGTTGACCGAAACGTGCAGCACGCCCTCGGTGATGGAGGTCACGGCCTGCACCGGCACTTCCAGATCCTCGTGCTGCCCCTCCTGCCCGACCAGCAGGTAGTGCGGGTGGATCTCGCGCAGGTAGCCCAGCAGGCTGCCGCTGTACCCGTGCACGGGCATGCCCACGCGCAGGGCGCCGGGCAGGGTTGTTTCCTCACTCATGGTGGTGCTCCTCATGCGACGCTACGGTGTATCGCAGCATCATAGCCCTGACGGCGAGCGGCGGGATCAGCGCTGGCGCACGACGATCTCCGCCTCGGGAAAGTGCACCTGCAACTGGCGGGCCAGCCCGGCCAGCGCGGTTTCCTCGGTGTCGCTGTTCCACGAGATGATGGCCCGTTGTCGCTGACGTCCGGCGGAACTCGAGGGCTGTCCCGGCCCACGCTTCCACGGAATCGCCCGGCGCAGATCGGGCATCAGCGCGATCTCCGGGGCCGCCTGCAGCTCCGGCGCCTCGCTCAGCAGGGCGCGGATGCGCTCCCGCGCGGCCGCTGGCGAGCCGGTGATGTTGCTGACCACGATGGCGTAGGCGTAGCCCTCGGTGCGGGACAGGTTCTCGTAGGTTTCGTTGAACAGCAGCCCGTTCGGGGCCATCGCCACGTGGCCATCGTCCATCCGCAGCACGATGTGCCGGGCGCGGACATCGACGACATCGCCGGTCAGGTCCTTGATGCGGATGCGGTCCCCGATCTGGAAGGGGCGCTCCAGCAGGATCACCACGCCCCCGGCCAGACTCTTCAGGACATCCTGCATCCCCAGCGCGATCGCCAGCGTGCTCAGGCCGATGCCGGCGGCGATGGTGGACCACGTCACGCCCCACAGCACCAGCACCGTGGTGCAGGCGATGAGGCCGATTACGAACGAGATGGCGTTCAGGATCAGCGTCTGGCCGATTACCGGCACGTCGCCGAAGGTGGGGCGGCGCTGCACCAGTCCGCGCAGCAGCCGGGTCAGCAGGATCGCCAGCCCCAGCACCACCGCCGCGATGACCAGCCCGCGTGCGATCACCCCGATCTCGCGGGCGACCTCCGCCAGCATGGCGCTGCTCGAGGTGGTGGCGGTATCCAATTGGCGGCCCTTTCCCGAACGGTCCTGCCGGTGTCGATGCCGGATGATGACACACCGGGCCGCCGTGGGTCGCCAGACGCGAACACGCCCCAACCCAATCGGGCCGGGGCGCGTTCGCTGGAGCTATTGCGAGAGTGGTTAGCTGCTGACCGCCTCGTAGGCCGTCATGATCACCTCGGCGACGGCGTCTGGCTGCGAGATGAAGACGACGTGCGAGCCGTCCAGTTCGGTGATGGTGGCGCCGGAGCGCTCCGCCATGAACTTCTCGCCGGATGGCCCGATAGTGACATCGTTCGGCGAGATGATCGCCCACGAGGGGAGGGTTTTCTACCCCACCGGGCCGGACGGCTCGCCGAACCCGACCGCGCTGGCTGGCCGCTGCGAGACCGCCATGATGGCCGCCTGATCCGCCGGCAGGTCGGCGCAGAACACCTCGTGGAACACTGCCGGGTCGATGTACAGCTCCACGCCCGGCTCTTCGCCGGGGCCATTCGGGAACTGCTGGGGCCGCAGCGCGGGGCCTACCAGGCTGTCGGTCGCCTGTTCGGAGAGCGCCTGCAACGTTTCGCCCTCATCCGGAATGAAGGCGGTTACGTACACCAGCCCCACCACGTTGTCC
>JASGGF010000595.1:0-2510 GCA_047605145.1 Thermomicrobiales bacterium | reverse complement strand
GTGCCTAGCAGCTCGTGCTCCGCCACCTCGATCTCGGCAGCGCCATTCTCGCTGGACAAATCGGACCGGGGCTCCGCCGCCAGCGTCGCGGCAGGCTGCACGGGCACGCGCGCCGCCGAGGCCAGCCCGCCGGTGGCAGCGGCCTCCGCCGCTTCACGTGGGGCGGCCTGCCGCATGATGTGGGCGACATCGCGGGCCGACTCCTCCGCGTGGGTCACGGTCTCGTGCCGGCGCATCGCCTGAAACCGCTCTTCCTGTATCCGTCGTCGCCGTCTGCTCCACAGAAAGAACGCCACCAGCACCGCCAGCAGCAGGAGTATCGGGGGATTCGCCATGCCACCCTGACCGGCATCTCCCGGGTCGCTCTGGGCCATCGCCCGTGCGCCACGTTCCCTCTGCGCGGGATCGCTCCTGGCCATCGCCTGCTCCTTTCATGGAGGTGCGCGCTCTTCACCCTTTGCCGCATTTTCCGGCATTTTACCGCGCCCCGCGCGGAAAGCCGGTGCTACGCTTCAACCATAATGATGATTGACACCGCTGCCACCGCTACTAACACCCCCGAAGACGCTGCGGCGCCGCTGCTGCCCGTGCCCTCGCGCCGGCTGCGCCCCCGTGGCCTGTATGACCTGAGCCTGACCGAGCTGGAAACGCGCATCGCCGAACTCGGCCACCCGGCGTACCGGGCTCGCCAGATCTGGAACTGGGCCTACCGCCAGCTGGCGCGCGATTACGCCGCCATGCGCAATATTCCGGCCACCCTGCGGGACGAACTGGCTGCGCAGTTGCCGCTGACCACGCTGGAGCCCGTGCGCACCGTCACGGCGGACGATGGCGAGACAATCAAGACGCTCTACCGCACGCAGGATGGCGAGCTGCTGGAAACTGTCCTGATGCTCTACCCGGACCGGGCCACGGTCTGCGTCTCCTGTCAGGTGGGGTGCGCGGTGGGCTGCGCGTTCTGCGCCACTGGCCTGATGGGCCTCTCCCGCAACCTGACCGCTGGCGAGATCGTGGCGCAGGTGGTGGGCGCCACGCGGGAGGCCCGCGAGCGGGGCCGCGCCCTCACCAACATCGTGATGATGGGGATGGGCGAGCCGCTGCAGAACTACGCCGAGACGATGAAGTTCATCCGCGTCGTCCATGATCCGGACGGCCTGAACCTCGGCGCCCGGCGCATCACCGTCTCCACCTCTGGCATCGTGCCCCGCATCGAGGCGCTCTCGCTGGAAGACCTGCCGGTCAATCTGGCGGTCTCGCTGCACGCCCCGGAAGATGAGCAGCGCAGTAGTCTGGTGCCGATCAACCGCCGCTACCCCATCGCGATGCTGATGGAGACCATCGACCGCTACATCGAGCGCACCGGGCGGCGCGTCTCGTTCGAGTACGCGCTGATGCGCGGCATCAATGACAGCGACGACACGGCGCGCAAGCTGGCCGCCCTGCTGCGCGGGCGCCTCTGCCACGTCAACATCATCCCGCTGAACCCGGTCGATGTGCTGCCCTACGAGCGGCCCGATCCCGCCGGCATCGAGCGCTTCGCCACGATCCTGCGAGACGCGGGCATCCCGACCACCGTGCGCTACTCGCGCGGCCTCGATATCGACGCCGCCTGCGGCCAGCTTCGCGCCAAGGAAACCGCCGCCCAAGCCGCGTCGTGAGCGGCCTTTCCCGCCGCGAGTTCAACCGGGCGGCGCTGGCGCTACCGTTTGGGGCAATCCTGTCGTCGCACGCAACACCACTGCCAGCAGCCACCCCCTCCCCGGTGGTGGAACTGGAGCCGGGCGAAGCGGCGGTCTCCATGCTGATTCTCAACACCGGCGCAGTGGGCGACACGCTGATCTCCGCCACCTCCCCTATCGCCTCCCGCATCGACCTGCACACTACGCATCTGGAGCAGGGCGTTCGCGTGATACACAAGGTCGCCGAGATCCCCATTCCGGCGGGCGGCGTGGTCAGTCTGGAGCCGGGCGCGGCGCATCTGATGCTGATCGGGCTGAAGGAAAACCTCGTGCAGGGGCGCACATTCCCGCTAGCGGTCACGTTCCGCCTAGCCGGGGAGGTGACGTTGACGACGCGGGTGCGGCGCAAGGTGGACGCCGCTGGCGTGCCCGCGACCGAAACAGCGCGAGCCGGGGCCCTGCAGATCCTGCACGCCTCCGCGCCGCCCACGCCGGTGGCCCACGGGTGAGCGATGCCTGAGGACACACGCTGGTTCCGGGTGCAGGCCATCGGCTACGTCGAGCGGCCGGGCGCGCCGGAGCCGGAACCCGGCGCCTACTACGACCCTCACGCGGAAACCGCGCTCCGCATTCTGCCGCGCTGGCAGGATGCGCTGGCCGGGATTGCGGGGTATAGCCACCTGATCGTCACCTGCTGGCTGCACGAGGCGCGGCGGGCCCGCCGCGCGAAGACCGTGCGGCCGGAAGGCCGCCCGGAGATGCCCGAGGTCGGCGCCTTCGCGACGCGCACGCCGCAACGCCCCAACCCCATTGGCCTGCACACTCCGCGCC
>JASGGF010000594.1:0-2513 GCA_047605145.1 Thermomicrobiales bacterium | reverse complement strand
CTGCCGGTGACGAACGGCGGGACGGGGACGGCCACCGCACCCACGGCCTACGGCATCGTCTATGCCGCCAGCGCCAGCGGCTACGCCAGCACGGCGGCGGGCACCAGCGGCTACGTGCTGACCGCCAGCGGGTCAGCCGCCCCGACGTGGACGGCGCAGTCTGCGCTGGCGGCGGGCACGGCCACCACCCTGGCCACTGCCCGCACCATTCAGACGAACCTTGCGAGCACCAGCAGCGCCAGCTTCAACGGCAGCGCCAACGTCACTCCAGGCGTCACCGGCGTGCTGCCCCTTGCCAACGGCGGCACCGGCGCCGCCACCGCCGCGCTGGCGCGCACCGCCCTGGGCCTGGGCACCGCCGCCACCTACGACAACGGCACCAGCGGCGCCACGGTGCCGCTGCTGTCAGGGGCGAACACCTGGAGCGGGGCGCAGACTTTCAGCGCCGTCGAAATTGATGGCGCCGCAAGTATTGGGGCCGATTTCGCAGGCTCTGCAGGGCTGGAGATCGGGCGCACGGATGGCGTGGCTAGCACGCCGTACGTTGACTTCCACTCCGGGGCGACGGCAGTGGATTACGACGTGCGGCTTCTCTGCTCCGGCGGATCGGGGTCTTCGGGCGGGGGGGCGCTCTCTATTTTTTCCGGGGGGGTGGCGATATATGCCAACCTCTGGCCCGCGACCACCAACACCTATTCCCTGGGCATCGCGTCTTGCCTGTGGACGCAGGTGTATGCCGCGAACACCACGATCAGCAGCTCCGATGCGCGGCTCAAGCAGGACCTGCGCGATGCGACGGCGGCGGAGATCGCGGCGTTCGGCGCCATCGCACGTTTGCCGATGGTGTGGCGCTGGATCACCAAGGTGAGCGAGGAGGGCGACAGCGCGCGCCTGCACTCCGGCCCGACGGTGCAGGCGGCCATGGCCATCATGGAGGCGAACGGGCTGGACTGGAGCGAGTACAGCGCGTTCTGCCACGACGAGTGGGACGCCCAGGCCGCCGTGGTGGACACCTGGGATGCCGAGTACGACGAGGACGGGAACGTGGTGCGCGAGGCGGGCAGCGCCATCGTCACCGAGGCGGTGGAAGCGGGCGACCGCTACGGCTTTCGCAGGGAAGAACTGCTGACGTGGATCACGCGGGCGCTGGCGGTACAGCTCGACAGCCTGGACGCCCGCGTCACCGCGCTGGAGAGCGCCGCGAACTGAACAAGGACAGGATCATGAAAACCGAAACCATTGAGGCGCTGGGCGCGGCGTCCAGCAAGATTACCGCAGCGGGGGCGGTCACGAGCTTCTGGGGCTGGCTGACCAGCAGCGCGACGCTGGGCCTGCTGGGTGTGCTGGTGGCCCTGTGCGGGACGCTGGTCAGTTCGTACTACCGGCGCAAAGCCGACCAGCGCCATGAGGCCGAGGCCGAGCAAAAGCGCCGCGAGCGCGATCTGCGCATGGAGCTGATGCGCGCGACGGGGCGACCGATCTTCACGCACGACACGGACCTGGGCGCGCTGGAGGCGGACGAATGAGCGCGCCCGCCAGCACCAGCACCAGCCGCATCCTGGTCGCGGCCCTGAGCCTGAGCGCGGCGGGCCTGATCGGCATCGCCGCTTCCGAGGGTTGGGAGCCCGTCGCGCGCCCGCCCGTGCCAGGCGACGTGCCAACGGGAGGATTCGGTAGCACGCGCAGCGAGACCGGCCCGATGAAAGCGGGGGAGCGTATTGACCCGGTGCGCGGGCTGATCCTGCTGCAGCGTGACGCGGGCGAGGCTGAACGCGCCGTGCGCCGCTGTGCGCCCGTGCCGATGCATCAGCACGAGTTCGATGCCTTCGTGAGCCTGACCTACAACGTCGGGCCGGGCAAGGCAAGCGTGAAGGATGGCTTCTGCGAACTCAAGCGCGGCGGGCCGTCCACTATCGTGCGTCGCCTGCTCGCAGGCGACTACGCCGGCGCCTGCGACGCGATCCTGGGCTGGGACAAGTTCCAGGGCAAGCCTCTGCGTGGCCTGGTGCTCAGGCGCGAGCGTGAACGGGCCTTGTGCCTGGGAGAGTCCGCATGACCAGCCGCATCGAAGCAATCCTGGCTGCCGTCATGGCAGCCGCCATCATCGGCCTGGCCTCGTGGTTGCACCTGTCCCGAGTGCATGCCGCCGAGCAGGCCGTGCACGCCCACTACGCCCAGGTGCTGGCAGGCATCCGGGACAAGACAGCCGAAGCCGCCGCCCAGTACCGCGCCCAGGAAACCGCCTGGCGCGCATCAATCGAAAGGATCGCCACCGATGGACAAACCGCACTTGATACCGCGCGCGCTGATGCCGCCGCTGCTGGCCGCGCTGCTGATGGGCTGCGCACAGACCTCGCCCGTTATCGCGCCGCCGCCCGAACCGCCCAGGATCCCGGCGCTGCCGCCGCAGGCGCGGCAACCGGCGATGCCCTCGATCTGCTCGCCGACTTGTTCCAGCGCGCTGATGCAAGAGCGGGAGAGCTGGCGGCAGCGGCTGACCTTGCCCACGCGGC
>JASGGF010000593.1:0-2527 GCA_047605145.1 Thermomicrobiales bacterium | reverse complement strand
ATGGGGGAAGGATATTGCGAAGCGGTGGAGCCCGGGTTACGATGGCGACAGGTACATGCAACTCTTTGCATATGCCATTCGTTGCTTAATGCGAACGATCTCACATCGCCAGACCTGCGATGTTCCATCGCAAAGGAGCTCCGGGCATGATGCACGACACAACCCTGCTGCCACGCCGCATGCTGCTCGGCGGCGCGCTCGCCGCGCTCGCGCTGGCCGCCGCCTCCCGGAGCGGCATCCGCGCGCAGGACGCCACCCCGGACGCCGCGGCGACCACGCTAGGCTGGTCCGATGATCTTGTCGATGACAACGGCAAGCTGAACGTGGCGACCACCGTGGCCCCAATCTCCTCGATCGCCCGCAATATCGGCGGCGACCGCATTGACCTGCGCGGCATCGTGCCGGACGGCACCAACTCGCACACATTCGAGCCGGCCCCCTCCGACGCCCTGACGCTGGCGGCGGCGGACGTCATCTTCGTCAATGGGCTCGATCTGGAGCTGCCGACGATGGAGCTGGCGGAAGCCAACCTGCGCGAGGGCGCCGAGGTCGTGGCGCTGGGCGAGCAGACGGTGACCGAGGACGAGTACGTCTACGACTTCTCGTTCCCGCAGGACGCAGGCCACCCCAACCCGCACCTGTGGACCAACCCGGCCTACGCCAAACGCTACGCCGAGATCATCGCGGACACGCTCTCCGCGCGTGACCCGGAGAACGCGGCCTACTACGCGGGCAATCTGGCGCGCTACAGCGCGGCGCTGGATGCGCTGGACGCGGCGATCCTTGAGGCAGCCGCGACCGTGCCGGAGGCGAACCGCAAGCTTCTGACCTACCACGATTCATGGGCCTACTTTGCGCCCCGCTATGGCTTCGTAGTGATCGGCGCGGCGCAGCCGTCGGACTTTTCGGAACCCTCGCCGCAGGAGGTGGCCGCGCTGATCGACCAGATCAAGGCGGAAGGGGTGCCGGCGGTGTTCGGCTCCGAGGTATTCGCTTCCGACGTGCTGGAGCAGATCGCGCAGGAAGCCGGCGCGGAGTACATCGACCAGCTGCGTGACGACGAGCCGCCGGGCGAGCCGCACTCCCCGGAGCACACCTACCTCGGCATGATGATCCGCAACATGAGCCTGATGTTGCCGGCCCTCGGCGGCGACGCCAGCGCGGTCACCGCGCTCTCCCCCGCCGACACCTACGTGCGGGATTAGTAGTGGCCTCATGCTGACGTTTGGCTGCGGAGGGCTGAATTTGCGCCCGCGAGAAACTCTCACCGCCAACCCCTCTCCCTTTGCGAAGGGCGAGGGGAGACGGAATGTGGCGCCCACGCAAAGTAGTGGAGGCGCCTTCGATTTGTTCCAGTTCGCCGCGCAGCCTCACCACGGAAAGCCCCTCGCCCCCCACTTTCGCAAAGGGAGAGGGGTTGGGGTGAGAGTTCGTCGTCGGGTGAAGGTTCCCGCCGAATGACCACCCCCCTCATTGCCCTGCACCACCTCTCCGGCGGCTACGGCGGTGCGCCCATCCTGCGCGATGTCTCGCTGCAAATCCCGCGCGGTGAATTCGCCGGGTTGGTGGGGCCGAGCGGCGCGGGCAAGACCTCGCTGCTGAAGGCGATGCTGGGCGGCCTGCCGCAGGTGGGCGGCGAGGTGCTGGTGGCCGGGCAGCGGGTAACGCCGGGGCGGCCGCCGCAGGGCATCGGCTACGTGCCGCAGATCCAGACCGTCGACTGGAGCTTCCCGGTCACCGTCGAGGACGTGGTGCTGATGGGGCGCTACGGGCGTCTGCGCCTCGGCCAGCGGCCACGAAGCAGGATCGCGAGGTGGCGATGGAGAGTCTGGAGAAGGTGAAAATGCTGCCCTTTGCCAAAAGGCAAATTGGCAACCTCTCGGGCGGCCAGCAGCAACGGGTGTTTCTTGCGCGCGCGCTGGCCCAGGAAAGCGACCTATACCTCATGGACGAGCCGTTCGTTGGGGTGGATGCCGCCACAGAGGCGGCCATCATCACGCTGCTGCGTGAACTGAAAGAACGCGGCAAGACGGTGTTGGTGGTTCATCATGACCTCTCCACCGCCAAGGAGTATTTCGATATGCTCATGCTGCTGAACATGCGGCTGCTGGCCTTCGGACCGACAAAAGAAGTCTTCACGGCGGACATGCTGCAAAAAACTTACGGAGGTCGCCTGACGGTGCTCACCGAAGCGGCGGAGGCGCTTCACCACGAAAGCCGATGAAACACCTGCGCTCGAATTACTCCGCCTCGCTGTGCTGGCTGCTCCTTCTTTTTTTGTTGTGTGGAGGCGCTGGCACGGCGCAGGCGGCACGGGTCAGCGAATTGGCCGATACAGATACTCTGGATCGTGCCATCCGCTTTTTTACCTTTCAGGATGCCTCGCTGCGCTTCGCCCTGATCGGCTCCATTCTGCTTGGCGTCTGTTGCGGCCTGATGGGCGCATTTTTGGTGGTGCGGCGGCTGGCCTTGATGAGCGATGCGCTTTCCCATGCGGTGCTGCCGGGCGTGGCGCTGGGCTTCCTCT
>JASGGF010000592.1:0-2534 GCA_047605145.1 Thermomicrobiales bacterium | reverse complement strand
CCCTCACCCCCAGCCCCTCTCCCTTTGCGAAAGTGGGGGGCGAGGGGAGCCGATTCGCCGTGACGTGGCGACCCGGCTTTACGCCGCCAGATTCCCCGCGTGGCCGCTCGATCCGCGACGGAAAGCCCCTCGCCCTTCGCAAAGGGAGAGGGGTTTGGGGTGAGGGTTCTTCGCTAACGCAGTGTGCGCATTCCCAAAACCTCCCCCAGTCAACCGCGCATCGGGAGAGGGGTTGGGGTGAGGGCGCCAGGGATCAGAAGGTCAAGGGCAGGCTGGAAAGGGAACGCAGGAAGCTGCGCTGCCACGTGATCTCGTCCGCCGGGACCGCGAGCGCCAGATCCGGGTAGCGGCGCACCAGCGTGCCGATGGCGATCTGGGCCTCCAGACGCGCCAACGGCGCGCCGAGGCAGGCGTGGATGCCCTTGCCGAACGCGATGTGGCGGTTGGCGTCCGCGCGGCTGATGTCGAAGGTTTCCGGATCGGTGAAGCGCTCCGGGTCATGGTTGGCGGAGGCCAGCAGGAAGAGCAGGGGCGAGCCGCGCTCGATTTGCTGGCCCTCGATCTCGAAGTCACTGCGGGCGAATCGCAGCGTGGAAGTTTCGGCTGGTCCGTAGTAGCGGAGGATTTCCTCGACGGCGTTGACGATGTCTCCCGGTTCGGCGCGCAGTTTGGCCAACTGGTCCGGGTGCGTCAAGAGCAGGAAGACGCCGCTGGTGATCAGGTTGACCGTGGTGATGTGCCCGGCCACGAACAGGATGAAGACCATGGCCAGCACGTCGTCTTCGGTCAGGCGGTCGCCGTCGATTTCGGCCTGCAACAGCTGGGTGATCATGTCATCCTGCGGTGCGGCGCGGCGCTGGGCGAAGAGGCCGCGCAGGTAGGCGATGAACTCGCCGATCCCCCGGCCAATCTCCTCCATTTCCTCCGGCTGCATCGGCCGCAACAGATTCTCCGACCACGCGCGGGTCTGCTCGCGGTCGGCCTCGGGGATGCCGAGCATCTCGCAGATGACCGTCACTGGCAGCGGGTAGGCGAACTGCGAGAGCAGCTCCATGTGGCGGTGCGGCGCCATTGTTCCGGCGGCGGCGGCCTGCGCGTCGATGGCGTCCAGCAGGTCGTCCGTGATGGCCTGAATGCGCGGGCGCAGCTTCTCGATGGCGCTGGCGGTGAACGCGGGCTGCGCCAGCTTGCGCAGGCGGGTGTGCTCCGGCGGATCGAGCGACAGGATGTTGCGCTGCAGCGGCTTCATGGCCTCCGGCGGCGGGGGGATGTGCGCCAGTTGCTCGGGCGTCAGGGCGGCGGTCGGATCGACACCGACGGCCGGGTGCAGCAGGCCACGATTGTTCGCGTCGTAGTCGGTGAAGAGCCAGATGAGCTGCTGGGGCAGGCCATCGACGTTGGTGTCGCCGCCGGCGCCCTCCACATTGACCCGCATCACCGGGCACTGCTGGCGCAGTTCGGCGTACCGGGCAAAGGCGTTCTGGCGCGCCTCGGGCGAGGTGATATCGACGATGGATGCCGTCGGCGTTTCGGCCTCGGGGAGCGTGGCGGCGGAACTGGTTGACGCGGATTCCATGGGTTGCAGTGTCCTTTCCCGCAATCGGCGGTGTTCTCCGCCACAACGACCGGCTTTCCCGTGAAGTTCCGGAACGCCAGCCGGATGAGCCCCGATTGGCGATCTACACGGTGACGAAGCCGCGATCCGTGACCCGCGCTTCCGGAATGACTGAGAGCGCCATGAATGCCAGCAAGCCAAACGGCGAGGGGAGCGTGCTGCCCATCGCCCGGGCGGCAGCCTCCAACGCGTCGTACGACCGGGCGGTCTCAGCCAGCGGCAGGTCGGAGAGGATGCCGGCGATGGGCAGCGCCATGTGCGCAACGACCTCGCCATCGACGACCGCCGCCAACCCGCCGTCGCTTTCTGCCACGATGGCGATGGCGCGAAGGATATCCGCGTCATCGGCGCCAACGGCCACGATGTTGTGCGCATCGTGCGCGATGGAGGACGCGAGGGCCCCGGCGCGCAGGCCGAATCCGTGCACATACCCAACGCCGACCCGCCCCGTGGCGTGATGTCGCTCGACGCAGACAAGCTTGAGGAGATCCCGCTCGACTGACGCGATGGCTTCGCCGTTGCGGATTTCCGGTTCCACGCTGAGCCAGCGGGTGGCGATCTCGCCGGGGATGGCTCCCACCGCGCTGCGCGCGTTGGCGGGGTCCAGCTGCAGATCGTGCGTGGAGACGGGCGCCATGTGGACCGAGCCCAGCAGTAACGCCGGCGGTTCTTCGGTGGCGGGCATGGCGTCTGGCGCCATCTGGCCGTCGCTGGCGACTATCCGGCCCTCGAAGAGCGTGGCGGCCACCTGCACGGTGCGCAGGTCATCCAGCACCACGAGGTTGGCCCGGAAGCCGGGCGCGATGGCTCCCCACCCCCCAAGGCCCCAGTAGTCGGCCGGGGTCCACGTGGCCATGCGGATGGCGCGCACGGGATCAAGGCCCATCGTCGTCAGCGCATTGATCTCCTCGTTGACCTT
>JASGGF010000591.1:0-2538 GCA_047605145.1 Thermomicrobiales bacterium | reverse complement strand
CCGACGCTCGTGGCCTGCAACACGTGTGGCGAGCAGCACGTGGTGCACCACGTCAGCCCGGCTTGTGGTCACTACCGGGGCCGGCAGGTCTTCGTGATCGAGACCCGGCAGCGCCGCGCCGAGTAATTGCATTTCGCAAAGACGGTTTTCGGGCCGTGACAGGGCAGGCGCTTGCGTCTGCCCTGTAGCATTGTGCGAAACGGGCGATCCGGGCCACACGCCCGGGGATCAGCTTCCCGCGCGGGCGAGGCGCCATTACCGGGCTTCGCGACCCGCCAGCAACGCAAGGAACGATGATGCGCAACGCGGCGATCACCGGTTGGGGCATGGCCGTACCCGACCGGATTCTGAGCAACGCCGATCTGGAGCGGATGGTCGAGACCTCCGATGAGTGGATCACCAGCCGCACCGGCATCAAGGAACGCCGCATCGTGGGGCCGGACGACAGCACGACCTCGTTGTGCGTCGGGGCGGCGCGGCAGGCGCTGGCGCGGGCCGAGCTGACGCCGGACGACATCGACCTCATCATCGTCGCGACCTGCACGCCGGATCAGTTTCTGGTCTCGCAGGCGTGTCTGGTGCAGGCGGAACTGGGCGGGCGCGCCGGCGCGTTCGATCTCGGGGCCGCCTGCGCCGGTTTTGTCTACGCACTGGCGGTCGGCTCGCAGATGGTGCAATCGGGCATGCACCACCGGGTGCTGGTGATCGGCGCGGATACGCTGACCCGGTTCGTCGATTACACCGACCGCTCCCCGTGTATCCTGTTCGGCGACGGCGCCGGCGCGGTCGTGCTGGAAGCGACAACAGAGCCGCGCGGCCTGCTCTCCACCGTGCTGGGGGCGGATGGCGCCGGATACAAGCACCTGTACATCCCCGGCTGGGGCGCGTTCGTGCCGGAATCGGCGGAGCTGTTCCCGGAGTACCGGCCCTACCTGCACATGAACGGCAACGAGGTCTTCCGCTTCGCGGTGCGGGTGATGGGCGATGCGGCGGCGGAAGCGGTGCAGAAGGCGAACCTGACCTTCGATGACATCGACCTGCTGATCCCGCATCAGGCCAATCTTCGCATCATCGACGCGGCGGCGCGGCGGCTGAACCTGCCGCGCGAGAAGGTGCTGGTCAACCTCGACCGCTACGGCAACACCTCTGCCGCGTCCATCCCTATCGCGATCTGCGAGGCAGCGGAGGCGGGCAAGCTGCATGAGGGCGACAACGTGGTGGCCGTCGCGTTCGGCGGCGGGCTGGCGTGGGCCGCGGGTGTGGTGCGCTGGGGCGTGGCCGGCATCTGCCGCGAGGGCCTGACGCAACGGCAGCCGGAACCGATGCCAGTGCTGGCAGGAGCGACGACGCATGAGTGATGCACAGGGCCGGGTGGCGTGGGTGTTTCCGGGGCAGGGCTCTCAGAAGGTCGGCATGGGGCAAGACCTCGCCGCAGCCGATCCCGAGATTGCGGCGCTGTACGAAGCCGCCGACGCGGCGCTCGGGTTCTCCCTGAGCGCGCTCATCTTCAAAGGCCCAGCGGAGGATTTGCAGCAGACGCCGGTGCAGCAACCGGCGATTCTGCTCACGAGCATCGCCTATCTGGTGGCGCTGAAGAAGCGCGGCCTGCTGCCGGATGCCGATTACGTGGCCGGGCACAGCCTCGGGGAATACTCCGCGCTGGTGGCGGCGGGCGCGCTCTCGCTGGAAGACGCGCTGGGGCTGGTGCGCAAGCGCGGCGAGTTGATGCAGGAGCACGGCGCGGGCGCGATGGCCGCCGTGCTCGGCATGGCCCCGGAAAAGGTGGCCGAGGTGGCGCAGGAGGCGGGCGCCGATGTCGCCAACTTCAACGCGCCCGACCAGACGACGATCAGCGGCACAAGCGAGGCGGTGGAGCGAGCGATGGCGCTGGCCAAGGAGAGCGGCGCGAAACGCGCCATTCTGCTGCCGGTGAGCGCGGCGTTCCATAGCGCGCTGATGCAGGGCGCCGAAGACGGGATGCGCCCCTACCTGATGAGCGTGCCGATGGTTGATCCGGAGGTTCCGCTGGTGGGGAACGTCGATGCGGCGATCCTCTCGGATACCGACGATATCCGGCAGGAGCTGATCGGGCAGATTTGTGGCTCGGTGCGCTGGGTCGATGTCGTCAACACACTGGCAGGCGAGAGCGTGACGCGCTACTACGAGATCGGGCCGGGCAAGGTGCTGGCGGGGCTGCTGGCGCGTTGCGCGCCGGGCGCGACGGTGACGACGGCGGAGCAGTTGCTGGGGTAGGCGAGATGCCCTCACCCCCAACCCCTCTCCCGATGCGCGGGAGAGGGGAGCCAGATTGTGGAGCTGGGGCCGTCATCCGACGTACTGAGACCATTGCCGACAATGCCGCTCACCGCAAAAGCCCCTCTCCCGCGCATCGGGAGAGGGGTTGGGGTGAGGGCCCTGCGGCCTGACAGAGGAGCAGCATGAGCGAACGAACAGGCGTGGCGGTGATTACGGGCGGCACGCGAGGGATCGGGCTGGCGGTGGCGCGCCGGCTGGCGAGCGACGGCTATGACCTGCTGC
>JASGGF010000590.1:0-2556 GCA_047605145.1 Thermomicrobiales bacterium | reverse complement strand
ATCCGGCGGACGATGGCGGCAAGCGGCTGATTCAGGAGATCTTCTGGCGCTCGCTTGATCCCCGGTTTCAGGGGCACATCGCGTTCGCCGAGGATTACGACATGCTGCTGGCGGGGCATCTCTACGCTGGCGTCGATGTCTGGATGAACAACCCTCGCGCGCCACTGGAAGCGAGCGGCACCTCCGGGATGAAGGCGGCCGCCAACGGCGCGCTGAACGTCTCCATTCTGGACGGGTGGTGGATCGAGGGGTGGCACGCGAACGAGCAAACCGGCTGGGGCATCCAGCCCTCCAACCTGCCGGATGGCGCGGGCGATCAGGCCGACGCCGAGGCGATCTACTCCGTGCTGGAGCACGAGGTGGCGCCGCTCTTCTACCAGCGCGACAAGGACGACCTGCCGCGCGAATGGATTGCCCGCTCCAAGGCGGCGATCCGCACGCTTGGCCCGATGTTCTCGTCGCAGCGTCAGGTCATCGATTACATCACCGAGCTGTACACCCCGGCCTGCGAGGGCGGCCTGCGCTGGAATGAGGCGCCGGTCCCGGCGAAGCGGGGGTAGCGCCCGTTTGACGAGTGCGGCCTCCTTTGATAGCGTCCCTGCATCGTCCCAAACGGCAGGCGTCGCGTGTCAAAGGAGGTCGCCATGTCCCTCGAGAATGTGCCGGAAGTTCGCCCGGCTGCGACATTGGGGCGCCGGGTGTTGCTGCGTCACGCCGCAGCCGTCGGGCTGGCGGCGCCCTTCCTGCGCTGGCAGGGCGCCGGCGCGCAGGAGGTCTCCTGCCCGCCGCCCGCCACTCCCACCGCCACCGGCACGCCGCTGCCGCTCTCCGGCAAGAAGCTGGGCGTTACGGTCGCCTACCTTTCCGTGCCCTTCTACGCCGGCTTTAAGAAGGGGCTGGATGACGCCGCCAAACAGTTTGGCTTCGAATACGACCTGCGGGATGGCAAGGGCGACCCCGCGACGGAAGTGGCGAACATCCAGAACTTCATCGCCGAGGGCGTCGATCTGATCCTGCTGACGCCGATGAGCGAGGGCACGATCCCCGCGATCATTCAGGCGAATCAGGCCGGGATTCCGGTGATCGAGGTCAACAACAAGGCGGGCTTTGGCAGCGATCAGGCCGAGGTGGTTACGTATGTCGGCGCGGATGACGTCGATTTCGGCCGCCTGCAGGGGCAGTTGCTCTCCGACGTGTTCGGGGATGCGCCGCTCAAGATCGGCTACGTGATGGGCATTCCGGGCACCTCGCCGCAGATCCTGCGCGCGCAGGGCTTCAAGGAGGCGCTGGCCGACCTGCCCCAGTACGAGATCGTGGCCGAGGTCAACGACGACTTCGACAGCGCGAAAGCGCTGGCCGTGACGCAAGACCTGCTGACCCGCTTCCCCAAGGGCGAACTGGACGTGATCGTGATGCAGGGCCCGGAGGGCGTGGCCGCCGCCGAGTTCGCCCGGCAAAATGGCCGCGAGGAAGTGCAGTTCGTGCTCGGCGACTACCCCGCCGATGTGCGGCAAGCCATCATGGACGGCGTGGTGCTGGGCACCATCAATCAGGACCCGTACCCGCAGGCCTACGAGGGCGTGCACATGGCGTGGCTCTACCTCAACGGGCAGGAAGCCGAGATCCCGCAGCCGAACTTCCTGCCCCTGCCGATCATCACGCAGGAGAACGCCGAGGCGACGCCGCCCGCGTGGGGCTGCTAACCGGCGAATCGTCCGGCGTCCCCGTCGCGTGTCCGCAAGAACGCGCGGCGGGGGCGCTGCGCTCCGGCATCAGGCGAAAGGATGGGCGCCACGGCTTCCTTCGCGGTCAAGGTTTACGACTACCAGTGGGCCACCACGTTCGGCATGGACGCGCCGCGCGCGGCCAGTGAACTGGTGCGCGACGGCATCGACACCGTCCTGATTCGCAACGCCATCGATCCGCTGCCGAACTCCGGGGTGGATCAACTGGCATACCTTGCCGGAGGCAGGGCGCCCTTGCCAAGTGACCGCGCGTGGTCCAATGCGCTGAAGGCGGCAGGGATGCAGGTGCTGCAGACCACCGCGCTCTTCTTCGACCCCGAACTGGCGGCGCAGTTCCCGGACGCGCTGCCGGTGAACGCGCTCGGCCAGACCGGCGCCGATTTCGACTGGTACCACGGCGTCTGCCCGACGCACGAAGGCTATCTGGCGGCGAAGATCGCTCGCTTGAGGCGGGTGGTTGAGGAGTTGGAGCCGGACGGCCTGTTCCTGTCGTTCACCCGCTACCCCGGCTTCTGGGAAAACTGGCTGCCGGGCTACCAGTTCGGCGCGGCGGATCGGTACTGCTTCTGCGATCGTTGCCGCGCGCGGTTCACCGCTGAACTAGATATCGAGCTGCCCGGCGGCGACACCGCCGCGCAGGCCGCCGCGATCCTGCGCGAGCACGCCGCCGCGTGGGACGCGTGGCGGACGGTGCAGGTGCGCTCTGCCATCGCGCAGATCAGGGCGGCGGTGGTGGCAGGCCGCCCGGGCTTCCCGGTGATCCTGAACACACTGCCCTTCCCGGCCTCGGACTACGCCGGCGCCGATGGGC
>JASGGF010000589.1:0-2650 GCA_047605145.1 Thermomicrobiales bacterium | reverse complement strand
TCTGGTGGCGGTCACCGGCCTGCTGCGCGGCCAGCCGCACCTCGCCACCATGCAACTGGGGGCCAGCATCGCCGTGGCGGCGATTCCAGAGGGGCTACCTCTGCTCACCCAACTCGGCGAGGCCGGGGTGGCGCGCCGACTCGTCGGGCGCGGCGCGCATGTGCGCCGCCTACCCGCCACCGAGGCGCTGGGCCGCGTCGACGTGGTCTGCGCGGACAAGACGGGCACGCTCACCGAAGGCAAGCTTTCCCTGAAATACGTCGCCGATCTGGAGACGACTGCCGTGCCGGCGGACGGCCTCTCCGAGGAGATGCGCGACATCCTGCTGGCCGGGGCCATCGCCAGCCCGCACCCGGAGCGCGCCAGCGCCGCCGCCCACCCCACCGACGTCGCCATCGTGCGCGGGGCCGTCACCAACGGGCTGGAGCGCGAGATCCACGTGCCGCACGATGCGGAAACGCCCTTCGCGCCGGGGCGACCCTACCACGCGGTGGCGGCGGCGGGGCGCCTCTCCATCAAGGGCGCGCCGGAATTTGTGGCCGCCTGCTGCGACTCCATTCGCGTTGATGGCGACGACCTGCCGCTCGATGACGCGCTGCGGGCGCAACTGGCGGCGCGCGGCGAGGAACTGGCGCAGCAGGGCCTGCGCGTGCTGATGGTCGCCACCGGCGCGCCGGATGTTTCGCCGGAGGAGCCGGCGGGCCTCGTGGCGCGGGGGTTCCTGTGCATCGCCGACCCGCTGAAGGCGAATGCGCACGGGGCGGTCAAGGAGTGCCTCGACGCGGGTATCCGGGTCATCATGCTGACCGGCGATCACCCCGCCACCGCCACCGCCATTGGCCGGGAGGCGGGCCTGCTGGACGACGACAGCCTCGTCATCAAGGCGATCGATCTGGAGTCGTACGAGCTGGCCGAACTGGCCGAGCGGCTGGAGCGCGTCTCGGTCATCGCCCGCGCCACCCCGCTGGACAAGCTGCGCATCATTGAGGGGTTGCAGTACAAGGGCCACACCGTCGCCATGACCGGCGACGGCGCGAACGACGGCCCGGCGCTGCGGCTGGCGGATGTCGGCGTGGCGATGAGCGAGGGCACCGAAGTCGCGCGGCAGTCCTCCGACGTCGTGATCACCGATTTCGCGACGCTGGTGGAGGCGCTGACCGAGGGGCGCACCTTCTGGTCGAACATCCGGCGCACCCTCGGGCTGCTGGTGGGCGGCAACTTCGGCGTGCTGGGCCTGCTGGCCGTGCCGAGCCTGTTCAACCTGCCGCTCCCCTTCAACTCGGCGCAGATTCTGGCGGTGAACCTGATTTCGGACGCGCTGCCGGGCCTTGCGGTCACCCTGCAACCGCCGGCGCGCGAAGGCCTGAGCGGCCTGCCGCGTGAGGGCTCCACCGCCATCGAGGCGCCGCTGCGCCGGGCCATGATCCGCCGCGCGCTGGCGACCGCCGGGCCGGGCCTCGCCGCCTACCTGTACGCGCTGCGCACCAGCACGGCGCCGCAAGCGGCCGCAGTCGCCTTCGGCAGCGTGATCGCCACCCAGATCGCGCAATCGCTTGAGGTGGGGTGGCCGAAGGGCGAGCCGAACCGCGCCATCATCGGCTCCGTCGCCTCCTCGGCGGTCATGCTGGGCGTGGTGCTGGCGCTGCCGCCAGCGCGCGCGCTCCTTGGTCTCGCGGCGCCGACGCCGCTCGGGTTGGGCCTGATCGCGGCCACCTCGGTTGCGGCGTTCGTCATCAACCGCGTGCTGTCCACCGTTGGCCCCCTGAGCGAGCGCCACGATGCGCCCATTGAACTGGGGGCCGGCGCCCCCGTGCCGGCAATGGCGCTGGCTCCGGCATAGCGTCTGTTTTGGTCGATTACGGAGGAAAGAAGGTCACCGATGAGCACGAATGGCGCCGACCCCGGCGCGAGCAACGGCCATGGCAACTATGCGGACGGCTACCCGTGGGCGCTGAGATCCGCCGACGACGCGCCAGACATCCCGGATCAGCAGCTTTCGATGGGGCAGCGGATCGCCGACCGCACCACGATTGTGCTGGGCTCGTGGATCTTCATCTTCGTGCAGATGATCGTGGTCGGAATCTGGATCCTGCTGAACATGGTGGCGTTCGTGCAGCACTGGGACCCGTACCCATTCATCTTCCTGAACCTCGCGTTTTCGTTCCAGTCCGCCATCGTGGCGCCCATCATCCTGATGAGCCAGAACCGGCAGGACGAGCAGGACCGCGTGCGTGATCAGGCGGAATTCGCGGTCAACACGCGCGCCGGGCGCAACGTGCGCGAGGTGCGCGCCCGCATCGACACGCTTTCCGAGCGCCAGACCGCCGCGTTCCAGCAGCTGCAGGACCAGCAGGCCGAGCTGCTGGCCCGCATCAACCACCTGAACGCGGAGCTCCAGCGCGCTACGCAGGGCGCCGACGCCTCGCGGTAAGGCGGCGAAGCACCCTCACCCCAACCCCCTCGCCCTTCGCGCATGTGGAGGGCGAGGGGGTTTGCGCCACCACGCATCGGCTCCCCGCTCCTGCGCATCGGGAGAGGCGTAGGTAGACGCTTTATGGGATTTGGCAGCGCCGAGAAACCCTCACCCCCGGCCCCTTGTCATCCCGACAGTTTGGGTTTGGCACGCGTTTTGGGGCCTGCGCGGTGGAAA
>JASGGF010000588.1:0-2655 GCA_047605145.1 Thermomicrobiales bacterium | reverse complement strand
TGATGATGGTGGCCGGGTACGCCTCGGGAATGCCAAACGCCGTTTCGATAGGGCCTAGCCCGGGTTGGTCGGTATCGGTGTCACGGCCGATGGGGTACGTGAAGCCGCCCTGCGCCACGAATTCGCGCGCCTTGGCGTCGGTGTCGGTGCGGACCCCGACGCCGAGGATCGTGGTTTGCTCGCCAGCCTGCTGCGCGTCGTCCCAGTAGGCCTGCAGTTCGGGCATTTCGTGGCGGCAGGGCCCGCACCACGAGGCCCAGAAGTTCAGCACGACGACCTGCCCGCGCAGATCGGCCAGCGAGATCGACTCGCCGTCGAGCAGCGTCAGGGAGACGTCAGGCGCGGGGGAGCCGGTGGCGTCCGCCGGGGCGGTGGTGGGTGGAGGGGCGTCGTTGCGCTGCACGACCCAGATCGCCAGCAGTGCCAGCACCAGCAGGAGGCCCAACGCCAGCGGCGACCACTTTCCCAACTTGCCATACCCGACCCGGCCATGATTCTGGGGATCGTCCGGCTCATCGGGTAATTCCGGTTGCCCCGGCAGCGGCTGGCGTGGCGTAGATTGCTCGCTCATGACTCAGGCGAGCCCGGCGATGGCGGCTTCCACCTTCTGCCACGTCGCATCGTCGCCGCCGATCATGACCAGCACCACGTTGCTGTTGGCGGTCAGGCGGCGTTCGCCTTCCGGCGTGGGCGTGCCGCGCAATGCGGCGGGCACGATGGCGGCGGGATCGCCGGTCAACGCGGCGCCCTGCGCTGCACCGGCATCCGGGAAGAGGAACACGAAAGCTGGGGAGCCGTTGATCTCCAGCCCTTGTCCCGGCACGCTTAGCGCGCCGGCCGGGACGAAGAGTCCCTGCGGCTGCGTGGCGTTCAGGTCCTGCGCTTTCAAAGCCTGCACGACGTTGATCAGCTCGTTGGCGCCCGGCGCCGCCGTCGGGATGGGAGCAATGCCCTGATTGGGCCGTAGGTAAAGCACCACCGCCAGCAGGGCGAACACGACGGCGACGACCGCCAGTATGTTGCTCAGGGTGTTTTTCGGTTTTTGCGCCTTGGGCGCCGGGTCAGTCATTCGCCTCGCCTCGATCCGCTGCATCTGCCCCCGATGGTACGCGGCGGCATCCGCTGCTGGCTACGCGTCGCCCGTCGTATCCGGCGCTGACGTCGGCGCCTGCGCTTCGATGTCGGCAGCGGTGCGGGGCGAGAACCCGGCCCCTTCCAGCATTTGCCGCAGCGCCGGCAAATCCAGCGCCGCGTCCGGTCCCGGACGCACCAGCAGCTGCCGGTCGGTGAGGCCGGTTACGGCCCAGCCGTGGCGGCGCAGGTGGCGGGCCAGCATGTCGCAGGCGGAGGCGTCGTCCAGATCCAGCACGGTCGCCGGCTCCAGCCGCACGATGCGCAACCGCTGCACCCACGCAGCGAGACTGGCGGCGACCTGTTCTGGCAGTGGCCGTTCGCTGGCGCGCTCCAGATACTCCACAATCTGATCGTGACGCACGCCCGCCGACAGCGCGCCAGCCACCGCCTGTGACGTCAGCCGGTAGCGGCTGATCTCGCCGAGGTCCACCAACTCCGCGAACGCTGAGAGCGCCCAGACCCGCTCCGGCGAGGGCGCGACGGCAGAAATTTCGCCGGATTCGCCTATCTCCAGCGTCGTCCCGGCGGTCGGCATCTCCTCGGGACCGGATCGAGCCGGCGGCCGTTCCGGCAGGACGCGCGCCACGCGGACGCCCTCGGGGGACACCGCCAGCGCCGTCAGGCCGAACCAGACGCACGGGCCGGCCACCTCGAAGCCCACGATATCGCCGAGCGCCGCCGCTCGCGCTTCCTCGGCGGTGACGTCGCCGGCAATCTCGCCGGCGGCGCGGGCGGTGGCGGCGCGGAAGGACTGGCCAAGCAGGGCGGGTTGCGCCGCGACGACCCACTCGATGAGGCTTTCCAGCGTGACCCAGTCGCCCGCTGGCTCCTCCCGCGCGGCTTCACGCAGCGCCGCCAGCAGGCGGGGGCGCATGCCGCGCCAATCGGCGCCGCGCACATCGACGATACCGGCGGCATCCCCCTCGACCCACGTGGGCAGGTTGAGCCAGCGGCTGCGCAGCCGCGCCGTCATCTCCGGGAACGCGAGCCGTCGCCATGCGCGCGCCTGCGGCCCCGGCACGATGCGCGCTGGCTGCACGCTTTCGTCCGCCAGAAACACGCCCTCCGCCAGCCCCACGGCCTGCATGAGCGCGAAGTAGCCGTCTGGCGTCTCATCCCGCTCCCCGAACCAGAGCAGCGGCGCGGCGACCCGGCGCAGCCAGCGCGGCGCTGGCTCGGCGCGCGTCCACGCCGGGGCGTTCGGGTTGCTCAGCAGTCGCAGGACCGTGAGCAGATCCCACGCGAAGGCGTCCGGGGGCCGCCAGCGCCCGGCGCCGGCCGTCGCGAACTGCAGCGCCGGCAACGCGGGGGGCGCGCCATGCCCGGATTCGCGAATCTCGCGGGGGACGAAAAGCCAGCGCGTGCCGTCGCGGCGGTAGCTGTGCCAGACCAGCAGCGCCCCCTCCAGCTCGGCCAACGCCGCGCGCTGCCGCGCCACCCCACCGCGCGCAGACGCGAGCCCGGCGGCGCGCATTGCGTCATCCAGCGCAACGGCCCCCCCAGCCTCGCGCACGGCGCGCC
>JASGGF010000587.1:0-2655 GCA_047605145.1 Thermomicrobiales bacterium | reverse complement strand
CCACGCGAACGGCGTGTTGCTGAACTGGCTGACGCCGGCGTATACGCCGCTCTCGGCGGCCATCACTGAGGAGGCGGCCGAGCAGGCCGGGCGGCTGGAGCCGAAGATCTACGGCTACGTGCGCACCGCCCTCGGCGCGCCAGCGGAGGCGGTCTTCCGGCAGGAAGCCGCGCGCTACGGCGCATACCCCTCCTACGCCGCCAACTTCGAACGCATGGGCACGCCCGCCGAAGGCACCGCCGTTACCGGTGAGACCCCGGCCCAAATCCGGACCGGTCTGGACCTGTACGCCAGCGAACTGGACGAAACCGTGGTCCGCGCCATCACCGCCCACGAAACCGGCGAGGCGTACATGGAGCTGCTGACCGCCGCCGCCCCGCAGCGCTAGCCGCACGCAACACGGGCCAGTCAGGCGCTGGCCGGTGGCAGCCCCAGTTCTGCCCGCAGCGCGGCGAATTCCGCCAGAAATTCGCCGCGCAGGCGGGCCTTGTCGTTGTCTGGCAGGAACGAGGCATCGAGACCGTTCAGCGCAATGCGCTGAATGCCATCGGCGTCGTAGCCCCAGTGGCGGGCCAGCACCAGAAACTCATCGGTGAGCGTGGTCCCGAACAGTGGCGGGTCGTCCGAATTGATGGTGACGAGCACGCCGGCGGCATCGAGCGCCGGGAAGGGGTGCGCGTCGTACCCGGCCACTACGCGGGTGCACAGGTTGCTGGTCGGGCAGACCTCCAGCGGCACGCCCGCCTCAGCCAGCCGCTGCACCAGCGATGGGTCGTCCAACGCGCGAATGCCGTGGCCGATGCGCTCGGCGCCCAGCAGATCGAGCGATTCCCGGATGGTCTCCGGGCCGGTGGTTTCGCCGGCGTGCGCGACCGTGCGCACGCCTCCGGCGCGGGCACGGGCGAAATCGGCGGCGAACGGCGCCGGCGGGTAGCCCACCTCGTTGCCGCCCAGCCCCAGCGCCACCACGCCGTCCTCCGGCGAGAGCGCGGTGATCCAGTCCACCGTGCGCGTCACGGAGTAGGGACTGGTCTCGCTGTCGCGGATGCCGTCAGCGATCCAGCGCATCTCCACGCCCCAACGCTCGCGCGCCTCAGCCCGGCCCGCGTTCATACCGGCCAGCATCTCGTGGAAGTCGAGGCCGCGCTTGCGCACGTTCGTTTCCGGGTTGAAGTGGATTTCGAGGTAGCGGATGTTCTGCGCTGCGGCGTCCTCGCCGATCTCGCGCACTACCGTCGCGAAGTCATCCGGCGTGCGCAGGCAGGTGCAGACCGCGATGTACGCCTCGATGAAGTGCGGAAAGTCGCGAAACTCGAAGAAGGCGCGCAGCCCCTCCAGATCGGGCGCCGGCAACGGCTGCCCGTTGCGGCGGCCCAGTTCCAGCACCGTTTCCGGCCGCACGGAGCCTTCGAGGTGGACGTGGATTTCCGCCTTCGGCATCCGGCGCACAAAGGCTTCCAGCGCTGGCGAAATGGTCAGATGTTCGTCGGTCACTCAGAAAAACCCTCTCCATTGCAGCGGTCATCGCAGCCTGTCATGCTAGCATCGTGGCCTGTCGTGACTTCCGCTGGCGTCCCGCCGTGCAGCGGACTGGAAAGGTTCAGGATCTTGGGCCGGGGCCGGAGCAGGATCCAACGCGCAAAGTCCTACCGCTGGGAAGTGCCAGAGCCCGAAGCGGCCGCTGTCTCCAATGAAGGGCGGCAACGCTGGGATGAGGCGCGCGCCAAGGCGATCGCCTGGGCCGCTGACACCGCGAATGACCCGCGCGTGGTCTATCTCGATACCGAAACAACCGGATTTGGGCCGCGCGCCGAGATTGTCGATATCGGCATCGTCGGGGCGGATGGCCAGCTGCTCTTCGAGTCGCTGGTGCGGCCGGAGCGCGCCATCCCGCGCGAGGTGACGGCCATCCACGGCATCACCGACGCCGATGTGCGCAACGCGCCGCGCTGGGATGACCTGTGGGACGCGCTGCACCCTGTCCTACGTGACCGCCGCATCATCGTCTATAACGTGACCTTCGACCGGCAAATGGTGAAGCAGTCCTGCGAGCGCTACGCGATCCCGGAGACCTCCGCCGACTGGGAGTGCGCCATGAAGCGCTACGCCGGGTTTGCGGGGAACTGGGACGAGCGCAAGCGCTGGTTCGCCTTCGTCAAGCTGGAGCACGCCGTCCGCGCCTTCAACCAGCCGCCGGGCGGCCACCGCGCAGCGGCGGACGCCATCGCCTGCCGCGCCGTAGTGCTGGGCATGGCCGGCACGCCGCTGCCCGATCTGGTGACGCCGGAGCCGCTGCTGCCCACTACGCCACGCCGCCCGTGGCAGACCACGCGCAACGAGAGCGCCCTCACCGCGCCGGGCACGCTGGCGCGCTACGTCCACGCCTCCCGCGAGTTCCGCACGCTGCTGGAGCAGATCCCGGTGGAAGTGCGGGAGAAGCCGGGCGCAGTCGGGGCGTGGTCGCCCCGGCAGGTGGCGGCGCTGGCCAGCGGCTGGGAGCAGGAGGCGGCGCGCCGCCTGCGCCTGTTCGCGGAGCGCCCGGACTCCACTGACACCCCGCTCGATGTGGAGCGCTACAACGCGGCCTTCGTCGAGGTGCGGGCGCGGCAGAGCTGGGCGGCGATTCTTGATGAGTTCGCCAAAGAAACGCTGAAG
>JASGGF010000586.1:0-2669 GCA_047605145.1 Thermomicrobiales bacterium | reverse complement strand
GCGCCCCGCCGGTAGGGCCATTCACCGCCGCAGCGGCGCCAGCCGCCGTGACTGTGGGACCGCCGCCACCGGACCGGCGGAAGCCGGCGTTGGCCGCAGCGGCCTCCGTGGCGAAGCAGACTTCCGGGTTTGTGCGCCCGTAGGCCGGCTGGCCGGGCGCGTGGTAAATCCGCGACGGCAAGTTGCCCTTCACCGGGTACCCCGGCGGGCAATCGCGCTGGCCGCCGCCCGCCACCGCGTCTTCCGGCAGCCATTGCCCGGAGAGAATATCGGCGACCCCTTCGTACCAGATATCCGTTGCCGGATCGTAGTAACCAACCACCGAGTTCGCGCTCGGCGCCGGCCCGAAGATCCACGAGCCATTCTCGGCCCGGTAGCCGACCCGATACCGTTTCGCTCCGTCCGACATGCGCCCTTCCCTCTCCTGACCAGACGACGTTCGCGATCCCGGCTGAGCCATCGCGCCGGCTCCCCAGTCGATAGTCGGAGGAACCGCCTTGCCAGCAGTGTAACGGTTCCGTAAATCGCGTCGAGACGTGGCGCAAGAATGGGACCAATGGCGGGTTGATCGCCGTACTACGGCTTGGCGCCCTCGCACCGTGGACCCTCTGGCGCGCCGCATGCCATGCTCTTGGCATGACGCGCACGCCCCTTCTGTTGCACCCAGCCCCCACTCCGCGTCAGGCCCTGACGCAACGCGTCAAGCGCCTCGGGTACGACGCGGGCCTGACGGTGGCGGCGGTCACCAGCGCGGCGGCCTTCCCCGAGACCCTGATGGTGTTGCAGGAGCGCATCGCCGCCGGGCATTTGCGCGGGCTTGACTGGTTCACCCCGGAGCGCGCCGCCGCCTCGTGCGACCCCAGCCTGCTGATGCCCCGCCCGCTCGCCATCCTCTCCGTGGGAATCGCCTACTGGGGCGAGGATGGTGGCAAGCCGCAGGACGGCGTTCCGCGTGGGCGCATCAGCCGCTACGCCCGGGGCGCCGACTACCACCGGCTGCTGCCCGAGCGGATGCGCGTGCTGCACGCCAGCATCGAGCACGAACTGGGCCGCAGCGTGGACGCGCGCTTCCTGACCGATCACGCCCGGATCGTCGACCGCGCCGTCGCCGCGCGGGCCGGGCTGGGCTGGTTCGGCAAGAACGCCTGCATCATCGTGCCGGGACACGGCTCGTGGGTGATGCTGGGGGAACTGCTGCTGGAACTCGATCTGGAGCCAGACCAACCACTGGACCGCAACTGCGGGCGCTGCCAGATCTGCCTCGACCGCTGCCCCACGGGCGCCATCGTCGCGCCGTACACCATCGATGCGCCCACCTGCATCTCCTTCCAGACCATCGAGCAGGCCGGGGCCATCCCGCGTGAGTTGCGGCCGCAGCTCGGGGATTGGGTCTTTGGCTGCGATGTCTGTCAGGAGGTCTGCCCGTACACCGGCGCCGCGAAAAACGACCCGGACCCGGCCTTCCTGCCCGCCACCATCGAGCACGCCTACCCGTCGCTGGAGGGGCTGCTGACGATGTCGCACCGCACGTTTCGGGATCGCTACCGGGGCACAGCGGTGGCGCGGGCTCGGCGAAGCGGCATGGCCCGGAATGCAGCCATCGCGCTGGGCAATATCGGCGCAGCAACCGATGTCCCGCTGCTGGCTCGCGCGCTGTTGGGCCACGATCTGCCACTGGTGCGGGAGCACGCCGCGTGGGCGCTGGGCCGCATTGGGGGCCACGCTGCCCGTCGCGGGCTGGACCTCGCGTGGGGCCGGGAGCGCGATGTCGCCGTGCGTGCTGAGATCGCGCTGGCGCTGGAATCGCCGGCTCGCTGACGCTGCATCGCGCCAGATTGCGGCATCACCCGAAACCCGCTACCGTGCGCGATACCGTACCGGCGCCGTGTGCAACGAAGGGGTCGTGCCGAAGCATGTCATGGGACAACCAACAGTCGCAATATGGAACTCCAGCCAACACGCCGGCGCCCTATGGCGGCACGCCGGGCGGCGCCCCGCCGGCTGCGTACGGGCCGGGGAACACGTCGTCATACCCATACCCGCCGGTCTCTGGCTACGGCATGGCGCCGTACCTGTACGGGCAATCGCCGCGACCATTCTGGAAAACGTTCGTCTTCGGCCTCTTGCTGACGCTGATCCCGTTCGTCGGCGCGGGGATGGCGGTTGTCTACATTTACACCCGGAACCGCCCCAACGACTATAACGCCGGTGAAGCGGCGCTGGCCGGGTTGATGCTGTTCGTGTTCGCTTTGATCGCTGCCGCCGCGTTCCTCGCCGTCATTGGCGCGCTGGGTGGCCTCAACCGCTGAGGCACGGCGTCAGACGGAAAACCCCTCTCCCGTACACGTGCTTCGGGAGAGGGGTCCGAGGCGACGACCTTGCGAAATTACATCCCGACCTTGTTGTAGCCGTTGTCCACGAAGATCGTCTCGGCGGTGACGCCAGCCGAGGCCTTCGAGGCGAGGAAGAGCGCCACGCCGGCCACTTCCTTCTGCCCGAACTCCGCCTTCAGCGGGGCTCGATCCTTGAGGGCGGTGTACATGTCCGCGAAACCGGGGATGCCACGCGCCGCCGCCGTCTTGATCGGGCCGGCGGAGATCGCGTTGACCCGGATCTGCTGCTCGCCCAGATCGTAGGCGAGGTAGCGCACGGAGGATTCCAGCGCCGCC
>JASGGF010000585.1:0-2675 GCA_047605145.1 Thermomicrobiales bacterium | reverse complement strand
GCCACCCCAGCCCCACTCCCGATGCGCGGTTGACTGGGGTGGCGGCTCTTCGGCGTCCGGTGTCACGCGCGAGGGCCCTGCGTCGTCTTCTGTGTAGACCATGCGCCGCGTATCCTGCGGCTGCTCGCTGACACAGGAGGGTTCCCCCGTGGTTGCGTTGCCGAACGATGGCGACCCCGTCCTCACGTACCGCCCGCTGCTCTTCTCCATCGCCTACCGCATGCTCGGCAGCGTGGCGGACGCGGAGGACGCGCTACAGGAGACGTGGCTGCGCTGGCGGCGCGCGCAGGGGCAGGATGAGCCGATCCACAACGAGAAGGCGTGGCTAACCACCACGCTCAGCCGCATCTGCCTCGATCAGCTCGGCTCCGCACGGGTGAAGCGCGAGCAGTACGTGGGGGCGTGGCTGCCGGAGCCGCTGGGCGGGGCCGTGCCGGATGTCGCCGAAACGGCCATCGACCATGAGTCGCTCTCGACCGCGTTTCTGGTGCTCCTGGAATCGCTCTCGCCGAAGGAGCGCGCGGTTTTCCTGCTGCACGATGTCTTCGCCTACGACTTCGCCAGCATCGCGGGGATTGTGGGGGAGTCGGAGGCGTACTGCCGGCAACTCGCCCGGCGCGCCCGCGCGCACGTGGCGGCGCGACGGCCCCGCTTCGATGTGGACACGGCGCAGCAGGAGCGCCTGACCTCCCGCTTCATCGACGCGGTCTCCCACGGCGATATGGCCGCGTTGACCTCGATGCTGGCGGAGGACGTGGTAATCCAGTCGGACGGCGGCGGCAAGGTGCTGGCGGCGCGCAAGCCGGTGATCGGTCGTGAGAAGGCCATCATGTTCCTGCTGAAGATCCCGAAGCTGAGCACCGCTCCGATTGAAACACGGCTGCACGAGATCAACGGTCAGCCGGGCGCGATCACGCTGGTGGGCGGCGCGCTGCGCAACGTGGCGAGCTTCGAGATGGCCGATGGCCAGATCACGCGCATTTACTTTCAGGTCAACCCGGACAAGCTGGCCCCCCTCGCCGAAGCGCTGGGCGTGCCGCTGACCGGGCCGTACACCGCGCGCGTGCCGCGCCGGCCGGAGGAGCGGTCATGAGCGCCCGGCCAGTCCCCTCCCCGGCGACCCCTGCCCCCACGGCGCTCATCGCCGCCCCGTTCCCCGCGCCCCCGGCCACCGCGTGGCGGCTGCCCCGGTTGGCGCGCGCCGCGCTGTGGGCGATGCTGGCGGTGCAGCTGATCACCGGCCTGTGGCAGCAAGTGCTGCCGCGCGCGTTTTACGACGTGTTCCCGGGTTTCGGGATGGAGTGGGTCTCGCCGGACGGCCCCTACAACGAGCACCTGCTGCGCGATGTGGGTGGGCTCAATCTGGCGCTGGCGTTCCTGATCGGGTTGGCCCTCGCCCGGCCCACCCCAACGCTGGCGCGCGGGGTGAGTGTGGCGGTGCTGATCGCGCAGGTTCCGCACTTCCTCTACCACGCGGCGCATCTGGACCTGCTGCCGACCACGCTGGACCGCGCGTCGCAGACCGGCGCGCTGGCGCTGCTGATCGTGCTGCCGGTGGTGGCGCTGCTGGCGCTGCACGACGCGCGCCATTAGCGCGCATTGCGCAAGCGGTGCTCCACCACTCTCCACCACCTCGTGTCTCGAGCGAAGTCGATAACGCTTGGTGCGAGTCGCAGTCAAAGGGTCTGGAACGACGGAGCAGCCTCGCAGAAGCCAATTGGCGCCAAGCGTTCTCGACTTCGCGCGAGACACGACGAGTGGGCGCGAGGCGCAGGTTCATCGCAATCCGCTTGAAGCCGCGCCGTGGCGCCGGTGTTCCCGCCGGCGCCACGGGCGATGATCACGCTAGAGCTTGCAGCAGGGCTGCCCGCAGGTCCCGCCGCAGCTGTATCCGTCTGGACAGCACTGGCCCTTGAGCGCCCCGTCGCAAGGGTGGAAGTTGGTCGGGCAACACCCGTTGCCGCCATCCACGCAGACGTTGTAGTCGGCCGGACAGCAGCGGCCGTTCGGGCAGGTGACGCCCGTGCACGCGCACACGCCCTGCTGGCAGACGAAATCGCGCTTCGGCTCCCGGAAATCCTTCTGGCAGACGATGCCGCAGAAACCACAGTTCTCGCGGTCGGTCTGCAGATCGACGCAGCGCTGCGACCCTCCTGCCGGGCAGATCGTCCTGGGGGACGCGCAGGGCTCACATTTGCCCTGGAAGCAATAGCTGCCTTGATCGCAGATGTTGCCGCAGGCGCCGCAGTTGTTGGGGTCGGCCAGGGTGCTGACGCAGGTATCGCCGCAGCAAACGCCGATGTGACAAGGCCCGCCGCACGGCTTGCGCTTGTTCTTCTTGTTCTTCTTCTTGTTGTTCTTTTTCCTGGCAGCCGCTGGCTCTGGCCGCGGGGCGGCCGCGCCAACCAGCACGGCGCCCAGCGCTCGACCTGCCTGGCGGCGCGAGGCCGCTGTGCCGACAACGCGGGAAAACGCATCGAAGTGCCGGGGGTCCACGGTTCCCTCCTGTCGCGTGTGGTGGGGAGCGGCAGCGCCCCGGAATCGGTGAGACGAGCGTGACGCCATCCTGAAGGTGGGCACGGTCAGAATCCATAGCGAAAATTCACTACACTGGCTGGCGTGCGGCGCGCTTGATGCAGCCGTCCCCGTTCGCTTCCAACAGCGCACGCGGAAAC
>JASGGF010000584.1:0-2681 GCA_047605145.1 Thermomicrobiales bacterium | reverse complement strand
CTCCAGTTCGGGGCAGAACGGCAATCTGGGTGGCGCCCCGGGGGCCGATGGCCGGCGCCAGAATCTGGCGAACCTGGCGAAGCTGCCGGGAACCTACAAGGCCTGGCTCTCGGACGCCACCAGTTCGCCAGCGACCCGCTTTACGAAGGCCACCGTGCCTTACACGCTGGTTGATGGCACAGTGATCGCCCAGAACTGGACGGATCTGATCAGCGGCACGCTCCGGCACGCCATCGATCTCACGAAGCAGGGAACGGGCATCCCCGGGATCGACCAGGCGTGGACCGCGACGGAGGCCAATGGCTCCATCGGCAGGCCGATCCTGGCCACGCGCGGTTGGACCAACTACGACTCCATCTCCTCCTGCAACGCGTCCAGTCGCCTCTACAGCTTTCCGCAGCAGTAGTCGCGTACTATCCGCATCTTCGTATCAGCAGCGACACACCAGCGAAAGGTCAGTCGATGGACGGATCGCAGTTCGACAGCATCGCACGTTCCCTCGGGATGCCGCGTACGCGGCGCACGATCATGGCCACGCTTGGCGCGGCGCTGGGCGGCACGGCGCTGAACGGGCTCGTGGCGGATGCCAAGAAGAAGAAGAAGAAAAAGAAGAAGAAACCCTGCGCAACGAAATGCCCCGGTGGCTGCTGCACCAGCAAGTACGGCTCGTGCATCCAGTCCATCCAGCAGAGCGCCGCGCTATGCGGTTTCAATGGGGAAATCTGCCGCACGGACGGCTGCCCCGGCACCTGCACGGTCAACCGCCCGTGCCCTTCCGGTCAGTGCTGCTCCGGCGCCGGAACCTGCGGCGCGTGCCTGACGTTCGTGACGAGCGCCAAGCGGAACGGCAATCTGGGCGGGCTCGCGGGCGCCGACGCGGTCTGCCAGAGCCTGGCCGGCGGCGCCGGGTTGCCCGGGACGTACATGGCCTGGCTCTCGGACACTACGGGTTCCCCGCTGACCCGCTTCACGAAGGCCGGCGTGCCCTACACGCTGGTCGATGGCACGCCCATCGCGCAGAACTGGGTGGATCTCACCAGCGGCACAATCGATCACACGCTGAACCTGACCGAGACCGGGGTCGCCATTTCCACGGCCCAAAACGCCGAGGGTGCGTGGTCCTCCACCGGCGCCAACGGGGCGATCCTGAGCATTTCTCCAAAACACTGCCAGAACTGGTCCTCCTCGTCGCAAGTTGGGAGGATCGGAAGACCGGGAGAAACGGACAGCTATTGGACGGACGACGGGACCTCATTGGGCAACCCTGGCTGCGGCTTCGAGTCACGTCTGTACTGCTTCCAGCAGTCGTAGCCGCCGCAACGCCACCGGCCCCGCGCGATGCGCGGGGCCGGTTCGTCGTCCCTGGTGTCCTAACGTTTTCCCTACGCCCCCTGCGGCCCGCAGGCCGTCTCCCCCTTACGTGAGCGGCTTCAGCCCGGCCTCGATGGCCTCGCGGTGCGGCTCCAGGAATGGGGGCAGGGCGAGACGCTCGCCGAGGTGGGCGGCATCCTCGTCCGTCGCGAAGCCGGGGCCATCGGTAGCGATCTCGAACAGGATGCGCCCCGGCTCCCGGAAGTAGAGCGACTTGAAGTAGTAGCGGTCGATCACGTCGGTGATGCCAAGGCCAGCGGCGCGGACGCGGTCGCGCCACGCGAGGTGCTCCGCGTCGTTGGCGGCGCGGAAGGCGATGTGGTGCACCCCGCCGCTGCCGAGCTGGGCCGGGCGCAGGTCGGGGCGCTCATCAACGCGCACTTCCGTGCCGGGGCCGCCGGCGCGGCTCTCGTAGAGGTTCGTGCTGACCGCCGGGTGCTCCAGCGAGGGGAACTCACCCACCTTGCGGAAGCCGAGCACATCCACAAGTGTCTTCTCCGTCGGCGCCAGGCGGGCGACGGTCAGGCCGATGTGGCTGAGGCCGCGAATCTGCTGCTCCGCCGGGACCGGGCTCTTGCTCCAGGGAGAGAACTCGGCGTCGCTGCCGCCCGCCACCAGCGCCAGCCGCTGCCCCTCCGGGTCGCGGAAGCGCAAGGTGGGGTGACCGGCGAACTCCTCGATCCCGGCGTGCTCCACGCCGAGTTCGTCGAAGCGCGCCACCCAATAGGCGAGGGCGTCGCGATCGCGCACGCGCAGGCCGATCTCGGAGATGCCACCGGCGCCGGGGACGTTCGGGGCCATGCCGTCCCAGTCGAAGAAGGTCACCTCGGTGCCAGCGTGCCCCGCCTCATCCCCGTAGAAGAGGTGGTAGGCGGAGACATCGTCCTGATTGACCGACTTCTTGACCAGGCGCAGGCCGAGGACGTTCGTGTAAAAGGCGAGGTTCTGCTTCGCGTTGGCGGTGACGGCGGTGACGTGGTGCAGGCCGCTGAAATCCATGGGGAGCTCTTTCTGTATTGAACGAATATCGTCATCTCGGGCGACAACCGTCATCTCGAGCGTGTCGAGAGATCTCGTCCTCGCAGGCGAAGCAGCGAGGGCTCTCACAGTTGGCGCCAATTCGCCTTTGCGATGCCCAATTGCCCCGAGAAGCCCTCACCCCAACCCCTCTCCCGGTGCGCGGGAGAGGGGCTTTTGCCCCCGGGCATTCGCGCCAGATTCGGCATGGTTCTGCCGGACTCTCGCCACGACTCTTCCAATCGGCTCCCCTCTCCCGCGCATCGGGAGAGGGGCTGGGGGTGAGGGCTTCT
>JASGGF010000583.1:0-2683 GCA_047605145.1 Thermomicrobiales bacterium | reverse complement strand
GCCTTGCTGAAGATCTCCGTCTCGCCATCGAAACTCCAGCCCAGCAGCGCGAGGTAGTTCATCAGCGCCTCGGGCAGGTACCCCTGAGAGCGGAACTCCTCCATGCTCGTGCTGCCGTGCCGCTTGGAGAGCTTGCCGCCGCCCGGCGCCAGAATCAGCGGCATATGCGCGAAGAGCGGCGCCTGCCAGCCGGAAGCGCGGTAGAGCAGCAGGTGCAGCGGCGCCGTGGGGATCCACTCCGCCCCGCGCAAGATGTGCGTGATCTCCATCTCGTGGTCATCCACCACGTTGGCGAGGTGATACGTCGGGTAGCCGTCCGACTTCAGCAGCACGAGGTCTTCCAGATTCGCGTTCTGGAACACCATGTCGTCGCGCAGCAGGTCGGAAACGACCGTCTCTCCTTCCAGCGGCGCGCGGAAGCGGATCACGAACGGCTTGCCGGCCTCGATGTTCGCGGCGATCTCGGCCTCGCTCAGGTCTCGGCAGAAGCGGTCGTAGCCGGGCGGCTCCTTGCGCGCCACCTGCGCCTCACGCACCTGCTGCAGGCGTTCCGGCGTGCAGAAGCAGCGGTAGGCGTGGCCCGTCTCCAGCAGGCGCTGCGCGTGCGCCTGATACAGCGCCGTGCGCTCGCTCTGGCGGTAGGGCGCGTGCGGCCCTCCCACATCCGGCCCCTCGGCCCAGTCCACCCCGAACCATGTCAGCACATCGAGGATGCCCGCCTCCGCGCCCTCCACGAGGCGGTTGCGGTCGGTATCCTCGATGCGGAGCAGGAACGCGCCCGGCTTGCCCTCGCGCGGGGCCTGCCCGTACGCCAGCAGCCAGTTGAAGAGCACGGTGCGCACACCGCCAATGTGCAGCAGCCCGGTCGGGCTCGGCGCGAAACGCACCCGCACGCCGGCGGGGGCAATCGTTGACTCAGTCATGTCGGGGGTAACGCCTCGGATGTGTAACGGACGCGACGATTCTCAACAGACGAGTATACGCGGGCAGTGATCCAGCCCCGCGTGTGGCCCCGTATTGGCTGGTGTACGCAGCAGCGGGTGATGTCCGGACGTCGCCCAAACTGCCCAATCCCGGTGAGCCACTGGCGATGCGTCAACATCTGGAGGAACCACGACATGCGACCAATGCACGATCTGCTGCTGACCGAGATTCACAATGAGCGCCGACGCCTCTCCCGGCGCGGCCTCCTGAGCGGCGGCGCGAAGCTGGCGGGCGGCGCGGCCCTCGCCATGACCATCGGGTTCGGCCCCAGCCCGGTCAGCATCCGCCACCTCGCGGCGGCGCAGGAAATGACTGGCATGGACGTGCTCAACTACGCCCTTACGCTGGAGCACCTCGAGTACGCCTTCTACCGCGATGGCGTTGGGCTCTTCACCTTCGGCAATGACTCGCGCGGCGCTTCCATCGACGCCAATCTGGCCGCCATCCGCGACCACGAGAAGGCCCACGTCGATACCCTGACGCAGGTCATTACCGATCTCGGCGGCGAGCCGGTGGCCGAGGCCACCTACGACTTCGGCGACGCCTACACGGCGGCCCCGACCTTCCTTGCCACCGCTATGGCGCTGGAGAACACCGGCGTCTCCGCCTACGACGGCGCTGGTCAGTACATCGACGACCCGGACCTGCTCACGGCGGCCGGCAGCATCGTCGCCGTGGAAGCGCGGCACGCCTCGTATCTGAACCTGCTGAACGGGCAGGTCCCCTTCCCGGCCGCGTTCGAGACGCCGCTGACCAAGGATGAAGTGCTAGCCATCGCAGGCCCGTTCATCAAGATGTAGTTCCGGAGCCCTGCCACTCGACGGACAGGCAATGACGGAGGATCTGAACCATGCAAGACGCGACCCCTGTTGCTGGAACGGTGCTGAGCACCCCGGTTGACGTGCTCAACTACGCGCTCACGCTGGAGCATCTGGAGAACGCCTTCTACCGCGATGGCCTCGCTATGTTCGGCCCGGCGGAGTTCACGGCCGCCGGCTACGCGCCGAACGTGCATGAGTACTTCATGATGATCGGCCAGCATGAGAAGGACCACGTGGACACCCTCACGCAGGTCATCAACGACCTCGGTGGCGAGCCGGTGGCGGAAGCCACGTACGATTTCGGCTACACCGATCTGGCCGGGTTCATGGGCGTCGCCAAGGCGCTGGAGAACACGGGCGTTTCCGCCTATCAAGGCGCCGCGAAGGACCTGATTGGCGAGAACGATCTGCTGACCGCCGCCCTGACCATCCACGGCGTCGAGGCGCGCCACGCCGCCTACCTGAACGGCCTGACCGGCGATTCCCCGTTCCCCGACGCCTTCAATCCGACCCTCACCCCGGACGAAGTGCTGGCCATCGCCGGCCCCTTCATCACGGCGTAGTTCCGCGCAACCGCGCAGTTCTGTGCCGGCGCTGGCCCCTCGGGGTCAGCGCCGTTTTCGTGCCGTCAACAGCTCGACCGAAGTGCAGAACGGCCTCCGGGGAAGCCCTCACCCCAACCCCTCTCCCGATGCGCGGGAGAGGGGCTTTTGGCCCCGTGCACAATGGCGCACACTGGCATGCCGCCCCGGAAGCCCGCCACGCCGCCGCGAATCGGCTCCCCTCTCCCGCGCATCGGCTGACTGGGGTAGGTATTGAGGAATGGGCGGCTTCACGACGCCGACGAGCCCTCACCCCAACCCCTCTCCCGATGCGCG
>JASGGF010000582.1:0-2686 GCA_047605145.1 Thermomicrobiales bacterium | reverse complement strand
GAATGCCGCCAATGCGGCGTCGTGGCGGGCCAGCAACCCGGCGGCGTCCAGCCCTGCGTACTCCGCGCGGGCGCCGGGGTCCGGCGCGCCGTTCATCAGGTCGGTCCATGTTTCGACATTGAACAGCATGTGCTCCACCGTCTCGCGGAGCGTCCTGTGCCCGATATCGAACGGGCGCGCCCATTGCTCGTCCGTGAGCGGCGCCGCCAGCAGCAGCAACTGGCGCGTGGTCCACGCATCGTGGCCCAGCAGGCGGTCAAGCAGATCCATGGCAAGTCACCTTCCCGGCGCCTCCATCCTGCCGGTGGGCGCCATGATCCGGACGATACCCGAGCCGCGCTGGCGGTGGGCGGTCATTGCCCTGCGAGTCCAACGCAAGCGCGCTGCGACGAGTTCAGAATGCCATGACAATTCGCGCTGTAGCATAGGATATTGAGGACTGTATGACAGGAGTCAGTGTAATTTCAAGCATTGACTTCAACGGCTGTCACATCGGACAATATGCCTCATGTTGGTGGCGCGGGCCCCAGCCCGGTGTGATATGCCGCGCCACCAACGAGCAGTCAGTGGAGCGCGGCGCGCGCTTTCTGCCGCCTTGTGCGAAGACGGCAGGCATGACTTCTGCACTGGGAGAACCCGCAAACTGTTCGGTTTTCGGCTCGTGGGCGATGATGCAGCCGGTGGTGTGACAGACCGCGCTGACACTGTGGACCGCATAGGCCTCCCCGCGGCGCCGCAACCGGCCGCGGTGGCCCTTGCCATCGAGGGCCACACCCTGCAGCGCCGGCGGCTCCGGCGCGGTGACGGCGGCGAAGGCGGCCTGCACCTGCCGCGCCAGCGCCCAGACATCCAACTCCCGGAAGAGCCGGTGCAGGGTCGATTGCGCCGGCACGCGGCCGGCGGGCAGGCCGAGGGCGGTCAGCTCGTCAGGCGGCAGCCGCGCCGCCCAGCGGGCCACGGCCAGCACCGAGGTCTGCCCGGCGGTCAGGGCGGCGACCGTGAGCGCCAGCAGCGCCGCGAGCGAGTACACGATTTTCGCGGCCTGGCGAGGGTCGCGCACTCCGGCCAGGACGGCGGCGAGGCTCTCCGGTGCGACCGGCAAGGCGGCGGCGACTGGCGTAGACTCTATGGCGGGGCTCCTGATGGCAGGCGAGGCGGTTCAACACCCTCATCTTGCCAGCAGGACCCCGTTTGTGTCAGCACCTTCTGGCGCATAAGCCCTAGGGGTTGGGGTGAGGATTCTTCGCCGCCGCGGAATGCGCATCCCCAATACCTCCCCCAGTCAGCCGCGCAAGGACTTCGGGCGAGGGGCTGGGGGTGAGGGCGTTTCGCCGTTTCGGGCTTCCCAAACGCAATTGACGCCAAGCGTGAGAGACCACGGGCTGAACCGCGCGGCCGCGATTCCAGCGCGCGGCCCGGCGAACGCGGCGGGCAGCGCAGCCCGGCGCCACTCCGGGAGCAACCCGTGTGCCCGGCAGCGCGCCCTACCGTGACGCAGCATGCGCCGGGCGGTCGCCCGGCGCGTGCTGTTGATGCTTCACCTCGCCCTACGCAACGCCGCGCCGGATGCGCGAACGCGCTACGGGCGGCAGATCGCGTGCGCCGTGATCTTGGCGCCCGGGTTGGCGAACGCCGACGTGTAGCGGCGTATGACGACGGTGTACTCGCCCGTGGCGGTGTCCACCTCCGCCTTCTTGACAAACACGCCAACCAGTTCGCTATCCGTAGCATCGACGGTGTAGCCGCCGCCGAGCAGCTTGCCGGCGCCGCATGAGGCCGTCGAGGAGCGCTCGGAGCCAGTCGCGGCGGGCAGGCCGGTGCTGGTGTCGCCGTCCACGGTGATGGAGTCGAACTCCGGGCCAGTCGCGCCAGTCGCGCCGGTGGTGGCGTCGCCAGCCGGGCCAGCCGGACCCGCCGGGCCGGCCGGGCCAGACGACCCGCGCCGACCCGTCCGCTTCGACCGCCTGCGCTCCGCTTTCGCGCCGCCGTTCTTGCCGCTGCCGTTCTTCTTCGCGCCGGCGTCATCACCGCCGACGCCCAGCGCGACCAGCGCCGCGAGACCGACCGCGCCCAGGGAGCGGATGGCGTCCCGGCGGACCGGCGAAGCCGCCGCTGCGCTGGCAGACTCCGCTGGCCCGGCGCCGTTCGCGTCCCCGGCGATAGTATCGGAATCCGGGGTGAATCTGGATGACTGCCCTGACATGACCACTCCTCCTGGAGCGACTGACGGTGGGCTTCCCTGCCCACCCGAGTGCCTGTGGATCACCGCCGTCATCGGCAGCAGGGCGCACGTCCGGTTGCCGTGGGATCCGCTACATAATTGTCCATGCGTATCGCCTCTGATAAATAGGGCTCCATGATCATATTCATGATTTCCCATTGCGATAGTGACGATACATAGAATATATCGCAGCATTATGAATCGGCGCGCTCCATCGTTGATGAGAACGTTGCATCGTGTTTATATCGGCCCATGGCGCTGTTTGCGCTGCGCAGAGCCCGTTGGCGCCACGGCGGCTTCGGGGATCGTTTCACCCGGCATCGCGCCGGCTGGCGGCAGCGCCAGCCCTTGCCAGATCCCATGCCATGCTCACCGGAGGCACATCTCCCGTACAGGCCGGGACTCGATCATGGTTCCCCGCCGCCCTCTTGACCCTGACGCAACGTCAGGGATTACGCTCTGACC
>JASGGF010000581.1:0-2699 GCA_047605145.1 Thermomicrobiales bacterium | reverse complement strand
ACGCCGCCCACCCTGCACAATGTCACGAATCGGCTCCCCTCTCCCGCGCATCGGGCGAGGGGTTGGGGGTGAGGGCTCTCTCGGAGGCCGTTCTCTGCTCCCGCCGAAACCCAGGCAGAGACGCCCTCATGCATCTTCCGCGCCCCCCGCCCCCTCCTTCCCGTGCTATCGTCGCAGCCTCATCGGTTCGCCCGGCTCGCCCGGGCGAGGCAACAGGGAATCTGGTGCAAAACCAGAGCTGTCCCGCAGCGGTGAGTGGGAACGACCACCGGCATTCAGCACTGGCCCCCAACGGGCCGGGAAGCGCCGGTCAGTAGGAACGCGCAGCATAATGCGCCACGCCCACCAGCCCGAAGACCTGCCGGCGAGCCGCGCCGCTGTGGCGCGTGCATCACCCGAGCCCTCGCGGAATGGGGCGGGCGGGTCCAGACGCTGCACCCCTTGGCTGCGCCACGCGCGCCGGGCCGCCGGCGTCCGCACGCCATGCCATCCTTACCTCGCGACCGGGCTCGTGACCACCGGGCGCCGTGGGTGCGCCCGCGCGAGGAGCAGGAGCAACACGATGGCGTTGGCGACCATTCCGGGCTACCCCCGGATCGGCAGGAAACGCGCCCTGAAGCGGGCGCTCGAAGGCTACTGGAGCGGCAAGCGCACCGCCGCCGAGCTTGAGGCAACGGCGTCCACCGTCCGCCGCGAAGGCTGGGCCGCCCAGCAGGCCGCCGGCCTGAACCTCATCCCGGTCAACGACTTCTCCTTCTACGACAACATGCTGGATATGGCTGTCCTCGTGGGCGCCATCCCGGCGCGCTTTCGCTGGGACGGCGCCGCGCCCGATCTCGCGCTCTACTTCGCGATGGCGCGCGGCAGCCTCGGCGCGCACCCCGCCGCCGCGCTGGACATGACCAAGTGGTTCGACACCAACTACCACTACCTCGCGCCGGAGCTTTCGGCGGAGCAGCAGTTTCGCCTCACCGGCGCCGGTCCCATCACCGCCCTGCAGGAGGCGCAGGCGCTAGGCGTCCCGGCCAAGGTCACTCTCATCGGCCCGCTCACCTTCCTCCGCCTCAGCCGCATGACCGACGGCGGCAACCCATTGACGCTGCTGGAGCGCTTGCTGGCGGTCTACACCGACCTCACCGAGCAGCTTGCCGCCGCCGGCGCGGAGTGGATCGAGTTTCAGGAGCCGATCCTCGCGACTGATTGCACGGCGGAGGATGTCGCTGCGCTGCAACAGGCGTACGAGGCGATCAGCGCCGCCGCCGGCAGCGCCAAGGTGCTGGTGCAGGTCTCCTTCGGCAGCGTCGACGACGCCTACGCCACGCTCGTCTCCCTGCCCATCGCCGGCGTCGGCCTCGATCTCTCCGCGCGCGGCGCGAACAACCTCGCGCTGCTGGAACGCTACGGCTTCCCGGAGGACAAGCTGCTCGCCGCCGGCGTCATCGACGGCCGCCACATCTGGACCGCCGATCTGGACACCGCCCTCGCCACCCTGCAGCGGGTGGAGAAGATCGTGCCGGCGGATCGCCTCATCGTCTCCGCTTCCTGCTCGCTGCTGCACGTCCCGTACGACGTCCGGCTGGAGACCGAACTCCCCGCCGAGATCGTGCCGTGGCTTGCCTTCGCCGAGCAGAAACTGGCCGAGATCGCCACGCTCACGCGCGGCCTGAACGACGGCCCCGGGGCCATCGCGGACGAGTTGGCCGCCAACCGTGCGATTATCGCCGCCGCCGCCAGCTCCCCGCTGCGCCGCGATGCCGCCGTGCGGCAGGCCCTCGCCGATCTCCCCGCCAGTGCCGCCCAGCGCTCCGCACCCTATGGAGAACGCGCCGCCGCCCAGCAGGAGCGGCTGCACCTGCCGGCGCTGCCCACCACCACCATCGGCTCCTTCCCCCAGACCGGCGAGGTGCGCACCGCCCGCGCCGCCTTCGACGGCGGCTCCCTCAGCGCGGCGGATTACGACGCCTTCATCGCCGCGCAGATCGCCGACACCATCGCCCAGCAAGAGGCCATCGGGCTGGATGTGCTGGTGCACGGCGAGGCCGAACGCAACGACATGGTCCAGTACTTCGCGGAGCAGATGGGCGGCTTCGCCTTCACGCAGTACGGCTGGGTGCAGAGCTATGGCTCCCGCTGCGTCCGCCCGCCGGTGCTCTACGGCGATGTCGCCCGCCCGCAGCCGATGACCGTGGCGTGGGCCACTTACGCCCAGCAGCAGTCGCAGCGCCCGGTCAAGGGGATGCTGACCGGCCCGGTCACCATCCTGAACTGGTCCTTCGTCCGCGATGACCAGCCGCGCTCGGAGAGCTGCCGCCAGATTGCGCTGGCCATCCGTCAGGAGGTCGCCGATCTCGACGCCGCCGGCATCGCCATCATCCAGATCGACGAGCCCGCCCTGCGCGAAGGCCTGCCCCTGCGCCACGCCGAGCAGGCGGCCTACCTCGACTGGGCGGTGACCTGCTTCCGCATCGCGGCGGGCGGCGCGCCGCCGGCCACCCAGATCCAGACCCACATGTGCTACAGCGAGTTCGGCGAGATCTTCGAGCAGATTGAGGCGCTGGACGCCGATGTGCTGCTGATCGAGAACGCCCGCTCCGGCACGGAGCTGCTGGAGATCTTCCGCACGGAGGGGTACGCCAAGGGGATCGGCCCCGGCGTCTACGACATCCACAGCCCGCGCGTCCCGGAGCGTGACGACTTCA
>JASGGF010000580.1:0-2709 GCA_047605145.1 Thermomicrobiales bacterium | reverse complement strand
GCGGGAGCATGCCTGCGCCACGGTCATCGCGGGTTTGCGCGCCGCCATTCAGGGCGTGCCCTTCATGCCGGTGGCCGGGCTGACCGGCTCGCAACTGCCCGCCGCCCGTGGCTTCGCCGCCGTGCGCGATCCCTACTCGGAGGCGGAGGTGTACGTCATCCCGGCCCTGATGCCGGATGTCGCGCTGATCCACGTGCAGGAGGCGGACGCTGAAGGGAATGGCCGCATCATCGGCACGCGCTTCGAGGATGTCCTGATGGCGCAGGCCGCGCGCCGCGTGATCCTCACGGCGGAGCGGATCGCGGATGGCGCGTCGTTCGCGGCCAATCCCGAGAGCGTGGCGATCCCCGGATTTCTGGTGGACGCCGTGGTGGAGGTTCCGGGCGGGGCGTGGCCGTTCTCCTGCACGCCGGCCTACACATGGGACGCGGAGTACCTCGGGCGCTGGGTGCAGGTAGCGCGCGACCCCGAGGCGGCGCGCGCGTTTATTGAAGCGTACATCGTGGCCCCGCGTGCAGCAGGGATTCCGGCGTGAGTGAGCCGATGATCGAGCTGCCGGCGCCGTGGGACATGATGGCGGTCAGCATGGCCCGCCTGCTGCACCCCGGCGAAACGGTCTTTCACGGCGTGGCCTCGCCGCTGCCGATGGTGGCAACGCTGCTGGCGAAGCGCCTCTACGCGCCCAGCCTCGTCTACCTCAACATCACCGGCGGCATCGACGCGCAGCCGAACGCGCTGCCCGTCTCCACGGTCGATCCCTCGCTACTGCATGGCACGCGCGCCATGGTCACGCTGGCCGATCTGTTCGACCTCTCGGCGCGGGGGCGGCTGGATGTCGCGTTCCTGAGCGGGGTGCAGATCGACGGGCAGGGGCGCATCAACATGAGCGCCATCGGGGACTTCGCGCAGCCAAAGGTGCGCCTGCCGGGCGGCGCCGGCAGCGCGATGCTGATGCCAACCGCGCGGCGCGTCATCCTGTGGCGCACGAAGCATGACCCACGCACCTTCGTTGAGCGGCTCGATTTTGTGACGGCGGCGGGCAATGTGGACCGGGTGGTCACCCCGCTCGGCGTGTTTGTGCGCCACAATGGGTGGCTGCAGGTGGAGAGCTTGCACCCCGGCGTGACGCCGGAGATGATGCGCGCCGCCACCGGCTTCCCGGTCGAAGTGGGGCTGGAAACGCCAGAGACCCCGCCGCCGACCGCCGAGGAACTGGCGATGCTGCGGCAAATTGACCCGACCGGGGTTGTGCGAAGTGAGTTCGCGCAGGCGGCATAACGCCTGCATCGAAACAGGAGAGGGGAGATCACGTGCTGCTGGAAGGGCTGCGGGAACAGGTCGTGCAGGTTGGGCTGGATGCGCTGGAAGCCGGAATGGTGCACGGCACCGCCGGCAACATGAGCATTCGCGACCCGGAGTCGGGCCTGATCGCCATTTCGCCGAGCGGCATTCCGTACCACGATGTCACGCCGGCCGACGTGGTGATCGTGACCGAGGACGCCGAAGTAGTGGACGGCCACCGCCGCCCGAGCTCGGAAACGCCGCTGCACACGATGATCATGAAGGCGCGGCCGGATGTCTCAGCCATCGTGCACACCCACGCGCACTACTCGACCGTCGTCTCGTGCATCCGGCCCTACCTGCCGCCGATCCTGACCGAGGTCTCCATCGTGATCGGCTCCAAGGTGCCGGTGACCCGGTACGGCTTGACCGGCACCCCGGATTTCGGGGCCAGCGTGATCGAGATCATGGAGCCGGATCTGCGCGCGGTGCTGCTGAAAAATCACGGCCTGATCACCTTCGGCGCGACCTTCGCGCAGGCGCTGACCTACTCCGAGATCGTGGAAGAGGCGGCCAAGGTGTACATCCACGCCCTGTCGGCAAATGGCGGGCGCGAGCCGTTCCTCGTACCGCACGATCTCATTCAGGGGATGCAGGCGCACGCCACCGCGACCTACGGACAGCCAAAGGAAGCGTAGCGCCAGCGCGATCAGTCCGCATTTCGTAAGCCACTTGCGAGAAACCGCCTGACAGCATAGACTGCGCCGGATACTTAACGTGCGCTGCACGATGGGATCCAAGGGTGCCCCGGAGGAGGGAAGCCTCCGGGTGCGCCATATTTCCGGAGGCTTTGGGGGTGGATTGTGCCAAATCAGGTTGATTCGTTGGACGAGCAGATTCTTGCTGCGTTGCAGGAGAATGGCCGGCTGACCATGAAGGCGCTTGCCGAGCAAGTCGGGCTCTCCAGCCCGGCGATGATCGAGCGGGTGCGCCGTCTGGAAGAGCGCGGCGTCATCTCCGGCTACCGCGCCGTGGTCGAGCCGGCGGCGCTGGGCCGCCCGGTCACTGCGCTGCTGACCGTGACGGTGCAGCGCAGTGATCAGCAGGCGTTTCAGGACGTGCTGCGGGAGCAGTCGTCTGTTTCCGAGGTCTACCGCACTACGGGCGATGCTTCGCACCTGATCAAGATTCACGTGCCGGACATGGTGGCGCTGGAGCAGTTTGTCGATGAACTCAGCGACACCGGCGCCCGCTGCCAGACGACGATCGTTATGTCGCAGCCGGTCGCGTTTCGCCCGGTGACGCCGCCGGAAGGCACCACCGTGCATCGCTCGCGGCTGGCGCGCCGCCGCCGCCGCACTGTCGAGACGAATCCCGACGGCGAAACGGTGCGCCGGGCGGGCCGCCCGCGCGGTCGCCGCGCGGCGG
>JASGGF010000579.1:0-2731 GCA_047605145.1 Thermomicrobiales bacterium | reverse complement strand
TGGGCACCAGCCGCATGATCGAGCGCGCAGTGACGCTTTTTCCCGAGCCCGACTCGCCGACGAGCCCGACGATCTCGCCGGGCTTGATCGTCAGATCGACGCCGTCAACGGCGCGGACGTCCCCGGCCCGTGAACCGAACCAGACCCGCAAATCCTCAATCTGGAGCAGCGGATCGCTCATCGCTGCGCCTGCCGGGGATCAAGCACATCGCGGAGGCCGTCGCCTAGCAGGTTGAAGCCCAGCACCGAAAGCACGATGGCGGAGCCAGCAGCCACCGCCAGGTGGGGGGCAGTGAGGAGGACCAGTTGGCCCTCCGAAAGCATGGTGCCCCAGTCGGCAGTTGGTGGCTGCACCCCGAGCCCAAGGAAGGAGAGGGCGGCCAGATCGAGCATTGCGTAGGCGACATCGATGGTGGTCACGACGATGACGGGCGAGATGCAGTTCGGTAGGATATGGCGGAAGATGATACGGCCTTGCCCGTAGCCCAATGCGCGTGCGGCTTCGGTGTACGCCATCTCCTTCTGCACCAGCGTCACACTGCGCACCACGCGGGCGATGAAGGGGACGTACAGGATGCCGAGAGCGAAGGCGGCTTTGGGCAAGCCGGGACCGAAGGCGGCCACGACCGCGAAGGCAAGCAGGAGAGGCGGAAACGCAAGCAACATATCCCAGATGCGGGTGATCGTTTCATCGACCCAGCCGCCCCGGTACGCGGCCCAGATGCCGACGGGCACGCCGATGATCTCGGAGATGAGCACGACCATCAGCGCGCCGCCGAGCGCCGTGCGGCTGCCAAAGATCACACGGCTGAGGACATCCCGGCCGTTCTTGTCGGTTCCCAGCACGTAACCATTCGTTCCGGGAGAGACGAGGCTGGCGCTCAATTCGCCGTCGTTCGGGTCCATCGGGGCAATGAACGGCGCGAACACTGCGCACAGCACAAGCGTGAGAACGATCACCCCGCCGATCAATGCCTTCTGGTTGTGGCGGAAGCGCCACCAGAACATTGACCAACCGGTGGGTGTCGATTCCGGTTCGTTGCTCATGGACAAGGGGATCGTCGTGCTGCTCACGGTCACCCCTTCCCGGAGTAGCGGACGCGCGGATCAATGACCCCGTACAACACGTCCACGACGAGGTTCAGCACGATGAAGATGGCGGCGATGAAGACCGTAGCGCCCTGCACCACCGGGTAGTCACGAACCTGCACGGCGTCGATGAGGAGGGAGCCAAGCCCACCGAGACCGAACGTATGCTCCACCAGCACCGTGCCCACGATCAGGAACCCGAAGAGCAGGCCCGAAACCGTGATGATCGGCACCAGCGCATTGCGGAACGCATGCTTCAGGATGACCACCCGCGTGGGCAGGCCCTTGGCGCGCGCAGTTTCGATGTAGTCCTGCGTCAGCGCCTCCACCATCGAGGAGCGGGTAATGCGGGTGGTGATTGCGGCCAGCGATAGCCCGAGCGTGAGAGACGGCAGCAGCAGGTGTTTCACCTCGTCCCACCCGCCGTCACCCGCGCCGAGCGCCGGGAGCCAGCCAAGCTGGAACGAGAAAAGCAGGAGTAACAGGATGCCGGTGAAGAAGACTGGCGAAGACGCGACGAGCACCGCAAACGCAGTCGCCGCGAAATCGACCCACGTGTTGCGGTAGACCGCCGCTAGCACTCCCAAGGGTAAGGCGATGAGCAGCGAGAGCAGGAACGAGAAGCCGGAGAGCTTGGCGGTTAGAGGGAGGCGCTGGAGGATCAGCGTGGAGACATCGGTGCGCTGTCGGTATGAGCGACCCAGATTGCCGGTGATCAGATCGCCCACCCAGAGCCGGTACTGCGTGAGCAAGGGTTGGTCGAGGTTATAGGCGGCGCGAATGTTGGCGAGGTTCTTCTCGCTGATGCGCTGCCCACCGACCATGATGCGCGCCGGGTCGCCGGGGACAAACCGGACCATGAAAAAGACGATGGAGGTGATGAGGAACATCAGCGGCAGCAGCGTAAGGAGCCGCGTGACAACGAGTTTGGCCATCTGATCCGAGCCGGTCTCCGCGAGGCGAACGGGAACGAGCGGGGCCGGGCAACGCGCCCGGCCCCGCAAGAGTCAACGTCAGGCGTCGGTCGGGACGAGGTCGCGGCCGATCGAATCCCAATACCACAGCGCCGACAGGGTGTAGCCCGAGAGGCGGGTGTTGATGGGCATGAACCACTTGAAGTGCTCGAGGAAGACCGCTGGTTGATCGTCGGAGATCAATTTCTGCGCGTCCTTCAGCATCTGAAGCCGCTTCTCCTGATCGAGCTCGACTTCAGAGTCGTTCAACAGCTTATCGACCTCCGGATTGTTGTAATAGAAGTGGTTGTTCTGCGGCGGCGTATTGGTGGACAGGAAGAGCGGGATGAGGTTGCCGGCGGCGTCCGGGAAGTCCGAACCCCACTGGAAGTTCATGAAGCCCTCGTAGTCTCCCGCCTGCTGCAGCGTGATCAGGTCCGCGTATGGCATCTGCACGATTTCGAGATCGATGTTGATCTCTTTCAGCGCCTCCTGCATAGCGATGCACTGCGGCACCCAGATGTCGTTCGGGGCGATCACGTTGACCTTCGTCGCGAAGCCGTCCGGCATGCTGGACGCAGCCATCAGCTCCTTCGCCTTGGCAAGATCGTAGGGCACTGGCTCCAGCTCAGCCGCTGCCGACCCCGGCATGTCCGGCGGCACCGCCGTGTTGTGCGACTGCACGCCGG
>JASGGF010000578.1:0-2740 GCA_047605145.1 Thermomicrobiales bacterium | reverse complement strand
ACCAGCCGCTCCTCGCCGGCCGGGATCTCCGGCGATTCGGTGTAGCGCATGGCGTCGTCCGGGTAGACGATATCTTCCTCCACCGGCTCGGGGACTTCGACGCGCCAGCCGGTGGCGGAGCCCACGATGCGAGCGTAGACATCGGAGCCATCCGGAATCATGATGACCGCGATCCAGTGACCGGTGGTGTTGCGGAACTTCATGTCCAGCCGCCAGTCCGGCTCGATATTGACCATCGCGTCCAGCCCAGGCAGGCCGGCGGGCGCCTCGCCGTAGGTGCGCAGGTAGTAGGGGTGCTGGTAGCGCTCCACGATGGGGAGCCCTGCCCAGAAGGCCGCCTGATAGAGCGTGGTGCTGACCTGACAAATGCCGCCGCCGACCACCGGCGCGGTGGTGAAGCCGCCGGCGCCGTTATCGACGATGCCGTAGCCGGTGACGAAGCCGTTGTCTTCGGTGATCAGGCCGATGCTGTCGGCGTAGGAAAAGACGCCGTCCGGCGGCACCAGCCAGCCACTGACCTTCAGCGAGGCCAGATTCACGTTCTCTCGCCGAGCGTCGCTGGAGTCACCGTAGTAGGTGCTGGCGGAGGCGAGAATGTCGTTGCCGAGCGTGATCGAGGAGCCGTCCGAGTCATGCCACGCCGGCTCCAGCGTGCGCACCTTCAGGGTGGCGTGTTCGGTGTTCTCGAGAAACGCGCGGGTCACGGTTGCTACGCCACTGTCGAGATCGAGTTCGCGCCCGATGCGGTCTGGCGAGGCCAGCTGAATCGTGCCGTCGATGATGCGCCAGCGGGCATCGATGGGCGATATGTCGAAATCGGCGGCGTAGGCGTAAAGATCGTCGTGGATCAGGTCAGGATCGAGCCCGAATACGAACGGCTCGTCGTCGCCGGGGCGGGTGTGGATCGTCAGCGCCTGCAAGAGGTCGCCGCGATCAAGCTCACCCTTTCCACCCTTCCATGAGAGGCTGATGCCGGGCGTCAGCAGATCTTCGCCCTGTTTCACGGCGGCGGCGGCCTGCGCGTCGCTGATCTGCGGCTTCGTGTGGGCGATAACCAGCGCGGCGTCATCGTCGCCGGTCAGCAGGGCACGCGCCAGCGCGGCGGTCGAGGCGTCGATATCGACAGCTGCGGACTCCACGGAGGGCACGACGGCCAGCTTGCCGTGGTCATCTACGGTGATGGCGGCGTTGGTGGCGTCGCGGTCGATCTGGGCGGCGAGGTCTGTGACCATCGCGCGCAGGGGCCGCGAATCAACGAGCAACTCCTGCGAGACGGGATCAACGCTCAGCAGCGGTTGCAGGTTCTCCGCCGGGATGTGCCACGTGCTGTCATCGCCGGAGACGAGCAGCGGCTGATCGACAGCGGCTCGAACGGATGGGAGCGCCGGCGAGAGCGCCGCCAAGGTGATGGCGGGCGGATCGTTCTCGGTGATCAGGGTGACGGGATCGGTGGAGAAGCGGGAAATGCGCTCCGCCAGCTCGGCGCTGGTGGCGGCGTAGTCGAGCCTGATCCCGCTGGCATCTGGCACGATCTCCGGGGCGCCGGCGGCGTCGAAGGCGAGCGTGGCGTTGACCGGGGCTTTGCTCACTTCCGGCGCGAGCGCGGCGAGGCCGCCAGTGGTGTCGCCGGGCCGGAGGGTGACCACGGGGGCCACGGCGGTTCCGCGCAGGAGGCCCCGCGCGATCGCCTGCGATTGCTCCCAGATGGAGCCCTCTCGCCCCCAGCTCATGGCAGCGGCGACAGTCGCGCCGCTATCGAGGTTGGCGCCCGCCTCGGCGGGGGTCAGCGTGAAACTGCGGCCGTCTGCACTGAGGGTGATCGGGGTCTGCGCGTATTCGTCGAAGCGTTGATCCAGCGCTGTTTGGGCTTCCTGCGGGGTGAGGCCGCTCAGATCGACATCGCCGACGGTCACGCCCTGATAGATGCGGTCGCTGTGGGAACTGGCGTAGAGCGCCAACCCCAAGACACCGGCCAGCGCGAACGCCGCCACGAGCACAAACGCCAGACTGGCCGCGCGCGCCAGCGTTGAGACCGCACCGGGGAGCGGCCCGCGCCCGTTCGTGCGGCCGGCCGGGACACTGACCAGCCGGTTGGTGAGGTTCATGCGCGCTCCAGCGGGTAAGGCGAGCGTGGCCGAGACAGGATCCAGCAGGGAACTCTGGCAGGGAGTATACGTGTCGAAAAGTGTCCGTACACTTGCGGTGAGCGTCCTTTGGTCCCAGAGTCACAACGCGCCGGGAGACAGTAGATCGAGCATGGACAGTTGCCGCGTCTGGCAGGGCGGGATAGACTCGCCCGGCTTGTGGCGCGGAATACCCCGCATCGCTGTTAACGCAGAAGGGATCTCATCGGTGTCTGACAACGCAGATCGCACCATCATCGCGACGGACGGCGCGCCCGCCGCGATTGGCCCATATTCGCAGGCGATCGTGGCCAACGGCTTCGTGTTCACCGCCGGCCAGATTCCGCTCGATCCGGAATCGATGACGCTCGTGGATGGCGATATCACGGTGCAGACCGAGCGCGTCATGCAGAACCTTTCCGCCGTGCTGGCGGCGGCGGGCTCCAGCTTTGATCGCGTGGTGAAGACCACCTGCTTTTTGGCGGACCTGAACGACTTCGCGGCCTTCAACGCGGTCTACGGCCGCTTTCTCGGCCCGAACCCGGCCCCGCGCTCCACGGTGCAGGTCGCGCGCCTGCCGCTGGGCTGCCTGGTCGAGGTCGAGGCCATCGCTCTCA
>JASGGF010000577.1:0-2795 GCA_047605145.1 Thermomicrobiales bacterium | reverse complement strand
TGGGGCCACATGCTCGGGATCAACATCGAGACCGAGATGCGCCGCCGCAGCTTCGACCACCTGCAGAAGCTCTCCTTTCGCTTCTACGACAACCACAAGACTGGCCACCTCGTGGCGCGGGTGACCAAGGATCTGGAGGAGATCGGCGAGGTCGCGCACCACGGCCCGGAAGACCTGTTTATCGCCATCATGACCTTCGTCGGGGCGTTTGGCCTGATGTTCTGGGTGAACCCCACGCTGGCGCTCATCACCGGCGTCATTGTGCCCATCAGCGCCATCATCAGCATCCGCTACGGCGGCCGCATGACACGGACGTGGCGCGCGCTCTTCGGGCGGGTGGGGGAGTTCAACGCCCGCATCGAGGAAAACGTCGGCGGCATGCGCGTGGTGCAGGCCTTCGCCAACGAAGATCACGAGCGCGAGCTTTTCGCCGGGGACAACGCCCGTTACCGCGAGACCAAGCTGGAAGCCTACCGGGTGATGGCCACCGGCATGTCGCTCAGCTACGTCAGCATGCGCTTCACGCAGCTCGTGGTGATGATCGCCGGGTCATACCTCGTGTTGCACGGCCAGCTCAGCGAGGGCGGCTTTGTCAGCTTCCTGCTGCTGGTCGGCGTCTTCTTCCGCCCGGTCGAGAAGATCAACGCCATCCTTGAGATTTACCCCAAGGGGATCGCCGGGTTCCGCCGCTACACCGAGCTGCTGGACACCGAGCCGGACGTGGTCGATGCGCCGGGCGCCAAGGACGTGGCCGGGCTGCGCGGCGATATCCGCTACGAGGATGTCTCATTCGGCTACGGCCCGCACAAAATGGTGCTGGAAGATGTCAACCTGAACATCCGGGCCGGGGAGACGGTGGCCTTCGTCGGGCCGTCGGGCGCCGGCAAGACCACGATCACCTCGCTGCTACCGCGCTTCTACGAGCCGGGCGAGGGCCGCATCTTCATCGACGGGCACGACACCCGCAGCATGACGCTGACCTCGCTACGGCGCGAGATCGGGATCGTGCAGCAGGATGTCTTCCTGTTCGCCGGCACCATCCGCGAGAACATCGCCTACGGGCGGCTGGACGCCACCGAGGCGGAGATCATGGAGGCGGCGCGACGGGCGCGGCTCGATCTGGTCATCGCCAACCTGCCGGACGGGCTGGACACCGTCATCGGCGAGCGCGGCGTCAAGCTCTCGGGCGGTCAGAAGCAGCGGCTGGCGATTGCGCGGATGTTCGTCAAGAATCCGCCGATCCTGATCCTCGACGAGGCCACCTCCGCGCTGGACTCCGAGACGGAGCGCGCCATCCAGCAGGCGCTGGTGGAGCTGTCGAAGGGGCGCACCACGCTGGTGATCGCGCACCGGCTGGCAACCGTGCAGCACGCCGACCGCATCGTGGTCATCGACGAAACGGGGATCGCCGAGCAGGGCACGCACGCCGAGCTGTTGGCCGCCGGTGGGCTGTACAGCCGCCTGCACAAGGCCCAGTTCGGCGGCCAATCGCCCGATCTGGCGCTGCTGGCGTAAGCGAACGCGTTACGCGACGACCTCGTCCTCCGAGGGAAGCTGCTTCGGGGTCATAATCCCGACGAGCGTGCCGGCGCCCTTGCGCGCCTCGTCCCACGTGTCGGTGTCGAACGTAATGTGCGCGTAGGCGGCGGTCGGCAGCAGCACGTCGTCTTCGTCCGTACCGGTCAGTGCGGCGGCGACCTCTTCGAAGCCGGGGTTGTGGCCCACCACCAGCGCCATGTCCACCTCTTGCAGGATGCTGCGCACCACTGCCAGCAGGGTGTTGACGTCCGCTTCGTAGATGTGCGGCACCAGCGTCAGGTCGCCGACGTAGCCCATCGATTCCGCCGCGATAACAGCGGTTTCCTCGGCGCGGGCGGCATCGGAGGAGATGACGGCGTCCGGTATGCCGATGGTGGCCCCGATGTAGCGGCCGATGGCGGCGGCCTGCTTCTTGCCGCGCTTGATCAGCTCGCGCGCTTCGTCGCCGTGGGGAGCATCCGGTTGCGCCTTGCCGTGGCGCATCAGTACGAGCGTCTTCATTGGTCATCCTTACACTGCACGTCGTACGGCTCTGCTACCGATGGTATCGCGCCCCGTGTAGCACGCTCAACCCGGAATCGGCGCTCGTGCGATGATCAGGCGCAGCGATACTGGCGCTCCCGGCCTGCGGGAGCCTCAAACGGAGTGTGACGTGACCACCCTGCCAACAGTGTCAAGCGAAGGCAAAATCCCGTTCAAGGGATACGAGACGTGGTACCGCGTTTACGGCGAGAGTGAGGAGCCGGGCAAGCTGCCGCTGCTCTGCCTCCACGGCGGCCCCGGCGCGGCCCACGATTACCTCGAATCGCTGGCGGCGATGGCGAACACGGGCCGCCGCGTCATCTTGTACGATCAGTTGGGGTGCAGCCGCTCCTCCATTCCGGAATCGAAGCCGGAAATGTGGACGGTGGAGCTGTTCGTCGAGGAAGTGAACGCCGTCCGTGATGCGCTAGGGCTGGAGACTACGCATCTGCTGGGGCAGTCGTGGGGCGGCATGCTGGGCATGGAGTACGCCCTGACGCAGCCGGCGGGGCTGGCCAGCCTGACGGTGGCTAGTTCGCCCGCCAGCATGATCCAGTGGGTGGAAGAGGCGAATCGCCTGCGCGAGGAGCTGCCGGCCGAGGTGCAGGCGGCGCTGCTGAAGCACGAGGCCGCTGGCACCTACGACGACCCGGAGTACGTGGCGGTCGTAGAAGACCTGCACCGCCACGTCTGCCGCGTCGTGCCGAACCCGGAGTACGTAACGCGCTCGTTCA
>JASGGF010000576.1:0-2812 GCA_047605145.1 Thermomicrobiales bacterium | reverse complement strand
CATTTTCGGCCTCCAATCACAAACTGTCGGGATGACAAGGGGCTGGGGGTGAGGGTTTGTCGCTGCAGCGGCGTGCGCATACCCAATACCTTCCCCTGACAGAGCCGCGCATCGGGAGAGGGGCTGGTGATGAGGGCTTTTCCAGCGTTTCGGGCTTTCGGGCGTCATTGGCGCGAAGCGTTCTCGACTTCGCTCGAGACACGGGAGGATGGCTCCCGTCAGGCGTTGGCCGCTCCGCGCTTGAGCACCCCGGTGGCAATCGCCACCCCGGCAGCCGCCAGCGCCAGACCGGCCCAAGCCAGCGGCGGCATCACCTCACCCAGCACCACCCAGCCGATCACGGCGGCCAGCGGTGGCACGAGGAAGAAGAGCGCCGACACCCGGCTGACCTCGCCGTGGCGGATCATCAGCAGCAGAAGCGTCATCGCGATCAGCGAGTTGGCGAGCACGAGGTAGGCAATCGCCACCGTGAATTGCGGGGTCCAGTCGACGTGCAAATCGCCGGTCAGCAACGCGAAGGGGAGCGCCACGCCGAGTCCCGCCGTGTACTGCACCACGTTGGCGGTGATGGGGTGCTGGTGGACGCCGAAACGCTTCTCGTACAGCGAACCGCCGGAGATGCAGACCAGCCCGAGGCACGCCGCCACCACGCCGACCACCGAAACGATCTCGATCTGGGCGCGCGCCATGATCACGAGCAGCGCCCCGGCCAGACCCAGCGCCAACCCCACCCACGTGTTCCGCGTCACCGACTCCCCGGCCAGTCGCGGCGCCACCAGCGCCACGAGGATCGGCTGCATGGCGACGATCAGTGCGAGCGCGGCGCTGGACAGCGACGACGCCAGCGCCACGTAGCAGAGCGAGAAGTACAGCCCCTGAATCAGCACCCCCACCACCGCCAGATGCAGCCACTCTGCGCGGGTGGCCGGCAGCGGCGGCCGCTTCCAGAGCAGTAGCGGCACAAGCAGCAGCAGCACGATGCCGTAGCGCACCACCAGCAGCGTCATCGGCCGGGTGTAGGTCACGCCGATCTTGCCGGCGCTGAACCCGCCCGACCAGAAGATCAGGAAGATGACTGGCGCAATGCGCAGGATCAGATCCTCGCTGGCCGAGGGCGTGGCGGGCAGGCGGTTGGTCATCCGGCGGGGGTGGCGTTTGGCAGCGCGTCGGTTCCGCTTGCCGGCGTGGCGGCGGGCGTGGCTGCGCCAGCGTCCATGTCCGGCGGGGTCAGGTTGAGTGGCACATCGTAGTCACTGAAGTGGTTGAGCATGTAGTGCGAGCGGGAGACCATCGCCTCGCGCAGGATGTGGCCAGTCGCCGGGTCGATCCACCACGTGTACCACGCCGCAGTTTGCCGCTGTGGTTCCAGCACCTCCGGCACGACGAAGCTGATGATCTGCGTGGAGACGCCGTCCACCTCTTCCGTGCCGATGCTGGCGAAGTGCGTGGCCCCGGCGTACTCCTCGCCCCACTCGGAGGGCGGCACGATGAACGCGCCCTCCTGCTTCGTCCAGCCAAGGTTGTTCGGCAACTGCACCCAGCGGGTGTCGCCGATCAGGATGGCCTCCATCCCGCCAGCGGCGCGGTACAGGAACTCGGCGGGCTTGTCGGCAGTGGGCGCGCCGACGGTGTGCTCGGAGATGGCGGCGTTGCCCTTTCCATCGGCCATCCACTGCACATAATGCACGCTCTGCAGCGTGGTTAACGCTTCCAGACCCTGCCGGTACAGCGCCTCGGCGTCTGGTTGCGTTTGGGGAGACGGGGCGGCGGCGGGACCAGCGATGTTCGGGTCCGGGACCACGAAGTCGTACGTGGCGGGGGCGCCGCCAGCCGAAGTCTCGGCGGTGATGCGCCACCACCCGGGCGTCGGAAAGCGCACGGTGCTTGTGGCCGAGCCATCGGGCGCGCTCGCCAGCGTCAGCGGGGTGGGGGAGCCGCCCAGCGGTTGCAGCGTCGCCGCGGTGATGATCGGGGCGTTGGCGTCCGTTGGCGTTGGCGTGCCTTGACGGTTCTCCAGGCGCAGGGTGACCGGGACATCCGTGTTCACCGTGCCGGGCGCGAGGATCAGCGAGACCCACGGGGTCGCGTCGTCGAAGGCATCGCCGGCGGGGGCGAGCAGGTTCAGCGTGGTCAGCCGCTCATCCCAGTCTGGAACGGCGGCGCGCTGGGAATAGACCCGCCACCCGGCGGCGCCAGCGATAACCAGCAGCACGAGTATTGCGGTGGCGGCGATGGTAAGACTGCGCGCGGCGCCCCGCCGGGGCGCCGCATCCGGCTTCGGTTGGGCCTCGGTCATCGGCTAGTGCCGGTGGCCAGCGTGCGCCAGTCGTGGGCGCGCGGGGAGCGTGGTGACGCAGATCTGGGCGCTGTCGGGCGCGTCCAGCGAACAGTTGTCCCACGGCGCGCGGGGCGCGCCGGTGACTTCGGGTTGCAGGGTGACGTGTGCAATCTGAAATTGCTCCTGAAGGTTGCGGGCCAGCTGGCCCATGATCTCGCTCCACTGTTGCAAGTCGCGGACCTCGACGTGCGCCGAAAGCGCGATGAGGCCGGAGGTGACGGTCCACACGTGCAGGTCGTGAACGCCGGTCACGCCGGGCGTGTCCAGCATCGCCTTGCGGACCTCGTCAATCTTCATGCCGCGCGGCGCCGCCTCCAGCAGCACATCGACCGATTCGCGCAGCAGCGACCACGCGCCGTACACCACCAGCAGGCCGATGACCGCCGAGAGGATCGGGTCGGCCTGATACCAGCCGGTGGCCTTGATGACCAGCGCAGCTACGATCGTCGCGACGCTCCCGAACAGATCGCCGAG
>JASGGF010000575.1:0-2834 GCA_047605145.1 Thermomicrobiales bacterium | reverse complement strand
CTCGCTGCCGCTGCCGGCCTGGCTTCACAGCCTGCCCCGGTGAGCGCGACTGCCGCCCGGCGTCGCCGGAACCCGGGCTGTGCGACGCCTGCTGCGACGACTGCTGGGCCCTGGCGGATGGCCCCGGGCTTCCGCCGATTCCCGGCACCGGGTTCTGCTGCCCGCCGGAGGGCGTCTGTAACAGCGCCATCGACCCCAAGTACGACGATTGCTGCCAGGCGGGCGAGGTCTGCCTCGATAACGAGTGCTGTTGCGATGGCTGCCGGGGCTCCGTCGTGTGCGGCGGCGTCTGCTGCGGCAGCGACTCCTGCTGCAACGGCGCCTGTTGCGGCAGTGACGAGGTCTGCGCCGAGACCTCGCCCGGTGTGCGCGCCTGTGTCGCCGCCAACCGCAGTTGCCTCTCTGGCTGCTACCCCGGTGAGTCCTGCTGGGATGACGTGTGCTGCACCCCGGAGCGCATGTGCACGGTCGCCGAAGGCAACACCGACGTCCCCGTCTGCTGCGCCCCGAACACCTACTGCGATCAGGGGCTGGGCACATGCTGCGTCAACAACGGCATCTGCACGACCGGCAAGAAGGTGCGAATCAGGGTGTAAATCCACGTTGATGTCAGTTCGGCGCAGTGTGCAGACCGGAGCCATGGGTGACGCCTGACCGAGGGCACGTCACCGGTCGTTTGCTTTCCACCCCGACCCTGCAAACCCCGATGTCGTCCCGAATCCGCAGAAGAGGGACCGCGCACCCCCAACTACCGGGGCAACGGCGTCAACGCTCCGCCTGCCACCGCGTACCGTCGCTGTCGGCCTCCCTCCATGACGGCGACCCCGCCCACAACTTCACCTTGGTGGTGGGACGCGGAGAGAGGGCGTCAGGTTACGAGACCCGCGCCGTCAGGCCCAACATCAGGCCATCCCCAGGGAGCGCCAGCGCACGCTGCGCCTCCGCTGCGCCCTGCGCCTTCGCGGCCTCCAGCGCTTCCAGGTCCAACGCCGCCGCGAGGGCAGCGGTGCACTGCGCCAGCGCCGGCGCGTGAATCGCGGGCAGCGGGACCTCCAGCGACTCGCGCAACGCTTCAGCGGCGCCCAGCGCCTGAGCCGCGCGCTGCGGGATGCCGGTGTCGCCAAGCAGCATCGCCATCCCTTCCAGCGATTCGGCGGCGGCCACCCAGTCCCCGATCTCTTCCGCCGCCCGCAGCGCCAGCGTCAGGCGTTGCTCCGCCCGGTTATGATCGCCACGCAACAGCGCCAGCTTGCCAAGATGCAGATCGGCGAAGGCGAGCCCGCTACGGTCGTCCATATCCGCAAAGCGGCGCCGGGCATCATGCATGAGCGATTCCGCCGCATCCCAGTCGCCCAGATGCTGCAGCGCGTGCCCAAGGTTGAGCGTTTCCGTCGCCAACGCTGGGGCGTCGCCCAGCTCCTCGAACGCGCTGAGCGCCGCCGCGTGGCAGCGTTGCGCGGCGGCGGCGTCCCCGGCCATCAGCGACATCAGCCCCAGGTTCGCCAGAATGGCGGCTTCGCTGCGCGCATCGCCGAGGTTGCGAAACGCGAGCGCGCTTTCGTTCAGCAGGGCCGCAGCGCGCGGGTAATCGGCGAGGGACATCGCCACCTGGCCCAGGTTCGCCAGCGCCACGGCCACCGCGCGCGCATCACCGGCGGCACGGCTGGCCACCAGCGCCTCCTCCAGGTAGCGGGCGGCCTCCGCCGTTTGCCCCTGTTCGTCCGCCAGCGTGCCCAGGTTCAGCAGCGCGCGGGCGGCGGCAGCCGCGTCGTCACTGCGGCGCGCCAGGTTCAGCGCCTCGGTGTGGCGTTCTCCCGCCGCCGCAAAATTCCCTTGCGCGAACGCCAGTACGCCGTCCGCATCAAGGGCGGCGGCGCGCGCGCTGGCATCGCCCCCTGCGGGCGCGGCCAGCGCCTGCGCCAGCCAAGTGCGCCCCTCGCTGAGGTGGCCGCGCTGCCACCAGAAGCGCCAGAGCGCGCCGGTCAGCCGCAACGCCATGTCGCCTTCGCCTGCCGCAAGCTGCCTCGCCAGCGCGGCCCGCAGGTTCGGGTGCTCCTCCTCCAGAGCCGCCAGGGCAGTTGCTGCTCCGGCGCCGGTCAGCAGCGGGGCGAGTTGATCCGCCAGCCCGGCGTAGAACAGGGCGTGCCTCGCCCGAACCAGCGGCGCGTCATCAGCGCTTGCCAAAAGCTCGGCGGCGTATTCCCGGATTACTGTCAGCATCGCGAAGCGCGGCGCTGCCGGGTCTGTCCCCGCCCGGCGCAGCAGATGCTTGTGCAGCAGGTCTTCCAGTCCCTCCAGCAGCGCCAGCGCCGGGTCATCATCGCCGGGGGCATTCGCCACCGCCGCCGCGACGGACTGCGCGGCCGGCAGCGAGAAGCTGGCCGGGAATGCGCCCAGCCTCGCGTACAGCCGCCGCGTCTCCGGGGGCAGCAGGTCCGCGCTCCAGGCGATGGCCGCCCGCATCGTCTGCTGCCGGGAGGGCGCATCACGCGGGCCACCGGTTAGCAGCGGCAACGGCCGCGCCAGGCGCGCCAGCAGCGCCGCCGGCGGCAGCAGCGTCACCCGGGCCGCCGCCAGTTCGATGGCCAGCGGCAAGCCATCCAGCCGGCGGCAGATCTCCGCCATAGCCACCAGCCCGGGACCATCGACGACGAACGCGGGATCGGCGGCTGCCGCCCGGCGCAAGAAGAGCTGCACCGCCGGCGACCCCTCCAGCAGGCCGGGATCGCGCTCACTCGCCGCCGGCAGGGGCAACGGCGCCACTTCGTAGATATGTTCCGCGCGCAGCCGCAGCCGCTCGCGGCTGGTCACCAGCAGCGAGAGGCGCGGACAGC
>JASGGF010000574.1:0-2842 GCA_047605145.1 Thermomicrobiales bacterium | reverse complement strand
CACATCGAGGGGAACCGGGCCGGGGGCTGGTGGATTTCCACCAGCCCCCGGTTCGTGCGCGGATCAGGCAGACGCGCCGGAGTAATGGCGGATGCCGTACCGCCAGAACGCGCGGGCGATGAGCGGGAGCACGATCGCCAGCGCCACGGCGCCGCCGATCAGCTGGAGCGACGGGCGGCCCACCAGCCCCTCGGAAGGCACGGTGACCGCGAACCCGACCGGCACGATGAAGGTCAGTGCGGCGCGCAGCCAGGGCGGGTAAATGGTGATGGGCCAGCGTCCCGCCTCGTACATGCTCTGGAAGATATTCAGGATGTTGTCCAGCTTGACGAACCAGAAGGCGAACGTCGCCAGGATGACCAGAAAGCTGTAGATGATGACCACGCCGCAGGTCAGCGCCAACAGGAAGAAGAGCGCCTCCTGCACGCCGATGGTGGCGCCGAGCTGCGACATGGCGACGACCAGCACCACCAGCCCAACGAAGACGTCGATCAGCTTCCAGATTTCCACCTGGCGCATGCTGACCAGCGCCTGCGCATCGACCGGCTTGGTCAGCACGAAGTCGAGCGTCCCCAGGCGGACATCCTCCATGAAGCGGGTCAGGCTGGGCCGCATGATCATCTGGGTCAGCCCGGAGACGATCATGAACACCCCAACCACCACCAGCAGCTCGGCGGGCAACCAGCCGGCCAGCGTGTCGGTTTTCGAGAAGATGATGCCGAGTCCCAGCAGCGACGTCGCCAGCCCGACGAGCGACTGCAGCAGTTGCACGCCGAGATTGGCGCGGTACTGCAACTCATTGAGCACCCCGAGGCGCAGGTGAATCCAGAACAGCCGCAGGTAGGTCATGGCGTCAGGCTCCCACCGCCGAGTACTGGCGAATCCCGCGCGCCCACGTGAAGGTCATCAGGGCGTAGGCGACAGCCAGCCAGGCGGCCTGCGCCGCGATACCGACCGCGATTTGCTGCATGGTGAGGTGACCCAGCAACACATCCACCGGGAACCCGAGCATCCGGTAGAAGGGCAGCCACGTCGCCAGCGTCTGCGCGAAGCCCGGCAACAGCGCCACCGGCGCGGCGTAACCGGAGAGGAACATGAAGGCCACGAACCAGAGCTGGTTGATGGCAGACACCCGCGTGACCCAAAAAGCAAGGGAGGCCAGCGTCCACTCCACGGTGAAGCGCAGCGCCATGGCCATGATGAGCGTGGGAATGAACAGCAACGCCGTTTGCGGCGTAATGGTGAAGTTGGGCTGGTAGATGATCGCCAGAATGATCACCACCGGGAACAGGACCACGAAAGTCAGCAGCTTGAACGTCAGGTTGCTGGCGATGTGGCGGTGAATTGGGTGGACCGGGCGCACCAGCAGCGGGGAGAGGTTGCCCTGCCGGATCCAGTACTCCATCTCCCACATGATCCAGGTGAAGCTGGCGTGGTCTACGAGCATGGCGATCAGGTAGTAGGCCGCGAAATCCGCCGCCGTGAAGGCATCGACCTGCCCGCCCTGTGACGCCGCGACCGCCGCCCAGACAGAGAGATAGATGACCGGCTCCAGGATGATGCCTATTAGCCAGATCACCAGCGCGCCGCGGTACTGGAACTGCTCGGCGAGGGTGACCCTGAACTGCGCCCGGTAGAGGTGCAGGAGATCGATCATGCGAGCGCGGGCTCCGGCGCCGGCGCGGCCGCGCCAGCGGATTCGGCTTCGGCGCCGGTGTTGAAGACGCGGTCGATCACCTCATCGATGGGTGGATCGGTGACGGACAAGTCGACGACAGGCAGTTCCGCCAGCAGGCGCGCGGTCACCGCTGCCGCCTCGCCCTTCGCCACCTGCAGCGTGACCCGGCCGTCCTCGTTGGACACGACGTCGCCGAAGCGGTCGATGTCGCTGGCCGGGCCGTCCAGATCGACGGTGACGGTCTTGTACGGCGAGAAGCGCTCAACCAACCCGCCCAGCGGACCATCGAAGAGCAACGCGCCGTGGTGGATGACGATCACGCGTTCCGCCAGCGCCTCGACATCGGCCATGTAGTGGCTGGTGAGCAGCACCGTCGCGTTGTGTTCGGCGCCGTAGGCGGCGATGAAGGCGCGGATGCGGCGTTGGGCGGTGACATCGAGACCGAGCGTCGGCTCATCGAGGAACAGAACGCGCGGCTGATGCAGCAGGGCGCCCGCCAGCTCGCACTTCATGCGCTCGCCCAGCGAGAGGTTGCGCGAAGGCTTGGTCAGCAGCGGGCCGAGATCGAGCAACTCGGTCAGGTCGTTGAGCGTGCGCTGGTACTGCGCCTGCGGGATGCGGTAGATCGCCTGATTCAGCTCGAACGAATCGGCGACCGGGATATCCCAGGCGAGCTGGTTGCGCTGGCCCATGACCAGCGTCATCTGGCGCAGATACGCCTTTTCCCGCTCCCAGGGTGTGTGGCCAAGTACGCTGGCGGCCCCGGTCGTAGGGTGGAGGAGCCCGGCCAACATTTTGAGCGTGGTGGTCTTGCCCGCGCCGTTCGGCCCGAGAAACCCGACGATCTCGCCGGGCGCTACGTCGAAGCTGATCCCTTCGACGGCGGTGACATCCTTCATCTTGCGGTCCCACAGGGATCGCACGGAGGCGCCGAGACCCGATTCGCGCTCCGGCACGGAGTAGACCTTGCGCAGATCGTTGACCTGAATGACCGGTTCGTTCGTGGTGTTGCGAAGGGGTGAAGACGCAGTGGCAGGCGAAAGCGCAGGCAAAGTGACACACTCCAACGATTCGATAGGGATGCTTGCGCGGGAGAGAGTGTGGCCGGAGGTGGGCGACACTGGACTCGAACCAGTGACCTCCACGATGTCAACGTGGCGCTCT
>JASGGF010000573.1:0-2842 GCA_047605145.1 Thermomicrobiales bacterium | reverse complement strand
GGGGGGGGGGGGGGGCGCCCCCCCCCCTCCGGTGCTTCGAACGTCCCGGGCGCAATTGGCGCCAGGCGTTCTCGACTGCGCTCGAGACACGACGATGGGTTGCCAGAGACGGTCTCGACGTTCCCGATGTGCTGGACGGCAAGACCGGCGGGCCGGCGCGCCCGCCTATCGTGCCATCAGGCGGCGTTCGCCCAGCGCACGGTGACCAACGCTGCGCCGGGCGGCACGGCGAGGCTGGCGTCCAGCGCAACCGGGTAGCCGGAGCCGTCCGCGCCACTGGCTTCGCTCGTCGCCACCTGCCGGTCTCCTGCAATGCGTAGCCGGTAGCGGCGGGTGCGCGCCACGGGATCAAACGCGAGTGACAAACCCGCCAGCGTCTCCTGCACCGAGATGACGCTGCCATCGTGAAACGTGAAGCGGGCTTGACCACGCGCATCCGCCGGGTACAGGCGGAGTTCCAGCTCCTGCAGCAGATCATCCGGCGGCACGCCGGCCAGCGTCACCACCGGCTCCGCCAGCAGCGGCAGCACGCTGCCGCCGCGCACGAAGAGCGGAATCTCCTCCAGCGGCGCCGGGACCTCGGCGTAGCCGGGGCCGTCGTAGCGCGCATCGTTCCAGAAGCTGAACCACGCGCCCGGCGGGAACCAGACGCGCCGCGTCATGGCGCCTTCCTCCACCACCGGGGCCACCAGCAGCTCATCCCCCAGCAGGTACTGGTGGTCTTGCGCCAGCGCCTCAGGGTGCTCCGGCCAGCGCAGCATCAGGTGGCGCATCGTGGGCAGGCCGGTCTGGCTGGCCGCAGCGGCGTAGGCGTACAGGTAGGCGATCAGGGCGTTGTGCAGGCGGGCGTAGCGGCGCCATGTTTCCACGGTGGTCGCGTTCGTCCACATATCGACCGCCTGCGGGTTGGTCATCCGCTTCGGGCCGAGGTGGTCGCGCATTAGCGGCGTCAGGGCGCCCAGCTGGCACCAACGCACCCAGAGCTCGACTGAGCTGGCGGCGTCACTGCCGTCGTAGGCGTCGAAGAAGCCGCCGATATCCGGCCCCCAGATATTCGTGCCGCACATCCCCACCGAGGTCCCGGCCGGGATGATGCTGGGCAGCCCCCGGTCCCATGACCAGTCGGTGTGCTGGTCCCCCGGCCACGCTGAAGGCGCCCACTGGTTGGAACCGAGCGCGCCGGAGCGCACGAAGAACGTGAAGTCCGGCTTCACCGCGCGGCAGAGCTCAGCGGCGGTCTGCTGGTAGAGCGTGGGGTAGGCGTTGCGCAGCTCCACGCCGGTCTGCCCGTTCGCGAAGACGGCATCCGCCGGCGTGTATTCCCCGAAATCGTGCATCCAGCCGTCGTAGCCCTTCTCCACCAGCAGCGTGCGCAGCAGTCCCTGCCACCACGGCACGCCCTCCGGGTGCGTGGGGTCGTACAGCGCCATCGTCCCGAACTTGATGCCCACCTCCGGGTCCGGGTCTGGTCCCGGTACGAGGTAGGTTTCGCCATCGGGCCGCTGCAGGAAATAGCCCTGCGCGATTCCCTCGTCGGTGCGCGGGCGGTTCACGATGAATTGCGTGTTCAGGTAGCCCAGCACCTTGAAGCCGCGCGCGTGCAACTCGTCCACGAGGCCGGGCAGATCGGGGTACTCCCCCTCCGGGTAGCCCATGGCGGAGTTCCAGCCGGAGTTCGTTTCCCGCTCCAGCTGGTCGTAGATCCAGACCGCGCTCACCCCAAGGTCTTCCTCGCGCAGGCGCTGCGCCTCCGCGCGCACGGCGTCCGCGCCGCTGAGCGTCGTCTTCCAGACGCCCAGCGCCCACGGCTGCGGCAGCGGCGGGCGGCCAGTCAGGCCGGTGAACTGCTCGATCACCTCGAGCGGCGTGGGCCCGGTGAAGATGACGGCGTCCAGCACCGCGCCCTCGACGCTGACCTGCCACGCGTCCTCGCGCTCATTACCGAGGCGGAAGGTTCCGCTACGGGTGGTGTCCAGCATCAGGCCATAGCCGCCGCTGGAGAGCACGAAGGGGATGGGGAAGTAGGTCCAGTCGTGGCCGGGCCGGGGATCGACGTAGGCGTCGCTGATCTGGTGGCGCACCTCGTGGCCGCGGTGGTTGCCGCGCGCGAAGCGTTCGCCCAGCCCGAAGAAGCCCTCCTCCGGCGCGGTGGCGAACGCGAGGCCCATCTCCGCTACTGCCACATCGCGGTCCAGCGTCACGCGCAGGCGCACGCTGCGTTCGCTCAGGATCGCGATCTCGACGGTGGCGTACCGCCCCACGATGTCGTCCGTCTCGACCGTGAAGCGTGCGCCCTGCGGCGTCGCTTCCCAGTCGCGCAGCGCGGTCAGGCGGTACCAGCGCGGCGCGGCGCCGCTGCCGTTGTAGCTGCCAAGGCGATTGCCATCGATGCCGTACGTGAACCCCACGTAGCGTGTGGCGGGGTCATACGAGGCGTTGCTGCCGTGCTCGCCATCCGTCGTGTACCGCGCCGCCTCCTCCGCGCTGCCCGGCGCCGGCTGCAGGATGACGCGCCCCTCGCCATCCGCGATGGTCAGCGCGAATGGCTCGTGCTGCACTGTGACCGTGATGTGCGGGCTGGTGATGGTGATGGCGCCGCCGGTCTCGCTGACGGACACCGGCGACATGGTGGACTGGTCAGACATCGTTTCTCCCTACGGTTGGTCGCGGCCCGCGACGTCATCCCGAGCGAAGTCGAGGGATGAAATTGGTGGTGGGTGGCGCCGGGGCAACAGCAGAGATCCATAACGGCTCCCGTGCGCCCTTCACCCCCTGAGCGAAGCGACACCCCCTGAGGCGCCGCAGCGCCGTCTCCCCCCAAGGCCCGCAGGCCGTCTCCCCC
>JASGGF010000572.1:0-2879 GCA_047605145.1 Thermomicrobiales bacterium | reverse complement strand
GGAAGGGCTGGCCCCCGGCCGCGCGGACGCCGTCCTGGCCGCCTCGATCTTCCACTTCGGCGAACACCGCATTGCGGACGCCCGCGCCCACCTCGATGCGCACGGCGTACCCGTTCGCGCCTTCGGCCAGTAATGGACGCCGTGCGCTTCGACGCTAGCGGCCTCGTGCCGGTCATCGTGCAGGAAGACGCCACCCAGCGGGTGCTGATGCTGGCCTTTATGAACGCGGAAGCCTTGCGCCTGACGCAGGAGACCGGCCGTGCGCACTACTGGAGCCGCAGCAGGGGCAAACTGTGGCGCAAGGGCGAGACCTCCGGCAACGAGCAGGTGGTCACCGATCTGCGCGTGAACTGCGAGCAGAACAGCCTGCTCATGACGGTGCTACAGCAGGGCGCGGTCTGCCATGACGGTTACGCGACCTGCTACTACCGCCGTCTCAACGACGACGATACCCTGGAGATCGTGGAAGAGCGCCAGTTCGACCCGGCGACGGTCTACGGCACTGCCACAGTTGCGTCAGCCCCCTCCCTCGCTGCGCTGACGCAACAACAGGTGGCGGCGTACGAGTACCTGCGGGACCACGACTTGACGGCGGAGTCCGGCACCTCGCGGCTGCTGCGCAACGCCGATGCCAGCGTGGCGCAGCGCGTTGCCGATGAGCTGGAGGAGCTGGCTGGAGTCCTGACCGGCGATCATCAGCACAGCGGCCCGGAGGCGGACACGCAGCTGGAGGCCTCGCAGGTCATCTACTGGCTGCTGGTGGAGGGGTTACGCGCCGGCCTCGGCTGGGAGCAGCTTCGCCTCGATCTGCTGTTGGCGGAACCCGCCGCTCCCTCCCGCGAGACGGTGGTGCGCCTGTTGCGCGCCTCCGCCAGCGAGTGGCGCGATGCTCCGGCTGGTGATCTGCCGCAAATCCGGGCCACGCTGGTGCTTGTTGGCGCCGCGTGCAGCGTCATGGGGGTTGACCCCGGCGGGGTCATCGCCGCTGATCTGGCGGCATTGCGGACGCGGCCCTATCTGGCCCCATTCTTCACCGCGCAGGGCTGAACCGCCATGGAAACCGACGGCGCGCCAGACTTCACCGCGACGCCCCCCGGCACTGCCCGGTTAGGCCGCATCTGGACGCCGTGGCGGATGGATTACGTCACCGGCGGCACGCGCGAGGATGGCTGCGTCTTCTGCAATCGCCTCGGCGAGGCGAACGACACGGCGGCGCTGATCGCGCACCGCGGCGAAACCGCGTTCGTCATCCTCAACCTTTTCCCCTACAACACCGGCCACGTCATGCTGGCCCCGAACGCCCACGCCGCCTCGCCGGAAGATATCGACACCGCGACCACCCACGAGATCGCCGATCTCCGGCGGCCCGTGATGCGCGCCCTGCGCCGCGCGCTATCGCCGGTGGGCTTCAACCTCGGCGTCAATGTGGGCGCGGTTGCGGGAGCCGGCATCGCCGCCCATCTGCACGAGCACGTTGTGCCGCGCTGGCCGGGCGACGCCAACTTCATGCCGGTCATCGCCAGCACGCAGGTGCTGCCCGAACTGCTGCCCATCACTTACGCGAAGATCCGCGCCGAGTTGCAACGCGAACTTGGCGGCGAGACGGACGGCGTCGTCGTCATCCTCGACGCCACCGGAGACGCCACGCTGCTGGCGGAGAGCGCGCTCCCCCGCTTCAGCGCCGGCCCCGACGAGCCGGTCTGGGCGGCCGCGCTGCGGGAAGCTGCCCGGTTGGGGGTGACGGACGCGCGGCTCAGCGGTTGGGCCGGTGGCCTCGTTGCCGGTCAGGGGCCGGCCGCGCTGGCGGTCACTGGCGTCCTGCCGGCGCCGAACGCGGTGGGAAGCGCCGCCGCCGCTGACCTCCTGTCGCCGGACGACGCCGAACTCCTTGCGCGCGGCGTGGCCCTGATCACCTCACGCGCCGCTGCGAGTCCCGATTAGCCCGATTTCGCAGCGCACGCCGCCGGTTCGACGAGCGTCGCCGCCTATACTCGGGCCGGTCAGCCCGCAGACGGGGGAGGCGACGCGGCGTGTTTTCGAGGCAGGAACCAGAGCACTCCCCGGAGCAGCAGCGCTTCGCGCCGCTGGCGACGGCCGTGAGCCTGATTTCTGGCGCCGTCAACGTCGTGGCCGAAATCCTGCTCCTGCCGAGCCTGATTCTGGCCTTTTTCGCCGCTGAACTCACGCCGTCCTACCCGCTGATCGGCCTCGTGCCGGCGCTGGCAGCGAGCCTGTGGACGCTGGCCCGCGTGCCCGCGCACCTGTTGATCACCCGCCCTGCTCGCCAGCAACAGTGGGCCTTTGCCACCGCGCTCGTGCGCGCGGGCGCCATGGCGGTGCTGGCGTTCGCCACGCTGCGCACCAGCGCCGCGCTGCTGCTCGATTCCGGGCGGTCGCTGCTCCTGACCTTCTTCCTGTGTCTGATGGTGTACACCTTCGCCAGCGGGCTGGGCAGCGTGCCTGCCGCCGCGCTGGCCCGCATGTCCACGGAGCCCGGGGCACAGACCGGGCTGCCAGTGCGGCGGTCGCTGGTGGGACTCGCGGCGAGTGTGCTCGGCGCGCTGCTCGCCGCGCGCCTGCTCGGCGTGGGCTCGCCCCAGTTCCCCGGCAACTTCGGCCGCCTGTTCCTCGTCGCGGCGGTGCTACTGCTGGCGCTGGCGATCCTGACCATTCTGCAGCGGCCCCGACCCTCGCAACTCACCGCCCCGCCGGCGCCGTTCTCCTTCCGCTTGCTCGCCCTGCCGCTGATGGATTCGCGCTACCTGCGGTACGCCGGGTTCCGCATTCTGCTTGCCGCCACCGCCGCCATCGACCCCTTTCTGTTCCTCTACGCCGTCATCCGGCTCGGGGTGCCCTCCTCGTCCATCGGCGTGTTCATC
>JASGGF010000571.1:0-2885 GCA_047605145.1 Thermomicrobiales bacterium | reverse complement strand
CGGCAGCGATTGGCGCGGCCTGTACGAGTTCAAGACCCGCTTCGGGGGCCAGATCGTGTCTTACCCGCCGCCGATGGAGCGCATCTACGTGCCGGTGCTGTCGACTATCGCCAAGCGGCTGATGCCGGGCGGCGGCGGCGAGTGACCGGGCGCACGGCGCGCGTCGCCGACCTCGCGCTGGCGGCGGGCGCGCCGTTCACCGGGGATGGCGCCACACCCGTCAGCGACGTCGTCTACGACTCGCGGCTGGTCACGCCGGGCGCGCTGTTCACGGCGCTCCGTGGGGCCGATCTGGACGGCCACGACTACATCGCGGGCGCAGTGGAGCGGGGCGCGGCGGCGCTGCTGGTGGAGGAGCCGGTCGCCTTCGACCTGCCGCAGATCATCGCCCCGAACAGCAGGCAGGCGCTGGCCGGGCTGGCGGCGGCGTTCTTCGGCCACCCCTCGCGTGAACTGGGCGTGATTGGCGTCACCGGCACGGACGGCAAGACCACGACCTCCTTCATTCTCGATCACCTGCTGCGCACGGCGGGCGCGACCACCGGCATGATCGGCACCGTCGCCATTCGCATCGGGGACACGGAGGACCTGCACGCCGCCCGGCAGACCACGCCGGAATCGAACGATGTGCAGCGCTACCTGCGGCAGATGGTGGACGCCGGCGTCGATTGGGCCGTGCTGGAGGCGACCTCGCACGGGCTGGCGATGTTCCGCCTCGATCACGTCTCGTTCCGGGCCGGGGCGGTGACCAACATCACCCACGAGCACCTCGACTACCACGGCTCCGTGGAGGCGTACCGGCGGGCCAAGGCGATCCTGCTGGAGCGCGTGGCGGCGCGCGGTGGCGTGGTGGCGACCAACGCCGATGACGCCGGCGCGCTGGCGGTGGAGCCCTACGCGGCGGGCGCGGATCTGCTGCGCTACAGCCTGCGCGGCGGCGGTGATGGCATCGGCCTGTGGGCGGAGGACGTGATCCTCTCAGGGAGCGGCAATCGCTTCACGCTGGTCTCGCGGGAGCACGGCCGGGCGGAGATCCATTCCCCATTGATTGGGGAGTTCAACGTCGCCAACTCGATCTGCGCCGCCGGGGTGGCGCTGGGGCTGGGCGTGCCGCTGGCGACGGTGGCGCGCGGGCTGGATACCGCGCCGCCGGTGCCGGGGCGCATGGTCCGCGTGGACGAGGGGCAGCCCTTCAGCGTGGTGGTGGACTACGCGCACACGCCCGATTCGTTGGAGAAAGTGCTGCGGCTGCTGCGCGGCCTGCACCCCGGAGGCCGCCTGATCGCGGTCTTCGGCAGCGCCGGCCAGCGCGACCGCGAGAAGCGCCCGATTCAGGGCCGCGTCGCCGCCGAGCTGGCCGACATCGTGATCGTGACCACCGAGGACCCGCGCTTCGAGGACGCCGAGGCGATCATCGCGGAGATCGCCGCTGGCGCTGAAGCCGCCGGCGCGCGCCCCGGCGAGACGCTGCACACGCGCGTGGAGCGGCAGGACGCGGTGAACCTCGCGGTGGCGCTGGCCCAACCCGGCGACTGCGTGCTGCTGGCAGGCAAGGGCCACGAGGGGAGCATCATCTGGGGGCGGGAGAAGCGCCCGTGGGATGAGGCGGCGGCGGCGCGGACGGCGCTGCGGGGGCGGGGGTTCGGGGCGTAGGCGCGGCTAGGGCGGGCAGGACGGCCCTGCTCCTCAGGCCCTGGATTCGCGCGGGAAGATGGCGGCAGGGTTTGCCACAAGCTCGCCGAGGAGTGGGGAGCGCAGAGTGAAGTCTGCTTCAGTCAGAGCCGACAGGCGCTGCACCGTCGTGCCGTCCGCGCCGATGATCTCGATGGTGGCCGCGTCTGGATCGACGATCCAGTATTCGCGCACGCCGCCGCGTGCATAGAGGGCTCGCTTGCGCACGGTATCGTGCTCACGGTTCGGTGGGCTGAGGACTTCGATGTGGAGGTCGGGTGGACCTTCTACCCCACGATCCACCAACCGGGCGCGTCCACCGGGAAAGAATGCGACAAGGTCTGGCTGGACAGGATCGGCCCCGGCGAAGAAGACATCGAGCGCGGCGGTGAGCAGGGTGAGACCGAGTCGATCACACAGCGGCAGCAGCAATCGGATGAGCGCCATGATGGCGACGGCGTGCGCCGATCTTGGGCCGCTCAATTCAAACAGCTCCCCATCGATGATCTCGTACCGCGTGCCGTCGTCAGGCAGTGATGGCAAGTCCTCGCAGCGCCACGTCCCTGCGGGCTTGGTGAATTGGGCGAGCGCCATGGCTTTCCTCCGGACACGGAGAGTGTAGTGGAGGTGTGGTGGCGGAGGCGCCGGGGTCATGCCCCGCGGGCGAGGGCAGGGGGTGACACGCGGAGCGCTGGCTGACGGTGGCGAAGTTGGGGGTGCGCGATCCCTCGGCTGCGGCTCGGGATGACCTCGTGGTGGCGGAGGTGCGCGGTGGCAGCCGGAGAGAGGGCGCCGTGACCTTGAAGGTGGGGGTGTGCGATCCCTCACCTGCGGGTTCGGGATGACATCGTGGTGGGGGATGTCGTGGCGATGTTCGGAGATAGGGCGCCGGGGTGTCCGGCCTGATGGCAGGAGCCAGCGACAACTCCCCTGGTTTCTCCGCCTGCGACCGCGTTGCCCCGCTACCCCAATGTCATTCCGACGAAGGAGGGATCGTACACCCCCCAACTCTAGGGGAGACGGCGCCTGTCGTTCCGCCCACCACCGCCGGGTGGCTGTCGGAGAACTGGTTCGCAGTGGTCCAGTTGGGGGTGGTCGATCCTTCACCTGCGGGTTCGGGATGACATCGGGGTGGGGCGGGCCGGAGTGGAGGCGGAAGGGAGGACGAGTTCTCTCTACTGCGGTCGAGACATGGTGGGTCGGGCCGGGTAGCG
>JASGGF010000570.1:0-2889 GCA_047605145.1 Thermomicrobiales bacterium | reverse complement strand
GGGGCAAGAGCCCCTCTCCCGCGCATCGGGAGAGGGGTTGGGGTGAGGGCTTGTCGACGTCGTGAAGCCGCCCATTCCTCAATACCTACCCCAGTCAGGGGGCTTGGGGGTGCGCGATTCCTCCTGCGGTCGGAATGACATCGAAGGTTGGTGTTGGGCGCGGGCGCCATGGCTCCGTTACCCCCTCGTCCCCCCTTCGTACTCCTGCACCCCCCTACACCCCCTGAGGGCCGCAGCCCGCCTCCCCCTGAGGGCCGCAGCCCGTCTCCCCCTGAGGGCCGCAGCCCGCCACCCCCTCCGTATTTGGTCCGTTTCGCACCATGCGGCGGCGCCCCCCAACCGCCGATCCTGCACCGTACACAGGCCGGCCCGGACGCCGGCCCGCGCGCAGCAGTCACCAACGGAGCAGGACCGCAGCCATGCCAGAAACGCCCAAGTTCAACGGCGTCATCAATGTCGATATCCGCGATTCCGTCCCGGACTGGGCGCCCTATGTCGCGCCGAAAGCGCCGGAAGGCGCGCCCAACGTCCTCGTCGTCCTCTTCGACGACACCGGTCAGGCCGCGTGGGAGCCCTACGGCGGGCGCATCAACATGCCCACCCTCAGCAAGCTCGCCGCGAACGGCGTCACCTACACCCAGTGGCACACCACCGCCCTCTGCTCGCCCACCCGCTCGTGCTTCCTCACCGGGCGCAACCACCATCAGAACGGCTGCTCCGTCGTCTCCGAAGGCACCGTCGGGTTCCCCGGCGGCAACGGCCACATCCCCCTGTCCTGCGGCACCCTCGCCAGCGTCATGCAGCAGAACGGCTGGAACACGTACTGGCTCGGCAAGAACCACAACGTCCCGCTGGACGAGCTGGGCCTCGGCGGCACGAAGCGCGCGTGGCCGCTGCAGCGCGGCTGGGACCGGTTTTACGGCTTCCTCGGCGGCGAGGCGAACCAGTATTACCCCGATCTGACCGTCGACAATCACAAGATTGACCAGCCCTACCAGCCGGAAGAGGGCTACCACCTCTCCAAGGATCTCGCCGATCAGGCGATCACCATGCTGCGCGACGCCCGCCAGACCAACCCCTCCCGTCCCTTCTTCATGTGGTTCTGCCCGGGCGCCAACCACGCGCCGCATCAGGTGGCGGCGGAGTGGGCCGACAAGTACAAGGGGATGTTCGACGACGGCTACGACGCCTACCGCGAGTGGTGCCACGCCCGCATGATCGAGCGCGGCATCCTGCCGGAGGGCACCGCCCTCTCCCCGCTCAACCCCATGCCGGAAGGCACCTTCCCCCCCGGCGATACCGTCCGCCCGTGGGACTCGCTCAACGATGACGAAAAGCGCCTCTTCGCGCGCCTCGCCGAGGTCTTCGCCGGCTTCTCGGAGTTCACCGATCATCAGGTCGGCCGCATCATCGAGTATCTGGAGACCACCGGCCAGCTCGAGAACACCATCGTCATCTACGCCTCAGACAACGGCTCCTCCGGCGAGGGCAGCCCGAACGGCTCCGTCAACGAAAACAAGTTCTTCAACGCGTGGCCGGATACCGTTGAAGAGAATATGCCGCTCATCGACAAGCTGGGCAGTCCGGACACCTACGAGCACTACCCCACTGGCTGGGCGGCGGCGTTCTCCACGCCGTACAAGATGTTCAAGCGCTACAGCTACGCTGGCGGCACCGCCGACCCGCTGGTGATCTCGTGGCCAGCCGGCATCAAGGCCAAAGGCGAGATTCGCCACCAGTACCACCACGTCACCGACCTCGTGCCCACCATCCTCGATTGCGTCGGGCTGGAATTCCCGGACACCCTCAACGGCGTGGCGCAGGTCCCCCTGCCGGGGGTGTCCATGCGCTACAGCTTCGATGACGCCGCCGCGCCGACCCACAAGCATGTCCAGCACTACTCCATGCTGGGCACTCGCGCCATCTGGCAGGATGGCTGGAAAGCCGTCGCCGTTCACGGCCCGAACGCCAATCTGGGCCACTTCGACGACGACGTCTGGGAGCTGTACGACCTCGAGCACGACCGCTCGGAATCGCACAACCTCGCGCAGGAGAACCCGGAGCGGCTCCGCCAGCTCATCGAGTCGTGGTACACAGAGGCGGGCAAGTACAACGTGCTGCCGCTGGACGACCGCTCGCAGGTGGAGGTCATGGGCACGCCCCGCCCCTCCCCCGAGCCGCCCCGCGACACCTACATCTACTTCCCGGACTGCGCCGATGTGCCGGAGCAGGTGGCCGCGAACACGCGGGGCCGCTCCTACAAGATCCTCGCCAATGTCGAGCTGACCGAGCCAGACGCCGAAGGCATCCTGTTCGCGATGGGTTCCCGCTTCGGCGGCCACGCGCTGTTCATCAAGGAGCGCAAGCTCTGGTACGTCTACAACTTCCTCGGCATCCCGCCGGAGCAGCAGTTCGTCTCCGGCGAGCTGGCCCCCGGCCGCTACACCCTCGGCATGGCGTTCGAGAAGGAGCAGACCGGCGAGCACGGCGAATCGCTGGGCACGACCACGCTGTATGTCAATGATGAGGCCGTCGCCAGCGGCCCCATGCGCACGCAGACCGGCCACTTCAGCCTCGCCGGCGACGGCCTGACCATCGGCCGCGACAGCGCGGACCCGGTGAGCAAGGAGTACGGCGCCGGCTTCAGCTTCAGGGGCGGCCACATTCAGGGCGTCGCCGTCACCGTCGCGTCAGACGCCTACCACGACCTCGAACTGCAGGCCGCCGCCGCGATGGCGCGGGACTGAGGGGGAGCCGCTTCGCTCAGGGGGTGGCGCGCTGCGCGCTCAGGGGGTGAAGGGGGGTGAAGGCGTAACGGGGAGAACGAGGGGCACAGGGCGGAGGCAATCCGCCCCGTGCTCCCGCCACACCCTCTCACGCGCCCCACCA
>JASGGF010000569.1:0-2892 GCA_047605145.1 Thermomicrobiales bacterium | reverse complement strand
CGCCCGCACACCCGCCGCGCCGCCCGGCGCGTCGTCGGCGGCCGCTGTCGCAGCAGCGTCGGGGTCAGCACCCTCGCCGAGCAGCACGGCGTCGCTGGTTGGCGCCGACGTCGCTGCCGCCACGTCCGGCCCGATGCTGGTGAACGCCGGTGATGCCGCCGTCGCGTCCAGCAGCGCCCGCAGGTCGTCATCGATCCAGTACAGCGAGAGTGAGAGACCGGTCATGTCCAGCGCGGTCACGAACTCGCCGATCAGCGGGTTGTACGGCTGCAGGCCGTGGTGGGCCAGTTGCGCCGCCACATCGTTGTAGAAGACGAACAACTCCTCGTACTTGGTGCTGCCGAGGCCATTCACCAGCACGGCTACCTGACTGCCCGCCCCCGCCGGGGTCTCTGCCAGCAGCGTCTCCACCAGCGTCGCCGCCAGCTCCCGCGCCGGCGGGTGGTCACCGATGCGCACGCCCGGCTCGCCGTGGATGCCGAGGCCCACTTCCATCTTGCCCGGCGCCACGGTGAACAGCGGCTCATCCTGCCCCGGCACCGTACACCCCGCGAACCCGACGCCCGCCGTGCGCACCCGTGCGTTCGCGTGGCGGGTCAGCGCCTCCACGTCGGCGATGCTGTCGCCGCGCGCCGCTGCGGCCCCGGCGGTCTTGAAGACGTAAAAGCCGCCAGCGATGCCCCGGCGCCGGTCAGCCTCCGCCACCGGCGCCGAGAGGACGTCGTCCGTCACCAGCACGGTGCGCGCGTCGATGCCGTCGGCGCGCAGGCGCGTTTCCGCCATGCCGAAGTTCATGACGTCGCCGCTGTAGTTGCCAAAGGTGAAGAGCACCCCGGCCCCGCCATCGACCGCCTTGCCGACGCGGTAGCACTGCTCGCCGGAGGGGGAGGTGAAGATGTCGCCGATGGCCGCGCCGGAGGCCAGCCCCTGCCCCACCAGCCCGTAGAAGGCCGGGTAGTGGCCGGAGCCTCCCCCCACCACCACGCCCACCTTGCCCCGCGCGGGCGCGCCGTTGGCGATCACCCCACTGGCGCCCGGCACCCGGCGCAGGTAGCGGCCGTAGGCCGCCGTGTAACCGCCGATCATCTCTTCGCGGAACTGGGAGGCCTCATTGAGCAACCGCTGCATTGCCTGCTCCTTCGTGCTGCCCGGCAGACCGGCCTGCCGGGGCGGGTGACGGGAATTGGCCTAGATCGGCGCCGGAAGATGCTCGATCAGATAGGCGCGCACATCCTCCGTGGAGGTCGCGATCTTCGCACACCGCTCCAGCGCGTCCGGCTTCGGCGGGTACGTGGGGTTCGGCAGCGCGATGACGTGCATCCCCGCCGCCGCCGCCGCCCGCAGTCCGTTGCTGCTGTCTTCGATGGCGATGGCGCGCGTGGGCTCCACGCCGATGCGCCGCGCCGCCTCCAGATAGACATCCGGCGCGGGCTTGCCGTTCGGCACCTGCTCGCTGGAGACCACGGCGCTGAAGCTGGGGCGCAGCCCGGTCGCCTCCAACACCGCTTCAATAAAGCGGAAGGACGCAGAGGAGGCGACCGCGATGGGGACGCGCGCGGCGGCGGTCATCACCATCTCGAACGATCCCGGCAACAGCTCCACCCGCCCGCCGTGCAGCGAGGCAATCATGTTGGCGACGATGTCGTCCATGATGTGCTCGGGGTCACCGCCGCCGATGCGCCCAGCGAGGTAGCGCGCCCATTCCGGCACGCTCATGCCCTGCACCATCGCGGTGTCGGAGGGGAGCCACTCGTAGGCGTGCAGCCCGGAGTAGCGAACCCAGTTCTCCTCCCAGAGGTGCTCGGATTCCACCAGCACGCCATCCATATCGAAGATCACGGCCTCGAACACCGGGGCCACCTCGGTCATGCGCCATCGCCTTTCGCCACGTTCGTTTGCTGGCGTGACTATGCCACGCGCACGCGTATTCGTCCGCCCGGCGCGAAAAAGCCCCCGCGCCCGTTGCCGGGCGCGGGGGCTTGCGTGCGAACCGCTCCGCCTAGACGGAGCACCCCGTCACGCCGAGGCACTGCGGGTTCGGCGTGTTGCCGGTGATGGTCGTCCCGTTCACCGTGATCGTCCCAGAATCAGTCGTCGGGTGGCCGATGCCGCTCGCGCGGTCACCTGCGCCAGCGGTGAACTTATTGTTCGTGATCTTCGTGGCGGCATCCACCGTCAGCGTTGCGCCCGCGATGGGGACCGAGCCCAGCACGCCGCCAAACTGTCCGCCCGTATTGTCGTCAATCACGCAGTTAGTGATCGTGGCCGCCTGAACTGAGGGCAACAGGAACGCTGGTCCCCCAGTGCTCGCAGTGCCTGTGTTTCCAGAAATCGTTGAATTCTTCAGCTCTGTGACGCCTATGAACAGAGCGCCCCCGTACTGGCCGCCGGTATTCCCGACGATAGCGCACTTGTCGACCGCCATGGGCCCGACCAGGGCGAGCGTGTTGAGTCCACCAACAGTCGTTCCATTGCCGCCAGTGATTCGCAGACCGGAGATCGTGGTCGTTAGTGGTCCACTGGAAGCATTGAGCGTCGTTATCGTGGACGTGCCCAAGGCATCGAGAATCGTGTTGCTGGCCTGATCACTGCCGCTGCCAGCGCCGTACAGGTTCACGCCCGCTTGTTGCGTGAAGCCGGAGGTGCTGCTGTATAGGCCCGGGCAGATGTACACCGTACCGCTCATCGTCCCGGAGAGGGTGGCCTGCAGGGCCGTGCCGCACGTCGCCGCGTTGCCGGTGCAGGTCACCGTGCAGGGCGTGCAGGTTCCCTCGACGCAGATGTTATCGCCACTGCACCCGCAGGTTCCGCCGCAGCCGTCGCTCCCGCCACAGACTCCGCCGGTCGGGCAGGTCGGGGTGCAGGTGTTCTCGCACTTGCCCTTCGTGGCGC
>JASGGF010000568.1:0-2894 GCA_047605145.1 Thermomicrobiales bacterium | reverse complement strand
AGCGTCAGCGCGCCGCCGCTCATGCTCCCATCTTCGGGGAGCAGGCGGTGGGCCGCCCCATGGCCGGAGGTAGGCCCGAGCGGGCGGTGGGGTGGCCGTGGCGCCGCCCCGGCGAGCGATCGCCGCCGCCGCGCCTATCCCGGTGGATGGGCGCGGTGGGGTGGGGCAGCGGGTGGGCCGCAGCGCCGCCGATGGCGCGGCGCGCACTACTCCGCGCAGCAGGATTCCAGCGAGTACCACGTGTCCGGGCTACGCACGCCCTCCAGCACCTGCTGGATCGCCTCGGTGACTAGTTCCGGCTGGTCCTGATGGATGTCGTGGCCGCTCTCGCTGGCCACCCAGAAGCGGCTGTTCGGGACCAGCGCCGCCAGCGCCCGGTTGCCCGCCTGCAGGAGCTCCTCCAGCTCGCCCGGCGCGAAGCCGGGGACGTCATCTGTGCCGGGAAACGGCTTGCCGTGGCTCAGCACCGCCAGCGGCATCGGGCGCAGCGGCGAGGCCGCCACGGCCTCGCGCACGGTCTCGTTGTCGCCGCCCCACGGGAACGCTTCGACCTCGCCGTAGCCGTCGATCTCCAGCACGTCGTCGGTGCCGCCCGCCTGATTGAGCTCCTTCAACGCGGCGTACTGCGCCGGGGTCATCACGTTTTCCAGCAGTTCGGAGTAGGCATCCACAAGCACCATCCCCACCACCTCGTCCGGGTAGGTGGCGGCGTAGAGCCGGGCGAAGAGGCCGCCTAGCGAGTGCGCCGCCAGAATGTAGGGGCCGGGAATCTTCGCCGCCTGCAAGAGCGTGTGCAACTCCTCCACCACATCGGCGGCCCTGCGCGGCTGGTCGATGGCATCGCTGCGGCTGGTCAGCAGGTCTTCCGCGATGTAGGCATAGGTGCCGGGGCGATCGTAGGTGCAGACGCGGGCGGCCTTTGCCAGACTGGGCAGCACCATGTGCCGGGGAAAGACCGGGTGCAGCAGATCATCGGTCCAGTAGCGGCCGGAGGTGCGGTATCCCGTCAGCAGCACGATCACCGGGCCGCGTTCGGGATCGCCCTGACACTCCAGGTAGATGTTGCGCCCGCCGATATCCACCAGGTCGCCGGGGCTTGGCGCCAGGGTGGTTTCGGGCGTCGCCTCCTGCGCCTGCGCTGGGGCCGGGGTGGCGCGCAGCCCGGCGGCGGTCAGCGTGATGGCGGCCAGCCCGCTCGTGGCGGAGCGCAGCGCGCGGCGCCGGGTGAAACAGCGGCCCGCCGCGCGCGTACGGTTCGTTGCAAAGCGATGCGTGCCCATGGTTCAACCTCCCTGGTCGTCGTCCGTGTCGTCGTGGGTTACGCGAGTAGAGGCGCATCCTCCAGAAACCAGCAATCCGGCTCGCTCGTGACCCCGGCGCGGGTCATGGCCTCCCGCCAGTCGTCGGAATCCGCGAACAGGCGGGCCCGTTCGAGGTCGTCCCACTCCAGCAGCGCCACCACCTCGCCGGCGTCGCCAGTGTGAAAGAGCCGTTCCCCGCCGGCGCCATTGGCGCGCCGGAGTTCGGCCTGCTCCGCGAAGACGGCGCGCCAGGTGGCGAAGTCCGCGACAGTCTGGCGAATCAGGAGCACAGGCATGGCGAACCGCCTTGTGGCGCCGCGGGGCGGCCCACGTGCCACCCCGTTCGTGCTCCACAGTAGGGCGGCGGCCGGGGGCAGCAAACCCCCACCGCCACCTGTTTGCGGGCGGTTGCGTACCTATTCCGGGGTACTCATGCCTGTGGAGGAAGTCAGCCCGGCGGCCTCCACCGCCGCCGCGCGGGTGCGCACGCCGAGCTTGGCCAGGATGTGGGCGACGTGGTTTTCCACGGTGCGCACGCTGAGGAAAAGTTCCCCGGCGATGGCGGGGTTGCTCATGCCGGCGGCGATCAGGGTCAGGATTTCCTGCTCGCGCGGGGAGAGCACGCTGCCCGGGCCGCTGGCGGGGTTGTCCAGCGGGCGTTGCGCCTCGGTGGCCGCCTGCCCCGGCGTGAGCGCCGCGCCCGCTGCCCACGCTGCCGCGAAAGCCACCTCACCGAGGGTGGCCCGCGCTGTCGCCAGCGCCTGCTCCACCGCCGCCTGGTCCGCCGGCACGAAGTAGCCCAGCCCGAGGCGGTCCCGCTGGGCCCGGGCGGCGCTCAGGAGGCGCGTGGCGTGTCGGTACTGGCCTGCCGCCGCCGCCACGATGCCAACCGCTTCGATCACCTCGGTGACCTCGCTCGTGCCGGGGTGCTGCTGCCCCAGCGCCAGCGCCTCGTGGTAGCGCGCCAGCGCCCCGGTGTGGTCGCCCTGATCGCGGGCGACGTTGCCGGCGTCGCCCAGCGCCAGGATGAGGCCATCGGTGTGCCCCGCCGCGCGTTGCAGGCGGATCGCCTCGTCCAGGCTCTTGGCGGCCCGTGCGGAATCCCCCATCATGCGGGGAGATACCGCCAGATTGGTCGCCACCCAACCGGCCAGAATCGCCGCCAGTCGCGGATCGACCACGCGCCGGGCCATTGCGCCAGCCTCATCCAGCAGCGCCGTGCCGCGCTCGTGCTCCCCTTGCAGGGTTGCCATCACGCCGAGCGCCATCAGGGCGTCGGTCGCGCCGAGGGGGTCATCGCAGGCCCGGCAGGCGGCCAGCCCGGCGGTCAGTCGCTCGGTCGCTTCCGCGTGATGTCCCTGCCAGACCAGTATCAGACCGAGCCAGACGAGGCTCCGCGCCCGGTGTACGGTGGGTTGCGAGCCGGCATCGGCCAGCGCGCGCTCCAACCAGGCGCGGCCCTCCCGCAGGTAGCCGAGGCCGACCCAGAAGCGCCCTAGCGTGGCGGTGAGCTGCAGCAGGGCATCCGATTCCCCGGTCTCCGCCAGCAAGGCGAGGGCCGCGCGCAGGTTGGCGTGCTCCGCCTCCAGCACG
>JASGGF010000567.1:0-2905 GCA_047605145.1 Thermomicrobiales bacterium | reverse complement strand
AGCGAGCGCCAGAAGATCTCCTGAATCAGCCGCTTGCCGCCATCGTCCGCCGGATGCGCCTTGCCCGCGAAGATCAGTTGCACCGGGCGCTCCGGGTTCGTCAGTATGCGCGCCAGCCGGTCCGCATCGGTGAAGAGCAGCGTGGCCCGCTTGTAGGTGGCGAAACGCCGCGCGAACCCGATGGTCAGCGGGCGGCGCTCCAGCATCGGCCCGGCGGCCACCACCTGCTTGGTGTCCAGCTCGCCAGACGCCCAGCGGCCCCGCGTGTACTCGGTCAGGTAGTCCAGCAGCGCGATCCGGTTCTGTGCCTTGACCGCCCACAACTCCTCGTCGGGGATATCCAGCACGCGCTCCCAGAGGGCGGGGTCCTGCTGGTTGGCCCACCACCCGTCTGGGAGGTAACGGTTCAGAAGCGCCTGCAATGGATCGGAAATCCACGTCGGCATGTGCACGCCGTTGGTGATGGAGGTGATCGGCGCCAGCGGCGCCTCCACGCCCGGCCACAGGTCGTGCCACATGGCGCGGGTGATCTCGCCGTGTCGCACGCTCACGCCATTGCGGAAGCCGGAGAGGCGCATCGAGAGCGCCGTCATATTGAAGCCGTCGCCGCTGCCGTCGTGGTGCCCCAGCGCCAGAAACTGGTCCCGGTCCAGCCCGAGGCGCGGCCAGAAGTAGCCGAAATAGCGGTCCATCATCTGCGGCGGGAAGACATCGTGCCCCGCCGGAACCGGTGTGTGCGAGGTGAAGACGGACGAGGCGACGACGCGCTGGGACGCCTCCTCGAAATCGAGCCCCTGCGCCACCCACTCGCGCACGCGCTCCAGCAGGTGGAAGGCCGCGTGCCCCTCGTTGCCATGCCAGTAGGTCGGGTTGATCCCCATGGCGCGCAGGGCGCGCACGCCGCCGATGCCGAGGATCTTCTCCTGCCGCAGGCGGTGCTCGGTGTCGCCGCCATAGAGGCGACTGGAGACGGCGCGCGTCCAGTCCGGGTTCCCCTCGACATCGGTATCGAGCAGGAAGAGCGGCACGCGCCCGACATTGACGCACCAGATGTGCAGCTTGATGCGTTCCGCCGGGTTGTCCAGCGCAATATCGACGGTGAGCGGCTCGCCGTCCGGCCCGGTCACCAGCGTGGTCGGCTCGGCGCCCGGCTCCAGCACCGGCGTGACATCCAGTTGCCAGCCGTCGTGCGTCAGGCGCTGCCGCAGGTAGCCCTGCCGGTAGAGCAGCGAGATGCCGACGAGCGGCAACCCGAGGTCGCTGGCCGCCTTGGCGTGGTCACCCGCCAGCACCCCGAGGCCGCCGGAATAGATCGGCAGGCTGGGGTGCACCCCGAACTCAGCGGAGAAGTAGGCCACCGTCGGCCCGGCCAGCTCCGGCCGGTGCTGCCCCACCCACGTCGCCGCCGGGTCAACGTGCTCCACCGCCGCGAATTCGGCGGCCACCGCGTCGTAGCGGGCCAGATACGCCGGGTCGGCGGCGACCGCCGCCAGCCGCTCCGGGGAGACGCGCCGCATCAGCAGCGCCGGGTTGGCGACGGTCTCCGCGAAGAGCGCCGGGTCCAGATCGCGGTACAGCGCCTCGGCTTCCGGCTTCCAGCTCCACCAGAGATTCCCGGAGATGGGCCCCAGACCAGCGATTCGCTCAGGAATCGCGGCGGGTCGCTGATCATCCGTGACAGTCATTCGGCCTCCGCACCGGCTCGTTGATCAAAAGCACGCACGCATGGCTACGCCAGTGCGTGGGAAGAACACACACAAGCGTTCAGCGTACTACGCGCGATGCGTAGCCTCGGCAGCCCAGAACATCAAATAATTGTGCAATCCGCACATTGTTGCGGCAATCGGATGGGATTGGGCGTGGCGCAGGAGAGACGAGCCCCGCCTAGGCCGGCGCCGCCATGCTCGGCAACGCCGTAGCGACCTGATCGGCGGAGGCCTCCCCGCTGCGGATCACGTCCGGCACGCCCACGCCGCGCAGCGCGTTGCCGGCCAGCGCCAGCCCCGGGTGGCGCGCGAACCCGGCTTCGATGCGCTGCACCCGCGCCGGGTGACCCAGCACGTACTGCGGCATCCCGCGCGGCCAGCGCTGCACCCGGCTCAGCGCCGGTTCCCCCTCCGCGCCCAGCCGCCGCGCCACCTCTTCGCGGGCGATCGCCAGCAGCGTGGCGTCGTCGAACTCCAGCAGCGCCTCGCCATTCCCGGAGCGACCCAGAAAGACGCGCAGCAGGTCATATCCGTCAGGCGCCCGCCCGCCCCACTTGCGTGATGACCACGTGCAGGCCAGCACCGGCCCGCCCACCACGCGCGGCACCACGTAGCCGTGCGAGGTCAGCGGCCGCGCGATCTGCTCCGTGCGGTAGGCCAGCGTCACGATGGCAGTGGAGGAATGCGGGATACCGGTCAGATCCTCAGCCAGTGGCGCGTCGATCCCGCGCAGCAGGTCAGCGGCGACGTGCGCCGGGGTGGCGATCACCACCGCGTCCGCCGCCAGCGTCTCGCCCGTGTCCAGTCGCAGTTGATACCCGGTTCCATGCCGCGCTAGCGCCGTGACCGCGACCCCGGTGCGGATCGTTGCGCCGGCGGCCCGCAACTCCGCCGTCAGCGCCTCCACCATCGTGCCCAGCCCGGCGGCCGGCGTCAGGAACGGCGCTTTCGGCGGGGCGCCATTCGCCGGCCCCTGCCGGCGGGCCGCCACTACCCCCTTGATCAGCCCGCCGTGCTCCCGCTCGGCGGTCTGCAACTGCGGGAAGGTGGCAGCCAGGCTTAGTTGGTCGCCATCGGCGGCGTAGATGCCCGCCATCAGCGGCTCCACCAGCCGCTCCCACGCCTCGTCGCCAAGGCGGCGACGCACGAAGCCGCCCAGCGCCACGTCCGCGGCGCTCCCCGTCGGCAGCACGGAGTGC
>JASGGF010000566.1:0-2912 GCA_047605145.1 Thermomicrobiales bacterium | reverse complement strand
TTTCCTGCATGCCGAACGCCGGCTGGCCGGCGCACGTGGCCGGGCGCGTGATCTACCCCTCCTCGGCGGAATACTTCGCGGAGTTCGCGCGGCGCGCCGCCGACGCCGGGGTGCGCATCATCGGCGGCTGCTGCGGCACCACCCCCGCTCACACCGCCGCCATGCGCGCCGCGCTGGACACGTGGAGCGCCTACCACGGCCTCCCCTGCGCCGCCGACAGCCCGGCAAACGGGGCCATCCGCGCGCCGCGCGCCCGCCGCAAGGCCGAATCCCCGGATATCGACCTCGTCGCGCCGGAAGGGCCGACCCTGCTGGAGCAGAAGCTGCAGCGTGGCGAGTTCGCCGTCAGCGTCGAAATCGACCCGCCGAAGGGATTGAACCCCGCCAAGGCGCTGGATGGCGCCCGGTTGCTGCAGGCCGCCGGGGTAGACCTCATCAACGTGGCGGATTCGCCGATGGCCCGCGTGCGCATGAGCGCACTGACGCTCTGCTACCTCATCCAGCATCAGGTCGGCGTGGAGACGATCCTGCACCTGACCACGCGCGACCGCTCGCTGATGGGCCTGCAATCGGAGCTGCTGGGCGCGCACGCAGTGGGCGTGCGCAACATCCTCGCGCTGACCGGCGATCCGCCGAGCCTCGGGGACTACCCTGAGTCCTCCGCTGTCTACGATGTCGATTCCGTCGGGCTGATCCGGGTGCTGGGGCGCCTGAACGCCGGGCAGGACTCGGCGGGGGCCTCCATCGGGCGGCCCGCCGGGTTCACCGTCGCCTGCGCCGTCGATCCCACGCGCAGCGATCTGCCGCTGGAGGCGGAACGCCTGCGCGGCAAGCTGGCGGCCGGGGCGCAGGTGGTGATGACGCAGCCGATCTTCGACCCGGAAACGTGGTTCCGCTTTCTTGAGGCATTCGGCGCAGACCAGTTGCCCGTGCCAGTAATGGCCGGCATCCTGCCGCTGCAGAGCACGCGCCACGCCGAGTTCCTGCACAACGAGGTGCCCGGCATCACCCTGACGGACGACGCGCGGGAGCGGATGCGGCTGGCCGGAGCCGACGGCCGGCGCGAGGGGGTGGCGATGGCGCAGGAACTACTGCTAGCGCTGCAGCCGCACGTGCAGGGCATCTATCTGATGCCCTCCTTTGGCCGCTACGAGGTCGCCGCCGAGGTGTTGCAGGCGCTACAGCGTGAGCCGGCAACGGTTGGGGTTTAGCACCATCCGCTGCGGCCCGCGCATTGTTCACCACATCAACGCATGATAAAGTGCGCCCCGTCTCGCGTTTTTTGGCCGCCATCAGGAGCAACAGATTTGGATTCACGAGAATTCGACGAGCTACTGACCCGTATTGCCAACGCCGCCAGTCGCCGCACCGCTGTGAAGGGCGTGGTTGGTGGAGCATTGGCGACCGCCGGGCTTGCGGTCGTCGCCGCCGCTGACGCGAAGCCGAAGGGCAAGGGCAAGAAGCGCAGTCACGGCAAGGCGAAGGCGCGCAAGGGCAAGGGCAAGGGCGTCGGTTCGGAGCACAACGAGCACAAGGGCAAGCGCACGCTGTGCATTCGGATCGCCGCTCCAACGACGACCAGCACCAGCACCAGTACGACACCGCAGCCCAGAAGCGGGCAACAGACGCCGCAGGTTGAGCCAACCACGACGACAGTGGCTCCGACCACGACGGCTGCGCCGGACACCTTCGAGACCCGCCGGGTCAAGAAGAGCAAATCCCGCAAGACCATCAACGACAACCCGGGCAGCTACCGCGGCCCGTGCACGACCACATCGACGACGCCTGCGCCGACCTCCACAACCTCGACCACCCAGCGAGGGTAGCGCGCTCCCGCAGCACGCGAGTGGGGCCCGCCGCTACGCGGCTGGCCCCTCATCATTGTCCGCAGGCAATGACAGCCGCTACGGCGCCGGGGTTGGCTCCTCGGTGCGCACGAGGTAGGGCAGATTCTCCACCGGCGTGCCGGCGCCGAGCCCATGCTCCGCCAACCAGCCCGCCGGCACTTCCAGCACGTAGGCAACATCGACGGGCGATTTCTGCGTCGGACGCTCGGTGTCGGCAATATCGGGATCATCCGGGCAGACATTCTCCGCCGCGCCCTGAATCACGCCGTCCTGAATCCAGATGATATCGAGGCAGAAGCGCATCCCCTTCATCCAGAAGGAGCGCGGCGCCGGCTGCTCGAACAGGAAGAGCATCCCTGTGCCCGGCGCCAGGCCATCGCGATACCCCAGGCCCCGCTGCAGATCCGCCGGCTGATACGCCAGCTCCACCGTCAGGGGGACACCGCCCACCAGGATCTCGGATGTCTGCAATGGGGCCACCTGATGCCTCCAGGGCGGTGCGATTTGCGCCAGCGAGGTTCCGAACGTCGTCAGGAACATCACCGTCGCCAGCAGAAACGTCGTCACGAAGAAACCTCCAGGATTCCGCAGTTCGCGCAGAGCATAGCCCGCGCCATGCGAGCGTTGCCTACGCGGTGGGTAGCCCAGGCAGGCGCGCCGCCAGCTCCAGCATCACCGCGGCGCAGGCAGGCACGCCGTTCACCGTGGCATCGACGTTCTGCCGCACCACCTCCGGCGTCTCCTCGCCCAGCACGCCCACGCTCAGCGTGGCGACCGCGCCGGATTCACGCAGGGCGCGCAGCGCCACGAAGCCATCGACATCGGTGACATCGTCGCCAAAGAACACGACGCCGCGCAGCCCCAGATCCTGCACCAGATCGCGGATGGCGGTGCCTTTGTTGACCGCCAGCGCCGGCCGCAGCTCCACGATCATACGGCCCGGCATGGCGCGCAGGCCGTGCCGCTCGGCGATCACCGCCGCCAGCGGCCCCAGCAGCGCCGCCGCCGCGTCCTGGTCTTCCGCCAGCCGGTAGTGCACCGTGCCGGTGACGCCCTTGTTCTCGA
>JASGGF010000565.1:0-2922 GCA_047605145.1 Thermomicrobiales bacterium | reverse complement strand
CGCCATCCGCGATGGCGATGTCCGCGACGTATGTGTCGCCTGCCAGCACATCGATGACAGTGGCGCCGGCCAGCACCAGATCGGCTGGCGCGTCTCCCTGCGCGACACGCAGGCGGCGGCGCCACGTTTTTGCCGAGAAGGATGGGATGCGCTGCGTCATATCTGCTCCTGGGCGCCCGGCGGTAATTCAGTGGGGGCGAGTATAGAAAGGGGGTAAGCATGGTGATGACGCGCTGCGGGCGTGCGCGGTAGGCTTTTCACGTCCCGCTTGCCGTTCATCATCAGAGTCCCATGCCTGCACGAGATACCGATTCCGTGGACGATGTCACGATGGAAGGGCGCGCGCCACTGGCCTCGGCGGTTTCGGCCGCCGGACAACCATGGGTGCGTCCTGTCGCCATTGCCATCATGGTCTTTTCCCTTGTGCTGGTCGTGGTCCTGGCGGCGCGGCATCTTCAGTCACCCGGGGGGTGGCAGAACGCGCCGGGCGCCCGGAGCATCGCCGCCGTGATCGTCGGCATGACGGTCAGCCTGATGGCGCTGGCGGTGGTGGCGTTCCGCCCTGAGTCGGGGGAGCTGCGAGCACTGGTGCGAACGACGGTCGCCTGGACGGTGGCGCTCCTGCTCGCGTTGGTGGCGAGCTGGGTCATCATCCGGTACGCCGATCCCGTTCACCCGTGGCACGGGCGCCTGGTGCAGAATCAGGCGGAGGTCGAGGCCTTTCTGGCGGAGACCGTGCCGCCGGGGATTACGCCGATCCTGGCGCCCACCGGCATCGTGGTCAAATCGCTCGAGTTCCTCAGCGGTGACAACGTGCAGGTCAGCGGCTTCTACTGGCAGCGGATCGGCCCAAACCTGCCGGATGACTTCACGCCCGGGCTCGTGCCGGCGGAAGCGGTGCGAGACGCGTTCAAGCAGACTGAGGTGTACCGCTACACCGAGGGTGATGTGGAGACCATCGGGTGGTACTTCGAGACCACCGTGCGGGAGGCGTTTGACTACACCTATTTCCCGTTTGACCGGCAGGATGTCTGGCTGCGGCTCTGGTCGCGTGATTTCCGCAGCGATGTGATCTTGACGCCCGATTTTTCATCGTACCGGGATATCACGCCTGATTCGCTGCCGGGCATTGAAGAAGAATTCGTGTACACCGGCTGGACCCCGCGCATGTCCGGCTTCTCCATGTCGCAGCAGAACTACAACTCAACCTTTGGCATCGGGGAGGCGTCCGCTAACTACACGCTGCCGGAGATGTACTTCAACGTCATTCTGGACCGGGTCTTTTTCGGCGTGTTCTTCGAGCACTTCATCTTCGCGTTGGCCGTGGCAATCCTGCTGTTCGGGCTGCTGGTGCTGACCACGGACGATGAGAACCTGAAGACGCGCTACCAGTTGAGCACCGCCGGCGTGCTGGGAGCGTGCAGCGGTCTGCTGTTCGCCGTGATCCTGAAGCACAACCAAATCCGCTCAGTGCTGGGCGCGCGGGGCCTCAGCTACATCGAGCTGATCCCACTGTTGCTGTATCTGGCGATTGCCGCCGTGACGATCAACGCCATCGTGCTGGCCTCGCCGGTATCCGTGCGAGTTGTGCACCACCGGAACAACCTGTGGCCCGTCCTGCTCTACTGGCCGATCCTGCTGGGCACGGTGCTGACGGTGACGCTGGCGATGTTCTACAACTTCCAGGCGACCTGATTTTACGAAAAGACCATTCGGTTAATGCCGCGCCTGCGATACACTGGGGGCAGCGGATTCCCTCAGTAGCCTGACGCGCCATCTGGCCGGGACGCATCGTCTCGCGCGGCGTCGGCGCATACTCCGCCTCCCGCAGGAGCTGCGCGTGGAAGATGTTCGGCTGATAGTCGATCTGGTGATCGGGCTCGGCGCGGCGACGGTCGCTGGCTACATAGCCCAGCGCCTTGGGCTGCCGGCGCTGCTTGGGTACATCGTGGCGGGTCTGGCAATTGGCCCCCACACACCGGGGCTGGTGGCCGATACGGGCCGGGTGCTGTTGTTGGCCAATATCGGTGTGGCCCTGCTGATGTTCGGCCTCGGCGTCGAGTTCTCCCTCAGCGAAATTGCGCGCGTGAAGCGGGCGGCGCTGCTGGGCGGCGCGATCCAGATCCCGCTGACCATCGCGCTCGGCACAGGGGCGGGCTTGCTGTTCGGCTGGACGCTGCCGGCAGCGTTGCTGCTGGGCGGCACGTTCGCCATTTCCAGCTCCATCGTGGCGTTGAAGATCCTGATGGGCCGCGGCGATATGGAAAGCCCGCACGCCCGCAACGCGCTGGGGCTGGGCATCGTGCAGGATCTCAGCCTCGCGCCGATGCTGGCGCTGGTGCCGGTGATCGCGGGTGAGCGGAGCGGGATCGGCGGCATCTCGCAGTCCCTGCTCATTTCGGCGGCGGTGCTGGTGGCCGCCTATGTGCTCGGTACGCGGCTGGTCCCTCCCATCCTCCGGCACATCGCCTACTCCGGATCGCGCGAGCTGTTTCTGCTGGTCGTGGTCTCCGTGGCGCTCGGCGTGGCGCTGGCCACGCATTTCTCCGGGCTTTCGCTGGGTCTGGGCGCCTTTCTGGCGGGCATCGTCGTGTCGGAATCGGAGTTCGAAGAGCGGGTCCTCACGGACATCATCCCTGTGCGCGATCTGTTTTCAACGCTGTTCTTTCTTTCGGTGGGCATGCTGATCGATCCGTTCGTGCTGCTGGCACACTGGCCGGTGGTCGTGGTGCTGACGCTGATTCTGCTGGGCGGAAAGCTCCTGATCACCGGGGGCGCCTTTTTGGCGGCGGGGCTGGACCACCGCACCGCTACGCTGGCGGCCATCGTGATGGCGCAGATCGGCGAGTTCAGCTTCGTGCTGGCGGGCTCAGGCTACGAGCATCACCTCATCGATATCAGCCAGTACGGGACCATTCTTTC
>JASGGF010000564.1:0-2940 GCA_047605145.1 Thermomicrobiales bacterium | reverse complement strand
CTCCGCCAGCACGAACACCTTGAACGCGCTGGCGATGAACAGCTGCTCATCCGGGTTGAGCGAGACCTCCCACGCGGGGAGCCCGGCGTCCGCCGGCGCCCATAGCTTCACCCCTGCCGTGCCCGGCAACCCGCGCACGATCTGCAGAATCTCCACGCTGAGGCCGTCGGTGGTGGCGTCCGCTGCGGCCGGGGTCGCCTCCTGCGCGAGCGCCGCGCCGGGCGCAATGCGGCCGCCGAGGCCCGCCGCGAGGCCCGCGCCCGCCGCGCCGAGCGCCGCACGGCGAGAGATGGCGGCGGGATCTGGTGTGCTGGTCATGTACGGTCCTTCCCGGTTGCTGGTGGCGCGGCGTGGATCAGAGCCCGGCGGGGAGTTTCAGGTTGAAGAACTTGAAATCCGACTTGTCGGAGAACCGGGTGATACTGAACGTGAGGTTCAGCGTGACATTGATCGTCTCGCCCACGTCGATTGGTTCGCGGTGGAGCAGCGTTTGCCCCTGCTTCTTGCAACAACTCGATCCGCCCATCATGCCTTCCCGGGCGAATGAGATGTCGGGCCGGCCGATGAGCGGGTTGTCGAACTCGATCCAGTAGCGGTCGTCAATCCAGGCGTACGCCTGCGCGGCCGAGGTGTCGAAGAGGCGAGATTCGCCCGGGGGAATCTCGGGCCAGATGGCGAGCAGATCGCAGCACCGGGTGCTGTGCACCTCGCCGGCTTCGGCGCGGATGGCGCGCGTGCCAGCCGTGTTGTCGATCAGGAACGAGATACCCTTGACGAGGCCGTTTGACCCCAGATTCCGCCGCTTCTGGCGGCGTTCACGCTTGGCGGAGTGACGCTTGCGCCGCTTCGCCTGCTTGCTGGCGCTGGAGTCGCCCAGCTCGCGCAGCAGCACGGCTCCACCTAGCAGGGCGGCCAGCGCGGCGCGCCGGGTCGATGGGTTGGCGATGCGCCGGAGGAGCGCGTCAAAGGTCTGTGGATCCACGCGGATCTCCTCTGCTGGCGATGAGGTCGCGCACGGTCAGGTCCGGAACAGGGCGACACGCTGCAGGGGCGCCCTGGACCGGTGCGGATGCCATGCAGATCGAGATCGCTTCGTGACCCAACAATAACACATGGAGTGTCGGCTACAGAGAGGGAGCCTGCGCATGCTGGTCATCGTGCCATGTGGCAAGAGCAAGATCTGGGACCGCCAGCCGGAGCATGGACCGGCCCCGGCCAACGTGGCCTACACCGGCGCCATGTGCCGCCTGAACCGCGAGTACGCGGCGCGGTACGGCGAGGCGTGGGTGATGCTGAGCCCGAAGTACGGCTTCATCGCGCCCGATTTCGTGATCCCGGAAACCTACGATATCTCGTTCCGCCTACCGCGCACGCACCCGATCAGCGCGGAGACGTTGCAGCGGCAGGTGCGCGAGCAGGGGCTGGACCAGTTTGCGGATGTCACGGCGCTGGGCGGCTCCGGCTACCGGGGCGCCATCACGGCGGCGTTCGCGGGGACCGGCGCGCGGCTGCACGCGCCGTTCGCGGGGCTGCCGATTGGCAAGATGATGCAGGCGACGAAGGCGGCGGTGCGGGATGGCGAATGAGCCTGCACAAATGAGCGATATCCTATGCTTGCGACACCCTCTCTGTACGCCGCAGACGTTGATCGCGTCATGCTCGGACGGAAAAGCAGCCGGCGATGCCAGAGATTGGCTACCTGATTCCGCTGGAAGTTGGTGGGCTGAACTGGCTTCGCTTTGAACTCATGACCGTGGGCGGTGTCGTCATGTTGTTCGTCGCGCAGTATGAAACCATGCTGGACGGCAAGGTCCTTCCTGTGGTGCGCTACGACAATCACCACGGATTTTGTCACCGTGACCGTTTGAATCGCCGTGGTGATGTGGTCGAGAAGACGCCAATCGGCGGATCGCCGGGCGAAGTGGCAACCTTGGGCGCAAACGACATCAGGGCGAATTGGGAAGCCTACTTGGAGCAGTTCTTGGGAGACGCTGAATGAACGAGCGGCACGTTTACACTCCGGATGAAAAGGCAATGATTGAGCAGCGCATCGATCAGGCCTTCGCCTTCCTGCAGGACGTTCTCGAGACCCCGGCGATCACAGAGGTCGTTCCGGGCGGGTCCGAGTTGCGCTTTCAGGAGAAAGTGGTCGGCGTCACGACGTTCAACCTCGTCGCGTTCCGGCCGGAAGGCGCCAGCGAAGAGCCGTGGGTGGCGCGGGTCATCAAGCCCCTGGAGCACATCCGCGAGCACCGCAGCGTGGCGCGCGCCGAGGATGTGCCCACCTCCATCGGGAACCCGGTAACGCGCCCGGAAGTCGGCGCCACTGCGGAAGCGGCGCTGGAGGCGCTGGCCGCGAAGCTCGCTGGCGAGGCGGCGCCTATCTGGGACGCGCACACCATCAATCGACGAACTGCCTAGACGCGCAAATGCGGCGCGGGTAACTGCGCCGGGATTACGGCGAAGCGAGCGGAGCACGAGAATCCTCGCGCCCCGCTCGTAGTGTGGCTAATTCTCGAAGATCGTATTGGGGGCCGGCAGCTCCAGATCGATCAGGTAGGCGTCGATGGCGTCGCGGGTCTGGCTCTCGCCCGGCAGCAGATAGGTGGTGTGGCCGCTGCCGTGGCGGGTGAGCAGGATGCTGTTCGCGATCTGCTCGTGCAGCAGTTGCGCCCAAACGTACGCGGTTGAAGGATCGTAGGTCGCGTTGACGATCAGGATCGGCGGCGTGCCTTGCACGTCGAGGCGGGCCGGCGGGTTGGCGACCGGGACCGGCCACCCAAGGCAACTGATGCTGTTGTTCCAGGTTTGGGTGGCGCCGAGGACGTGCGGCGAGGCCACAGCCACCAGGTTCATCGCTGCAGCGACCTCGTCGTAGGAGGTGAACGGGGTGGGCCAATCGACGCAGCCAATGGGAATCCCGGGGTACAGGCTCCAGTT
>JASGGF010000563.1:0-2947 GCA_047605145.1 Thermomicrobiales bacterium | reverse complement strand
CACCTGCTGCAACAGCCTCCCCACCTGCGGCGGCACGATAGAGCGCGTTTCGCCCCGCCGCGCCGGGTCCACCGGCGCCCCCAGCAGTTGGAAATCGACGGCGCCCTCGTTGGTTAGCACCAGAAACTCCCCGGCCCAGTGCTGCAAGGAGTAGAGGATGCCCGGACGGCGCGGCGCGAAGACCTCCAGCGCCATTGGGTCCGCCAATGGCGCGTACCGCACCTCGCCGGTTTCCGCGCTGGCGCTGTGCAGTAGGAGGTAGGCGCGGTCATCCGAGGCCTGCACGTTCAGGGAGAACATCTCGTCGGCTTCCCGGTACAGCACCGTGTCCGCCGCCGGGTCATCCCCAAGCCGGTGCAGCACCGCGCGCTCCCAGCGCAAGGCGGCATCCTGCCCGGTGTAGACCAGCCTCTCGCTGTCCACCCAGACGAGGCCCCACGGCGCCGCCGGGATGCGCTCCGGCAGGATTTCCCCCGTCTGCATGTCCAGCACATGGAGGGTGAACGCGATGCCGCCCGTTTCGTTCATCGTGTAGGCCAGATAGCGGTGATCCGGGCTGGGCTGCCAGGCCCCGAGGCGCAGGAAATCGCCGGCCATGGTGTTCAGGTCGAGCAGGATCTGCTCCGGCGCCTCCATCCCGCCCACCCGCCGGCAGAGGATGTTGTAATCGCGCCCCTCTTCCGTGCGGATGTAATAGAAGACCTCGCCGATCTGCACCGGCACGCGCGTATCGGTGCGCTGGATGCGCGCCATCAGCTCCTGGTGCAGCGTCTCACGCAGGCCGGCGTCCACCACTGCCTCCGCGTAAGCGTTCTCCGCCTCCAGGTACGCGATCACCTCCGGATCGCGCGGGTCTTCCAGCCAGGCGTAGTCCTCGCTGATCGCCACGCCGCTGAACTCGCGGGTCACGGGCCGCCGCGCCGCGATGGGTGGTCCGGCAGTTCGCGTTTGGGTGTCAGTCATCGGAAGGTCTCCCATCAATGAAACGGCGATGCGCGACCGTCGGGGTCATGCTCGCTACCGGAGCCGTTGCCAGATTGCGGCCATATCCCGCCACCCCGATGTCATCCCTAACCCCCAAGCTGTGCAGACCGAAGGCAGGGATGGCGCCGTCTCGCGGACACCGCGCCGGGATGACATCGTGGTGACGATGGATCGCGGCGGGGAATCGGAGGGCAGCGCCACGACGGCGCCCTGGTCACCACGCCGGCTGCCACACGGGCAGCGCTTCCGGTTCCGGCAGCGTCAGCCCCGGCCGCAGCTGCGGGAACGCCGTCTCCGCCCGGTCCGCCGCCACAGAGAGCCGCAGCTCGTAGTTCAGGGTCTTCACGGTCGAGGGAATCGCCCCGGCGCGCTCCATGCGGCGCATCGCCGGACCCACGTTGGGCTCCGAGCTGAACAGCACGTCCTCCAGCAGAAACACGTCGTACCCCGCGCGCCGCAGCCCCAGCACCGATTGCAGCACGCAGACATCGGTCTCGCCGCCGGCCACCGCCAGTTGCCGCCGCCCCAGCCCGGCCACCGCCGCCACGATATCCGGCTCGCCGCAGCAGTTGAAGGTCTGCTTGGTGTGTTTCTGCCCGTGCGCCGGGAAGAACGGTTCCAGCCGCTCCGGCAGCCACCCCTTGCGTTCCACCGGCTGCTCGAACGTCGCCAGCAGCGGCAGATCGTAGACCGTCGCCAGCGCCAGCAGGAACTCCAGCCGCGCCAGCAACGTCTCCGTAGCGCCGGCCATCCATCCTTCGAGGAAAAAGGGCTGCACATCGATGATCACGATCGCCAGGTCATCCGCCTGCGCTACCTCAATTGACATGCGTCCTCCTGCTCGCGCCGTGCCCCGGCAACTCGCCCCGCGTGGCGGCCCCTGATTCCGTGCATCGTATACTCGCGGCGCGCTCCGTGAACCCACGGAGCGCCTTGAGCGTCATGGGGATACTCTGCGTGGGACAAACGCCGCCGGAAACCGCCACGCCCGGCCGCTGGCCGCCAGCGATAACGCTGGAAGGCCTGCTGTACTGCATCATTCTGGCGCTCGCGTTGCTCACCCGCTTCTGGGATCTGGGCTCGCGCGCGCTGCACCATGACGAAAGCCTGCACGCCTACTACTCGTGGATGCTGGCGACCGGTCAGGGCTACCACCACGACCCGCTGACGCACGGCCCGTTCCTCTTCCATTTCAACGCGCTCATCTATATGCTGTTCGGCGCGTCAGACATCACCACCCGGTTCACCAGCGCCATCTTCGGCGTCATCCTCGTCATGCAGCCGATCATGCTGCGTGGCGAGCGCCAACTCCGCCGCTGGGGCGCCCTCACCGCCTCCACCCTGCTCCTCATCTCGCCGGCGTTCCTCTATCAGGCGCGCTACATCCGCCACGACAGCTTCACCGTGGTGGGCGCGTTGCTGCTGCTCACCGCCATCGTGCGCTACATCGAGCGCCCCAGCCGCGGCTGGCTGGTGACCATGGGCGCCACTATCGGCTTCCTCATCGCCAACCATGAGATCGTGTTCGGCCTCGTCGCCATCTTCTTCGGCGTCGTGGGCGCCGCGCTGCTGTGGGGGCCGCTGCGCCGGCTCATCCCGCTGGTCATCGTCGCAGGCGGGGCCGCGCTGGCGCTCGTGGTCATCGTGCCGAAGCGCACGCGCCCGCTGCCGGAGATCCCCTGGCAGAGCCCCTCCGCGCAGCAGCAGAACGACTTCTACAACAGCCTGCTCACCCATCCGCTCATCATCATGCTGGCCGTGCTGGCGGTGGTCACCATCGCCGCCGCCCTGCTGATCCTGACCGTGCGGCGTGATCCAGCCCGCGCCAGCGAAGGCTGGGTCTACCGCGTCTTTGGGGACCCAGAGCCGGGCTCCGTCGCTGCTGCCGCCCGGGCGGCCTGGCTGGATCAGGCCGGCGTTTCGTGGGCGGTCGTGGCCGGACTGGTCATCTTCGCGTTTCTCT
>JASGGF010000562.1:0-2951 GCA_047605145.1 Thermomicrobiales bacterium | reverse complement strand
GCCGTGACCGTGGAGTTGGGGGTGGTCGGTCCCTCGTCTGCGGACTCGGGACGACAAGGGGGTTTGGAAGGTCGTGGTGGGGAGCGAAGCGCTGGGCCGTGACCGTGGAGTTGGGGGTGGTCGGTCCCTCCTGCGGTCGGGACGACATGGTGGGTGCGAGGTGACACGGTGGGCATCGGAGAGTGGGCGCCGCACCCGCGTGACTGCGCCTGCGCCACTTCCCCCATTCTCCCTTCTCCTTCACCCCCATCCACCCCCTGAGGGCGAAGCCCGGCGCCCCCTGAGCGCAGCGGCGCCCCCTACCGCACCGGGAGCATCTCCGCCACGACGCGCGCCAGCAGCCGCGTGGAGGCGGCGATGCTGGGGATATCGACCCACTCGTCCGATTGGTGGAAGCGGTTGCCCGCCGGCCCGATCATGACGGTAGGGATGCCCGCCTCTTCAGCAAAGAGGTTCATGTCGCCGAAGCCCCGGTAACTCCACGCCGGATCGCCGCCGGTTTCGGCCTCGTAGGCGCGGGCGACGGCCTGCGCCAGCGGGTGATCGGTGGGGGTCTCCCACGGCGGGTAGTAGGGCGGATCGACGCTGATGGTGAACTGCGCCGGGGAATCGAGCTCGTCGATCAGCCCCTGCACTTCCGCCACCACGTCGTCGCTGCTCTCGCCCGCCACGATCATGCGGTTCAGGATGATGCGGGCGTGCTCCGGCACCGTGATCACGTACTGCTCGTTGCCGCTGTGCATCCCGAGCACCGCGCGGCTGCCGCGCATCAGTGGGTGCTGGCGTACGGGCAGGTCATCGAGGCGCGCCACCAGCCGGGATGCTTCGGTGGCGGCGTTGATCCCCTCCCACGGCCACGAGGCGTGCGAGGCCTTGCCGGTCACCTCGATGCGCAGCAGGGTCTTGCCCACGGAGCCGAGCGCCGGCCACTCCCAACCCGCCTCGGTCACGATGCAGTAGTCAGCGGTGATGCCCCCCGCAATCAGCGCCCGCGCGCCGATGGAATACGCCTCCTCGTCCACCACCGAGGTGAAGAGCACCGTGCCGCGCCACTGGTCACGGTTCTGCGCCAGCGCGCGGGTGGCGAGCATGGCCGCCGCCACACCGCACTTCATGTCCGCCGCGCCGAGTCCGTAGAGGCGGTCGCCGTCGCGGCGCGCGGTCCACGGGTCGGAGGACCAGCCCTCGACGGCCAGCACCGTATCGGTGTGGCCGTTGAGCAGGAAGGTGGGGCCGTCGCCATTCTCGATGCGCGAGATCACGTTCGGGCGGTCGCCCTCGGTGTCCTGCAGCTCGGCGGGCAGTCCCTCGCGCTCCAGCCACGCGGCGACGTGCCGCTGCACGGGGCCTTCCTCGCCGGGGTAGCTGCGAAACGCGACGAGGTCGCTCGTCAGCGCCACGGCTTCGTCGTCCGTGGTTGCGTCGTTCCACCACGCGTGGGGCATTGCGTCTCCTTCGGTCGTCTGGCCGGAGCCGTGCGGGTCCCGGGCGAATGCACTGTGGGGCACAGCCTACCGCGCGGCGGGGCGCTGTGAACGATGGCGCCGCCAAGCCACGGGGCAACGGCGCCAGTTCTCCGCCTGCCACTGCGGCTTGCCCTATCCCCATGTCATTCCGACGACGGAGGAATCGTGCACCCCCAACCATCGGGGAGACGGCGCCCGTCGCCCCCGCCATCGCCGCCGTGGCGGAGGGCGGGGCGGTGGCGATGGGTCGCGGTGGCACGCGGAGAGTGGGCGCCGTGACCTTCGAGTTTGGCGGTGCGCGGTCCCTCGTCTGCGGACTCGGGACGACAGGGGTGTTGGTTGGATCGCGGTGGCAGGCGGAGCGAGGGCGGCGCGCTACGCGAAGACCTCCGCAACGGCGACGCGGAACTCCGGCAGCACATCGCCACCGGTGAGCTCGTCGCCGATACCAAGCGTGACCGGCTCCTGCCCCAAGGCGAAGACGGCCACGCGCTTCGCCCAGCGGTCCACCAGCCAGACCAGCGGCACGCCGGCCTCCTGATACATCACCACCTTCGCGGCGATCTCGCCGGCGCGGTCAAACGCAGACATCACCTCGACCGCCAGATCGGGCGGCACGCGCACGAAGTGATCCAGCGCCTCTCCTTGCGGCGCACGGTCCGCGCGCACGAAGGCGACATCCGGAATCCGCACGGTCTCACGGTCGGGGAAGAGCACGAAGCCGCCATCGGCGCTGTAGAGGTCGCCGAGCGCTAGAAGAAAGACGTGCCTGCCCAGCAAATAGCCGATCCACTGGGCAATGCTCGATGACCCGGCATCAGAAAGCGGCATCCGGACGATCTTGCCATCAATCAGCTCGAAGCGGTCGTCGCCACGCACGGCCTCGAACTCGGCGACGCTGATGCGAGTGGCGACCATGGAGACCTCTCCCGGCGGGCTGGCTGATGGGGACGTTTGCTGTTGGAGAGGATACCCACTCGGGTTGGGGAAACGAGGTCTCGCCACTGCGGTCGAGACACGAGGAGGGGGCGGGCGGACGAGGTCTCTCCACTCCGGTCGAGACCCGAAAAGGGTGCGGGAGAGAAACGATGTAGGGGCGACCCTAAGATTTCCCGCGCTCGCACGTTCACCTCGAATAGCGGGATCATGTGCAGGAAAACTAACGCACGTCCAGAGGATGCCGGGTGTCGCTCTTTCGTCGCCGCACACCACCCCCATCATCACCGGAGGCCGGCCATGTCCCGCCACCGGGGCCCGCTCCAGCGATGGAGCAGGCCCCGGATCACGACCTCGTGGCGCGGGCGCAGCGTGGCGACCGCGCGGCGTTCGCGGCGCTCTACGACCGCTACCTGAACGGGGTCTACCGCTACTGCTACCGCCTGCTGGGCAGCCGCGAGGCGGCGGAGGACGCCAATACCGAAGTGTTCCTGCGCGCGCTGGCCGCGCTGCCGGGGTACCGGGCAGGCTCCTACCGCTCATGGCTCT
>JASGGF010000561.1:0-2968 GCA_047605145.1 Thermomicrobiales bacterium | reverse complement strand
CAGCCAGCTCCCCCGCTCTTCGCGACGGGCAACGGACTGCGAGTGGGGTTCCTCTCAGCAGCTAGCGCCCGATCACCGGCAGCGCGCGGCGGATGGTATCCACGTCCGGCACGATAAGCAGCAGCCCGGCCAGCAGCAGCAAGTCGCCGGCGATGAGCACGACAATGAGGGCGAGCGGTCCGGCGGCGCCACCCTGCCGGATCAGGCTGCCCATGCCCAGCAGGTTGCCGCTGGCGGCGATGAAGATCAGCCAACAGACGGCGACCAGCACGCTGCCCAGCAACTGCGCCTGACTCAGCGGCAGCGAGAGCCAAATGACCACCGCCAGATTCAGAATGGCCAGCAGTAGGCCCGGTAGCAGCAGCAGCGAGACGACGCTCCAGGCGCTACCGGCCGCGCGCGCCTGCGGCGCCATGCGGGCCGGGCGGCGCTGGTGCGGCCAGGCGCCCTCGGTGGCGGTCTCGACCGACTGAATGGTGAAGACCAGCGCGATGCAGAGCGCCAGCAACAGCCAGAGACGGCTATCCGCGAGTTCCAGTACCTCGCGCAGCTCGTCCAGTGACACGCGTACTCCCTCCGGTCAGATGCGGCGACGCCGCGCCGGGAGCGTAGCATAGGGTCCGCGCCGCGCTGGCGCACGGTGTGCATGGGTGAACATCATGACACGAGAGGACGAAGCGACCTTCCAGATCGACGCGCAGGGAGACGGGGCGGCGCTGCTGCTGCATGGCTACATGGGTTCCCCGCGCGAGCTGCGCCCACTGGCCGCCGCGCTGGCCGAAGCCGGGGTCACTGCCCGCGCCGAGCTGATGCCCGGCTTCGGAGAGGCAGGCCGGCCCCACCTCAAACGCGTCCGCGCCGAGGAGTGGCTGGAGGCTGCCAAGGCGGCATGGCGCGAGGTCACGGCTGGGGCCTCGCATCGCACCCTGCTCGGTTACTCGATGGGCGGCGCCGTGGCGCTGGCGCTGTCGGTCGATCCGGAGGTGCGGCCCGACCAGCTGATCCTGCTCGCGCCCTACTGGCGGATGGCCGATCCCCGCGCGGCGCTGCTGCCGGTGGCGCACTACGTGATGCCGCAGTTCGAACCCTTTGGCCGGCTCGATTTCGCTGATCCGGCGACCCGCGAGCGGCTCGCGAAGCTGGCGCCGGACGCAGATCTCGATGATCCCGCCGTTCAGCAGGGCTTTCAGGATGGCATGCGCGTCCCGACACACTCACTGCTCCAGGTGCGGCGCATCGGCATGCGCGCACGCAAGGCGCGCCCGGAAGCGCCGGTGACGATCATCCAGGGCCTGGAGGACCCGACCACCCTCCCCCGCGATTCGCGAGACCTAACCCGCATGACCGGCGCCGCGTTGATCGAAGTCCCGGCAAACCACGCGCTTGTCGCGGACGATGGCCCAGCGTGGGCGCAAATCCGCGATGCGGTGGTGAGCCGGGCAACTGGCGCCGGGTAAACCCGGTCGACCGTCAGGTGGCGTAGCCGGCGGCGCGCAGAATGGCAAGCTCGTGATCGCCGCGCTCATGCAGGGCCGCGATCCAGCGCTCCTTGTGCGACTCAAGCGTCTCGGCGATCACCTGCGCCACCGCCAGATTGCGGTACCACTTGCGGTCGGAAGGCACGACGTACCACGGCGCGTAGGGCGTGGCGGTAGCGTTGATGGCGCGCTGGTAGGCGTCGATGTACTCGTCCCAAGACTGCCGCTCCTGCCAGTCGCCCAGGGAGAGCTTCCACGATTTCTCGGCATCAACCTGACGGGCCAGTAGGCGATCCGCCTGTTCCTCTTTGCTGATGTAGAGGAAGAACTTGAGCACGATGGTGCGCGACTGGGTCAGCAGCAGTTCGAAGTCATTGATGTGCGGGTAGCGAGTTTCGACCACCTCTTCGGACACGATGCCCTTCACACGCTCAACCAGCACCGCCTCGTAGTAGGAGCGGTTGAAGACCGCCAGCATCGAGGTTGCGGGTGTCCGCAACTGGTGGCGCCAGAGAAAGTCGTGAGACGCCTCTTCCGCCGTCGGCACCTTGAAGGGCCAGACATGGACGCCCTGCGCATCGACCTCATCCAGCACTTTGCGGATCACCCCGTCCTTGCCGGAGGTGTCCATGCCCTGCAGCACGATGAGGAGCGCGTCGGTGTTGGCGGCGTAGAGGAGGCTCTGCAACTCACCGATCTCCTTGATCAGGCGGTCGAGTTCCTCGTCACCCTTGCTGTGGCTGGCTTCCCCGTCGCCAATGGTGCTGATCTCCGCAAGGTCACATGGCGTGCTGCCATCAAACCGCAGCGCGTAGCCCACCGCTTCCTCTCCTTCTTGCTTGTCATGCTACCGGGCATTGTGCCACGGCGGGGCCAGCCCCGGGCGTACAGGCCAGGAAGCGGCGGCAAGATGGAAAAACGCGGGCTGGGATGACCGGGGGCGAGGCCGGGATCAGGCGATGTGGACGCCTTCCAGGCTGAGCAGGTGTTCCTTGATGTTCAGGCCGCCCGTGTAGCCCCCAAGGGAGGCGTCAGAGCGGATCACCCGGTGGCAGGGCACGATAACGGGGATGGGATTGCGGCCGAGCGCGTTCCCGACGGCGCGGGTGGCGCGGGGATTGCCGATCCGCCGCGCAATCCCGGCGTACGTATCGACATGCCCGAAAGGGACGGAAGCGGTCGCTTCCAGCACCGCGCGTTGAAATGGGGGCAAGTGCCCCCAGTCCAGCGGTACATCGAATTCAGCGCGGCGGCCCCCGAAATACTCTTCGAGCTCGGCGGCCGCGCGCTGCAGGGTGAGGCGTGCGGGAAGCGGCGCGTCCTCAAGCCGGCGCAGGGGGACAGGGTCCGCGCCGGCGTCCTTGATTCGCTGGATGAACTCGGCGTCGGTGCGGGTGCGGCCGAACTCGATTTCGCGCAGCCCACCCTCGGTCGCGGCCAGAATGAGATCACCGAGGGGGCTGGAAACGCGGGAGAACCAGACGGCGTCC
>JASGGF010000560.1:0-3009 GCA_047605145.1 Thermomicrobiales bacterium | reverse complement strand
GCGAGGAGCTGGGCGGCGAGGTCGTGGCCATCCTCACCACCCACGGCCACGCCGACCACTTCGGCGGCAACGCCACTGTGGTCAAGCGCACCGGCGCGGCGGTGCACGCCCCCGCGTTCGACGAGGCGGTGCTGAAATACCCCCTGCTCCAACCCGCCCTGCTCTACGGCGGCGCTGACCCCATCGACACCATGCGCGGCCGCTTCATGCTGGCGGACGCCAGCCCGGTCGATGTCATCGTGCAGCCCGGCGCGCACGACGTGGCGGGCGTCACGGTGGAGGCCATCCCCCTCTTCGGGCACTCGCCGGGGCAGCTCGGCTACCGCGTAGGCGACGTCTTCTTCTGCGCCGATGTCGTGCTGCCCGCCTCCGTGCTGGAGAAGTACCGCATCCCCTACCTCTTCTCGCTGACCGATCACCTCGGCGCGCTCGATCACGCCGCCACCATCGCCCACCGCGTGGCCGTGCCCGGTCACGGCGCCGTGCTGGAGGACGGCGCCCTGCCCGACCTCATCACCGCCAACCGCGACCTCGCCCACCGCGTGCTGGAAGCGACGCTGGAGTTGACCGCCACGCCGCAGACCGCGTCGCAGGTGTTGCAGGGCGTGCTGCAACGCTTCGGCGCGCCCGTCGCGGATGCCCCCTCCTACTACCTGCTGCAGCCCACCGCCTTCGCCTTCCTCACCCACCTGCACCGGCAAGGGTTGGTGACGCACGAGATCGCGGACGGCGCCTCGCTGTGGACGCGGGGGTAAGGGGTGTCAGTCTGCGGCGCTGGAGCGGGCCGCGCCGAACGGCGCGGGGATGCCGGCGTTCAAGGCGCTCAGTTCCTGCCGGAACTCCGCCAACGTCAGGACGCCACTGTCGAACTCAGCGAGCGCCAGCATGACCGCGTAGCCTAGATCGGAGGCAGCGGGCTCGCCATACTGATCGATGTTTAGGATTGTCCGGTACATCCACGCGGTAAAGTCCGCGAATGACTCGGCATTTGCGAGATAGGCAGTGAGGTGAGCGCGAATTGTGGTCTCAAGCGAAGTCATCGAGTCCCCCACAAATTCGCGTGACCGACACGATGCTGCGACTCTGCTTCAACGAAAGCCAGGTTCTGGAGCGCGCCCAGGCCGGTCAAATCACCTGGAGACTGCGCAAAGACAAGGAAATGTTACCCGAGAAGTGCGCGGCCATGCGCTTTCCGTTTGGCACACGTGTTCAGATCATTGAGTATGCAGACGAATCAGGCCCATTGGCGTTGGCCCATCAGTTTGTGTACCCAGATGCCACGGTCGGCGCATCCGGCAAGCCTGACCCCAAGTTTGTCATCTGTTGCGGCGCGCAGCTTATCCCGATGGTCCCGCCTAGACCGTAGCCACTCGCTACACTCCCCGCATGCACACACCACCGAAACCCGAAGCCCCCGAACTCCCCGCCACCCTGTTCTACCGCGTGCGGCTGGCGGAGGCCGCCGCGCTGTACGACGCGGCAGATCAGCGCTGGAACCGCGTGGCGAACCTGCGGCTGGTCGCCTTCGTGGCGGCAGCCGGCGCGGCGGCGTGGGCTATCTGGGGCAGCGGCGCGGCGCTGGGCTGGCCGCTGGCCGGCGTGCTGCTGCTGGGGTTCATCGCGCTGGCGATCTACCACAACCGCCTCGGGCGGGAGCGCGCCCGGCTGGCGATCAGCATGGCGGTGCAGCAGGACGCCATCGCCCGTATCGAGCGCCGCTGGGCCGATCTGCCGCCGCCGTGGCAACCTGCCACGCTGCCGGATCACCCGTACGCCTACGATCTCGATATCATCGGGCGCGCCTCGCTGCTGCAGCTGCTGAACACCACCGCCACCCGTATGGGCCGCGACACCCTCGCCGGCTGGCTGCTGGCCGCGCCCCCGCTGGCGCAGGCGCAGGCGCAGCAAGGCGCCGTGGCGGAGCTGTCCCCGCTGCTCGATCTGCGGCAGGAGCTGGAGCGCCGCGGTCGAGCCGCCGCGAATGCGGAGGCAGACCCCGCCCCCTTCCTCGCGTGGGCGGAGGGGCCAGACACCCTCAGTCATCACGGCTGGCTGCGGGTGTACGCGTGGCTCGGCCCCATCGCGCTCGTGCTGGCCGCCCTCGCAGGCTACGCCGGGCTGACCACGTACCCGCTGTGGGCCATCCCCTTCCTCCTGAACCTCGCGGTCGGCGCCACGGTCGCGCGGCAGGCGTATGCCACCATCGCCGCCGTGGCCGCCGATCACCGCGCCATCGCCGCCTACGCCGGGCAGCTCGAGCTGCTCAGCGAGACCACCTTCCGGAACGCCCACTTGCAATCGCTGCACGCCGCCTTCGGCGCGGGGGAAGGCAGCGCCCCGGCGCAACTGCGCCGCCTCGGCAAGCTGGCCGGGATGGCGATTCCGCCCTCCTCTATGGTCTACCTGCCGATACAGGCGCTGACGCTGTGGGATGTCCACGTCCTCTTCGCGCTGGAGCGCTGGAAGCACGACGCCGGGCTGCAGGCGCGCGCCTGGCTTGAAGCCCTCGGCGCGTTCGAGGCGCTGGCGGCGCTGGCCGGGCTGACCTACGACAACCCGGGCTGGGTCGCCCCGGAACTGACGGAAGCCACGGACCGATTCGCCGCCACGCAGATTGGGCACCCGTTGCTGCGCGAAGATGTTCGCGTGCGCAACGATGTCACGCTCGGCCCGCCGGGCACGTATCTGCTGGTCACCGGCTCCAACATGTCCGGCAAGAGCACGCTGCTGCGCTCTATCGGGGTGAACGCCGTGCTGGCGCAGGCGGGCGGCCCGGCCTGCGCCGATGCCCTCTCGCTGCCGCCGGTCGCGGTCTGGACGAGTGTTCGGGTGCAGGATTCGCTGGAGCGCGGCGTCTCCTTTTTCCTCGCGGAGTTGCAGCGGCTGAAGCTGGTGGTGGATGCCGCCGCGCGCGCGGAGGCGGCGGGCGGGCCGCGCGTGCTCTACCTGCTGGACGAGATGCTGCAGGGCACCAACACCGCCGAGCGCAGCGTGGCGGCGCGGCAGATC
>JASGGF010000559.1:0-3012 GCA_047605145.1 Thermomicrobiales bacterium | reverse complement strand
AGCACCTCGCGCAGGCGGGCCACAATGTCGTCCGGGTGGCCCTCGTCGTCCACGAGGATGCCGTCCCAGTCGATGCGCAAGGGGTAGGCGGCGTCCGCGATAGTCGGCTCCGCCACGGCGCCCTCTGCCGGCAGCGCGATCACGCTGGGCTGGGCGCGCAGCCACGCCTCCGAGGCGATGCCGCCGGGCCGCGCCGGCAGGCCATCCGGCCCCACCAGCGCCCCCGGCGCGCAGACCGGCAGCGGGTCGAACGGCCCCTGCAAGGCCGGCAACAGCGCCGGATCGAGCGCCATGCGGAGATCCCAGCGGCCCAGCACCACGCCGAGGGCGTAGGAGATCAAATCGGCACAGTGCGCATCAACTGGCTGGCTGCTTGCCTCAGGCTCGTCGTCTAGGCTGTCTTCGCTATACAAGCTGCTTTCGTCGAGTTGTTCCGTCACTGGGGACTCAGACGTTTCAATGTCACATTCTGCGAATCCGTAAGCGTCGCGAATAGCAGCGTTGATGTCATTCTGATGGGACTCAAAATCCTGATCTAGACCCTCACGCGTCTCCATCCAGTTTGATATTCGCTCTCCAATGGAACTTCCCTTCGAAGATACTAAGGAAGGAGCGCCAAAATCATGACCTAGTTCCTGTTGCTGATAAGACTTCCGCCTAATCTTGATCGCTTGTTGTGCCGCCTCAGCAATCTCTAGTTCTGTGCTTTGACTGAGGTTGGGCACTGGCAACTGTTGAAGGACTCCTACTACGAATTCGGGGAACTCGTGACGGCCAAGCATGATCTTGTACAGAAGATCGAAAGATGACGAATTCCCAAGAGCGCAGAGTGCGAGTAGGTTTTCCGGCTCGCTAAAGAGTGCATAACCTCGAACGCTAAAAATGCTCCCAGCAGGTAAAGCCTGTGGGGAAAAGCGATGGGCTCGGAGTGGCCATGTTAGGCCCGGGCGAAAGTAGGCATCGATACTTCGGAGGTTGCGCGACCAGTGCGAACCTCCCAACACAGCAGTATTCCATTGCTTAAGATTCTGTCCGTCGTTTTCCCAATCGATCACAAGGCGCAGATCGGCATAGTACGGAGAATATGAGCCACCCTTCGCAAATGGAAACCATCGGACCCCCTGTCTAGACCGGAATCGATAGTCCTCTATTGACACTTGCGGCGGAACGGAAAGAAGCCTCTTCGGCGATGGTTCCCACCAAAGCCTTATGAAACGGGTGTCGTCGCTGGTCTGAAGGCCTACCCGAGCAAATCTGCCACTTCCCTCCATAGGTAGCAGTTCTAGAAACGCTCGGATTACCCTTCGACTCACAGCATAAGCGAATGGACTTCCGGGAACATCCTTAAATGCCCCAGCGTCAACATCATAAGCTCGATCGCTCGATTCACCATTAATCATTTGAGCTATCGTCTCAGATAGTGCGGCGGGCTTTTGTTCGACATCGACGAGTCGAATGAAAATTGCTGAACTCATGGCTCGTTCTCCAGAACGAACGCCGCCGTCTCGACCATCGCGGTGTCCAGCACGCCCTGCCCCAGATCGGCCACGGCGTGGATGCGCGTCTGCGCGAGGATGATCTCCTCTCGCCACTTCTGGAAGCTGGTTAGGAAGAACCCGGTGCGGCTGGTGATCGCCCCGAGGTAGCCGCGCGGGTGTAACACCTCCAGCCCGCGCTCCACGAACGCCGCGTACAGGTCGTTCTTCGTCTTCGGGTACTGGCGCTCCACGTAGGCGCGGGCCCCGTGGCTCACCGCGCCGAAGGGCGGGTTCATCAGCACCACGTCGAACGGCGTCTCGAACAGCTCCAGCAGCGCAAAGCCCTGCGCCGCGTCCTCCGCGAACAGGCGGCGGCGGTAGCGGTCGCCCGTCGCGGCGGTGGCGCCGGCATAGTCGCACAGGGCGGCCAGCACCTCCGCCTCCGCGTTCTCCCAGAACGCGTTGTCGCTGACCAGATCGAGGCGCTGCTGCTTCGGCGGGGCGTCGGCGGCAAACAGCGTGATCTGGTCGAACACTGCGCCCGACTGGTAGGCCTTCTTGGTGTCCGCCACGGCGCGGCGCACCAGATCCTCCGCCTTGAACAGCGAGCCGATCTCGCCCACCCCCGCCATGCCCTCCCAGATCTCGCCCACCAGCGAGGCCACCGCCGTCGATTCGAGCCCGTTCTGGAAGCCCTTCAGCAGGTCGCGCTCCCCCGGCAGCGGCTCCGCCGCCACGATGTTCACGCGGCGCACGCCGGGGCGGGCGGCAGGGCGCAGGCCCAACTCCGCCCACGCGCGCTGGGCGCGCAGCCACAGCGCCAACTGCGCGATCTGCACCGCGCGCAGGTCGATATCGATGCCGTGCAGGTTGTGTTTCAGGATCAGGCCGGGGACCGCCTGCGCATAGGTGGCGGGGTCCGGATATGCGCCCTGCAGGCGCGGGCCCAGCTCGGGGTCCTCCCACGCCTCGTGGTAGATCGTCAGCAAGAGCTCGAACGCGTAGAGCAGGAAATGGCCGCTGCCGCAGGCAGGGTCCAGCACGCGCAACGTGCGCGGGTCGCGCTTCGGGCGGTGGGGGATCGCCTCCACCTCCAGCTCCCAGCGCGCGCAGATGGCCCGGTTGAGCGCGGCCATCCGCGCGTCTTCCTCGTCATCCTGATAGCCGCCGGACATATAGTGGCCCCGCTGCTCGCCAAACAGCGTGATCCGCAGCTCCTCGAAGGTGCCTACCCATTCGCCCGTTTCCTCGTAGTGAGTCAGCACCCGGGCGTGGATCCCATACGGCTCCACGCCGAAGTGGGCGGGGGCGTACTCGTAGGCGTTCACGGTCAGGGCGTAGCTAATCAGGCCCGTGTCCCAGCCGGTGAATGCCGGGTTGGGGCGCACCCACATTGCGCGTTCGTCTGAGGGAATGCGGTCACCCCCGCCCATCTCCTCATACGCCGCAGCAGGGCTTTCGCCGCCCCCACCGGCGTCGCCCTTCGGCTCCCCTCTCCCGCGCATCGGGAGAGGGGCTGGGGGTGAGGGCTCCC
>JASGGF010000558.1:0-3022 GCA_047605145.1 Thermomicrobiales bacterium | reverse complement strand
GCGAGGAAGCGGCGGGCGGGCCGCGCGTGCTCTACCTGCTGGATGAGATGCTGCAGGGCACCAACACCGCCGAGCGCAGCGTGGCGGCGCGGCAGATCATCGCCTACCTCGTGGCGCAGGGGGCCATTGGCGCGGTCTCCACCCACGATCTGGCGCTGGCGGACGACCCGCGCCTTGAGCCGCTGGCGCACACCGTCCACTTCACCGACACCATCGGCGAAGGGCCGGACGCGCCCCCCATGTCCTTCGACTACCGCCTGCGCCCCGGCGTGGCCACCACCACCAACGCGCTCCGTCTGATGCGGCTGATCGGCCTCGATCTGGAGGAGGAACCCGCCGCGCGCTGACGCGGCGGGCAGGGCGGTGCGGCGGCCTACCCTGCCTGGGTGGCCTGGGCGCCGGGTGGGGGAGACGCCGGCCACCGCCGCGAGCGGGCAATGAGGCGTAGCGCACAGTGCGGCCCGGCCAACGGGGCAAACCGGTACGCTACAATGCGCCGCAAAGGCTGGTCGCCGGGCCACCTGATTTTGGTGTGTCCCATAGGGCGCCACCGCTACCACCATCATGCGACCACGGGCGCAACCCGCCGGAGGCGCGAGAGGCGAGGGCATGTCGACGACGAAGGGCCAGAGCCGCAAGAGAAAGGCGTCGTCGGCAGACGACGGGCCCGTAGCCGTTGCGGCAAGCAACGGAACTCCCCCCTCGGAACTGACGACCGAGGACTTCCTGGACCTGTACCGCAAGATGAACGAGATCCGCCTGTTCGAGGACGCCGCGCAACGCGGCTTCCGCACGGGCAAGGTGGGCGGGTACCTGCACCTGTACAGCGGTCAGGAAGCGGTGGCGACCGGGCTGCTGAACTATTACCAGAATGCGGACAAGGTCATCACCGCCTACCGCGACCACGCGCACGCCCTGCTGCTCGGCACGCCGCCCAACGCGGTGATGGCCGAGATCTGGGGCAAGGGCACGGGCATGGTGAAGGGCAAGGGCGGCTCCATGCACCTGTTCGATGTCGAAAACGGCCTGTGGGGCGGTTACGGCATCGTGGGCGGGCATATCCCGCTGGGGGTGGGCATGGCCTACGCCCTGCGCTACCTGCCGGATCAGGATGGCATTGTCCAGCTCTACCTCGGGGACGGCGCCATCCACAACGGCGCCTTCCACGAGGCGGCGAACCTGGCGGGCCTGTGGGGCCGCGAGGGGATGAACCCCTGCCTCTTCATTCTGGAGAACAATAACTACGGCATGGGCACCAGCGTCGAGCGCGCCACGGCCATGACCGATCTCTCCGCGAAGTTCGATTCCTACGGCATCGAGCACGAGGATGTCGACGGCATGGACCTCTTCGCCGTGCTGGAGGTGGCCGAGCGCGTCACGAAGATGGTGCGCGAGACCGGCAAGCCGTACGCGCTGGAGATGCACACCTACCGGCTGGTGCCCCACGGCGCGGCGGACTTCCTCGAGCGCTACCGCACCAAGGACGAGATCGCGGAGTGGCGCAAGCGCGACCCCATCGGCATCGCGGAAACGCGGCTGCTGGAGATGGGCGCGACGGACGACCAGTTCGACGAGATCAAGGCGGCAGCGAAGCAGATGGTGGACGAGGCCGTGCGCTTCGCCGAGGAGAGCCCGGACCCGCCGCTCGAAGAGCTGTACACCGATGTCTACGCTGACACGGTCGTTGAAGACGGCGCGAGCGGCTAGCGGCTGGCGAGTCGTCATCCCCCTTTCGGAGGACGCATGACGGTGATGACCTATCGCGAGGCGATCCGCTCCGCGATGGCAGACGAAATGGAACGCGACGACTCCGTGGTCGTCATGGGCGAGGATATCGGGGTCTATGGCGGCACCCACCTCGTGACGGATGGCCTGCTGGAGAAGTTCGGCCCGAAGCGGGTGATGGATACTCCCATCGCCGAGGGCGGCTTCACCGGCGCAGCCATCGGCATGGCGATGATGGGGATGCGCCCCATTGTCGAGATGATGACGTGGAACTTCTCCTTTCAGGCGGCGGACCAGATCATCCAGAACGCCGCCAAGCTGCGTTACTTCTCCGGCGGGCAGGTGTCCGTGCCACTGGTGATCCGCGGCCCAAATGGCGGCGGCGTGCAGCTTTCCGCGCAGCACACCCACAGCCTTGAGGGGTTTTACGGCCACTTCCCCGGCCTGAAGGTGGTTTCGCCGGTGACCCCGGCGGACGCCAAGGGGATGATGCTGGAGGCGATTCGCGAGCCAGACCCGGTGATCTTCCTCGAAGCGGGCGCGCTGTACGGCACCAAGGGCGAGGTGCCCGAGGGCGATATCGTGGTGCCGTTCGGCAAGGCGCGCATTGCCCGCGAGGGCACGGATGTCACCCTGATCGGCTACGGCCGGCAGGTGAACATGCTGCTGCGCGTGGCGGACAAGCTGAAGGAGCAGGACATCTCCGCCGAGGTGTTGGACCTGCGCTCCATCCGCCCCTTCGATGAAAAGACGCTCGTGGAGTCCGTGCGCAAGACGCACCGGGCGGTGGTGGTGCAGGAGCAGTGGCGCTGGTTCAGCGTCGCCTCCGAGGTGGCCGCCATCATTCAGGAGCAGGCCTTCGACGACCTCGATGCGCCGGTGGAGCGGGTCAGCGGCGCGGAAGCGCCGGCGCCGTACGCCCGCAATCTCGAAATCGCCGCGTTCCCCAGCGAACAGCAGATGGTTGACGCGGCCCTCCGCGTGCTCTACCGAAAGGGATAAGTCGATGCCGGCCGTCATCATGCCCAAGATGGGCGACGCCATGGAAGAGGGGACCCTCATCCGCTGGCTGAAGCAGGTCGGCGACGAGATCGCCGTCGGCGATGAGCTGGCGGAGATCGAGACGGACAAGGTCTCGCTGCCGCTGGTCTCGGAGATTGCGGGGGCCCTGACGAAACTGCACGTGGAAGAGGGCGCGGTAGTGCCCATCGGCGCGGCCATCGCCCTCATCGGCGAGGAGGCCGCCGAAGCCGCCGCGCCGGAACCGGAAGCCGCCCCGGCGCCTGCCGCCGAGGCC
>JASGGF010000557.1:0-3035 GCA_047605145.1 Thermomicrobiales bacterium | reverse complement strand
CGTCGCAGGCGCTTCGTTCGTGCTCATCCTCGTCAAGTCGTACGACACCGCGTCAGCCGTCGCCCGGATTGCGCCGTACCTGCACCGTGACGCCACGGTCGTCTCGTTGCAGAACGGCCTCGGCAACGTTGAGCGCATCCGGCAAGCACTGCCAGCGGGACAGATCGTGCTCGGCGGGGTCACCACACAGGCAGCCCGTCGAGTCTCACCGGGACTGGTGCTGCACACGGGCGAAGGCTTGACTTACATCGGCTACCGCTCGGATGCGGAGCAGGCCTGTGCAGAATCACTCGTCGCGCTGCTGAACGCAGCCGGAATGCCGGCAGTCGTCACCGACGAGCTGAACCACGCGGTCTGGCAGAAGCTGGCGATCAACTCGGCGATCAACGGGCCGACAGCTATCGCGAAGGTCGCCAACGGCGACATCCTGCGCTCTCCGCACCTCCTATTGGCCGCTGAGGAGCTGGCGAATGAGAGCGCCCGGATCGCCTTGGCTAATGGCGTCAGGCTGGAGAAGATCACCTTGACACTGCACGAGACGCTGCAGGCCACCGCTAGCAACCGGTCATCGATGTTGCAGGATATCGAGGCGAATCGGCGCACTGAAGTAGACGCGATCTACGGCGCCCAGATCCGCGCCGGTACACTGCGTGGCGTACCGTCGCCGGCATTGACGGTCATGGATGCGCTCGTTCGCGCCGTGTCGCGCGAAAACCCGCTCGAGGAGGACGAATGACCCCGGACACCGCCGCTCCCCCCCAGAAACTGACGGCGCTGGACATCAAAGCGCGCAAGACGGGCCCGAAACTGTCCATGGTTTCGCTGTACGACTTCCCGTTCGCCCGGCTCGCACAGCAGGCAGGGATGGAAATTCTCCTTGTCGGCGATTCGCTGGGCATGGTGGTGCACGGGTTCGATTCCACCGTGCCGGTGCGGCTGGATGACATCATCTATCACAGCCGGGCCGTGCGTCGCGGCGCGCCCAACACCCACATTGTGGCGGACATGCCGTTTCTCACGTACCACATCGACACCCCCCGCGCGATCGAAAACGCCGGCCGCCTGCTGCAGGAAGGGCAAGCCGACTCGGTCAAGCTGGAGGGCGGCGTCGAGATTGCGGATCGCGTCGCCGCCATCGTGCGCGCCGGAATCCCGGTCATGGGGCACATTGGTCTGACACCGCAATCCGCCGGCGCGCTCGGTGGCTTCAAGGTGCAGGGACGGGACGTCTCCTCTGCGCGCGCCATTGTGAAAGATGCGCGCGCCATCGCGGCTGCCGGCGCCTACGCCACCGTGGTGGAGGTAGTCCCGGCGGAGCTTGGGGCCATGATCACCGAGGCAATCGACATTCCCACCATTGGCATCGGCGCCGGGCCAGATTGCGACGGGCAAGTGCTGGTGGCCCACGACATGCTCGGTTTGCAGGAGCGGATTATCGGGCGCTTCGCCAAGGTCTACGCCGAGGCGGGCGAACTGATCGAGCAGGCGTTTGCCGAGTATGTCGCGGAAGTCCGGGCCGGAGCCTTCCCGGCGGAAGAGAACTCCTACCGCATGCCGGCCGCCGTCGCCGCAGAACTGCGCGGCGAGACCGCGTGAGCGTTCGCGTCTACGAATCGCCAGCGGAGTTCCCACTCTCCCGGTCTGGGGGGTGGGGCCTCGTCCCCACCATGGGCGCCTTGCACGAGGGACATCGTCAGCTGATTGCGCAGGCAGCGGCCGAGAACGACGACGTCGTCGTCAGCGTGTTCGTGAACCCCGCCCAGTTTGGCAATACCAGCGATCTGGCGCGGTATCCGCGCCAGATCGAAGCCGATGTTCGCGCGGCGGCGGATGCTGGCGCCACGATTATCTACGCGCCCACTCCGGAAACGGTCTACCCGCCCGGATTCGCGACGTGGATTGAACCGGGAGACCTTGCAGCACGGTGGGAAGGGCGTAGCCGCCCGTGTCACTTCCGGGGTGTGGCAACCGTCGTCGGCATCCTGCTGAACACGGTTCGCCCCGCGCGTTCCTACTTCGGCGAGAAGGATTTCCAGCAGCTGCAGATCATCCGCCGGATGCACCGCGATTTGCAGCTGCCGGGCGCCATCGTTGGCTGCCCGACCGTGCGCGATGCGGACGGTCTGGCGCTCTCCTCTCGCAATGCGCGCCTCAGCGCCTCCGGCAGAGCCTCTGCGGCCGCAATCCCACGCGCGTTGTTCGCCATTGCAGAGGCTGCGCGCGCCGGGATCACGTCGGCGGAGGACCTCGTCCGTGGCGGCGCAGGCCTGTTCGCTGATCCAGCCATCGCCGTCGACTACCTGACCATCGTCGATCCCGAAACCCTGCTGCCAGTGGAAGCCGTTACTGCCGGCAGCCGGGTGATGACCGCCGTCGAAATCGACGGTGTCCGCCTCATCGACAACGTGGGGCTCCTCGAGCCAACAGACCCATGAACACCGGAGTCGCCGCGCCGTGACGCTCACCATCGATATCGCGATTGCCAAGACGAACAAATACGCCTCGCGGGAGAGCGGCGACACGGTCGAGATCGTGGAGCGCCCGGGCGGCGGGATGTCGGTGATTCTGGCTGACGGGCAGGGCACTGGCCGGGCCGCCAAATCGCTCAGCATGCTGGTGACGGCCAAGGTCGCCGCGCTCCTGAAAGAAGGGGTCCGCGACGGCGCCGCCGCGCGCGCCGCCAACGACTCCCTGTTCGCCGCGCGCCACGGGCAGGTCTCTGCAACCCTTGACATCCTCTCAGTGGATCTCAAGACGCAGACCGTCGCCATCACGCGAAACGGGGACACCGCCTGCATCATCGCGACGGCGAACGGCGTCGAGACGTTCCGGGAGGCAGAGCGGCGGCTCGGTCTGCATCACCGCACCCGCCCGTGGACCGCCGAGCATCCCATCGCCAGTGGCACGCGTGTCCTGCTCCTGAGCGATGGCATCGCGAACGCCGGCGTTCGCCGGGGGCTTCCGCCGTGGGAATTGCCCGCAATCGCGGCGATCTCGGGCGACACAGCGGAAGCACTGGCCGACGCGGTCCTGCA
>JASGGF010000556.1:0-3048 GCA_047605145.1 Thermomicrobiales bacterium | reverse complement strand
CATTTGGGCATCGTAAAGGCTAATTCGCACCACGCTTTAAAGACCCCCAGCGGCAGGGTCGCTCCCTCTCGCTTTCCACCACCACGTCGCCTGTCACACGACTCCGTGCGCATCGTGCAGCGTCGAGGGGCGCGCCACCAGCCCCTGACTTGCGCAACCCGAGCCCCGAGATCTCTCGACAAGCTCGAAATGACACCCGGGGTGATCGGCTCCCTCGAACCGCCGCGCAGTTGAGCGCATAGCGAACGCGGCCTGCTCACCCCGGCTCACCCGGCAGCAGCTCATCCGCGTTGGCAGTCACCCGCGCCAGATCCTCCTGATCCTTCAGCAGCAGCCCCAGCGCGCGGCGCAGGGCCAGCGGCCACGCGGCGCCGCGTTGCTGCAGGGCGTGCGCGCCGCGCGCCCAGTCGACCGATTCCGCGATGCCCGGCTTCTTCAGCAGCGGCAGCTCCCGGGCGCCCGCCACCGCGTCCACCAGCGCCGTAGCCGCCTCCGCGCTGAGACCGGGGGCCAGCGCCGCCACGATGCGCCGCTCGCGCTCGCGCTCCGGGAAGTCGATCCAGTGGTAGAGGCAGCGCCGTTTCAGGGCATCGTGCAGTTCGCGGGTGCGGTTGGAGGTGAGGATCACCAGCGGCGGCGTTTGGGCGGTCACCGTGCCCAGTTCCGGGATGGTGATCTGGAAGTCGCTCAGGAACTCCAGCAGGAACGCCTCGAACTCGGCGTCCGCGCGGTCGATCTCGTCGATCAGCAGCACCGCCCCGGCCTCGCTGCGCAGGGCGCGCAGCAGCGGACGCTCCAGCAGGAACTCCGGGCGGTAGATATCGGCCAGCTCGCGGTCGGCGTCGTGCGCGTGGCCGTGGTCATGGCCGTGCTCGTGGTCATGCTCGTGGGCGCGCAGGTGCAGCAGCTGCCGGGCGTAGTTCCACTCGTAGAGGCTTTGGGCGGCGTCCAGCCCCTCGTAGCACTGCAGGCGCACCAGTTCGCGCCCAGTGATGCGCGCCAGCGCGGCGGCCACTGCCGTCTTGCCGACGCCCGGCTCCCCCTCCAGCAGCAGCGGCTTGCCCAGCTCCCCCGCGAGGAACACCGCCGTCGCGAGCCCGTCGTCCGCGAAGTAGGTCACGTCTTGTAGCGCCGCCCGCACCGCCTCGGGATCGGGGAAGGGCGCCGTGCCGTGCTCCTGTACTGCGCTAGCCTGACTGTCCGTGGTCAATCCCGTCTCCGCTCCCTTGCCTTCTGCCGGCCCCCCGCCGCCCCGATGTCATCCCGACGAAGGAGGGATCGCCCACCCCCAACTCCACCGCTGCGGCGTCCTCTCCGGCCGGCGCCGCATGACATCCCAGCCAGTCGTCGCCGGGAGCCGACGAGATGGGCGCCGTGGCCCTGTAGTTGGGGGTGGTCGATCCCTCACCTGCGGGTTCGAGATGACATCGAAGCGTGGTGGCCCCATCGTAACCCCACGGCCCCAGCGCGTCTCCCCCTCGTCGCCCGCCTGCACCCCCCTACACCCCCTGAGGGCGAAGCCCGGCGCCCCCTGAGGCGCGAAGCGCCGACACCCCCTTACGCCAACGCGTCCAGCGCGCGCAAAATCTTCTCCGGCGTGATCGGCAGCGTCTCCACGCGCACGCCGCAGGCGTCGTAGATCGCGTTGGCGATGGCCGGGATGGGGGAGTTCGCGGTCATCTCGCCGATCCCCTTGCCGCCGTACGGGCCATTCTCCGCCGGGCGTTCGAGGATCACGCTCTCCATCGCCGCCAGATCGGCGGGGCCGGGCATCAGGTACTCGGCGAAGTCGGTCGGGCCGCAGGCGCGGTCCGGGTAATACGGCTCCGTCGTCTCGAACAGCGCGTGGGAGATGCCCATCCACGCCCCGCCCACGATCTGCTGCTGCGCCATCGCCGGGTTCAGCGCCCGCCCCATCTCGTAGACGTTGTACATCCCCAGCACCTCCACGATGCCGGTCTCGTCGTCCACCTCCACATCCGCCACCGTGCAAGCGTGCGCCTGACAGGAATCGGGGTTCATCTCGCCCGTTTCCGGCACCGGCTCGCTCTTCGGCTTGAGGAAGATGCCGCGTCCGGAGATCGTCTTGCCCTGCTTGAAGTGCGCCGCCAGCGCCAGATCGACGATGTGAATCTTCTTCTCCGGCGCGCCCTTGAGGCGGATGAAGCCCGTGCCGTCCGTTTCCAGATCGGCGGGGTCCACCTCCAGCTCTTCCGCCGCCGCCGCCAGCATCACCTCGCGCGCCTCCTGCGCCGCCATGATCACCGCGTTGCCGACGCGGTGCGTGCCACGGCTGGCGAAGGTGCCCATGCAGTGCGGGCCGGTGTCAGTGTCCGCCGTGTCGACGAGGATGTTCTCCAGCGGCAGGCCCAGCGTCTCCGCCGCACACTGCGCCACCACCGTCTTCAGGCCCTGCCCCAGATCGACCGAGGAGAGCGTGATGACGAAGGAGCCGGTCGTGGTGGCGTGGATCAGCGCCTGCGAGGGATCGCCGCCAAGGTTCATGCCGGTCGGGTAGTTCACCGCCGCGAAGCCGCGGCCGCGCCGTTTCGCCATCAGCGGGCTCCTTGCATGGAAGACAGCTCCCGGCTCGCTGCCGGCAGCTCGTGATCGACCAATTCCGCCGCGCGCTGCATCACCTCGATCAGCGCGGCGCCCTCCACGATCTTGCGGTGCGCCTTCATGTCGCCGTCGCGGTAGGCGTTCTGCAAGCGGAAGACGAGCGGGTCGATGCCGAGATCCTTGGCGATGCGGTCCATCTGGCTCTCCAGCGCAAAATCGCCGATGGTCACGCCGAAGCCGCGCATGGCGCTGGAGGGGGTGCGGTTGGTGTAAACGCAGTGGGCGTCCACCCAGACGTTCGGGATGGTGTACGGCCCCGGCATGTGTGCAGCCGCCTTGGTGGTGCCGTACGGCGAGTGCCGCGAGTAGGCGCCGGCGTCCACGAAGAGGGTCACCTTGCGCGCGATGATGCGGCCATCATTCATCACGCCGTCCTTGATGCGGATGCGCTCGGCGGCGCGCGGCGAGGAGACCTGCATCTCCTCC
>JASGGF010000555.1:0-3051 GCA_047605145.1 Thermomicrobiales bacterium | reverse complement strand
CCGTTGCGCGGGTGTGGGTTGGGGGGGGTGGCCCGTCTTCGCGCACTCAGCCTGTCCTCGCCTATCCACCCCAGTCAGGGCAGGTGTGCGGCTTCGTCAGCAGCGTTTGATCAGAACTGCCGGATTTCAAGCCCCGCGCCGGTCCAGCGGACATGGCGCAGGTCGGGGACCGTCACGTCAGGCCGGTCCTCGCCAAAGTCGTGGTCGCCGACGCCGAGCACGTAGCCCACCCCGGCCGCCCGAGCGGCGCGCACACCAGCCGGCGCGTCCTCCACCACCACGCACTGCTGCGCCGGGAGCCCGAGCAAACGGGCGCCGGCCAGATAGCCCTCCGGGTGCGGCTTACCGTGCGCAACGTCATCTGCCGTGACCATGACCGGCGGGAGCGCGATCCCTGCCGCCGCCAGACGCGCACTCGCCAGCGGGACTGAGCCGGAGGTGACGATGGCCCAGCGCTCCTGGGGGATGGCGGCAAGCAACGCAGCCGCGCCCGGGATCGCCGTCAGGTTGGCCGCGTCCTCGATCTCGATGGCGTCAATGAGGGCGATGGCCACCTCCAGCCCAACGGCGTCAATGAACAGCGCGGCGGTGTCGACTGACCGGCGGCCATGGACGGCAGCGATCACCGCCGCCGGATCGACCTGCATTTGCTCCGCCCAGCGGGTCCACGACCCGGAGATGGTCGCCGCTGAGTCGACGAGGACGCCGTCACAATCGAAGAGCACGCCCGCGCAGGGCAAAACTGTGGTCATCAGGTCTCTTTCGTTCGTAAGACTGGCCCGGGCCAGATTCGTATCGCCCCGGCGCGTGATACCGTACCGGCTGCGACATTGTGGCCGGAGCGGCAAGGAGAAGCCATGGCAGCGCACGAGTTCGAGTTCCTCGATGACCGGTTCAAGGCGTGCATCAACCCGAATGCGCGCGTCTACAAGCTGGCGGAAGGGTTCGCGTGGGCAGAGGGCCCGGCGTGGTCGCCAGCGTGGAAGTCGCTCATCTGGAGCGATATCCCGAACGACCGCAAGCTGCGGCTGGACACGGCGGATAACACCACCAGCGTGTTCCGCACCGATGTCGGGCACTCTAACGGCAACACCGTGGACCGGCAGGGCCGGCTGCTCAGTTGCGAGCACGGCGGTCGCCGCGTCAGCCGCACCGAGTTTGATGGCACGGTCGTTACGCTGGTGGACAGCTATCAGGGCAAGCGCCTGAACAGCCCGAACGACGTCGTGGTGAAGTCAGACGACACGATCTGGTTCACGGACCCCACCTACGGCATCGACTCCGACTACGAGGGTCACCGCAACCCCGCCGAGGTCGAGGGATGCTACGTCTACCGCTTCGATGAGGCCAGCGGGGACCTGACGCCGGTCATCACCGACATGGTGCGCCCGAACGGCCTCGCGTTCTCGCCGGATGAGAGCCTCCTTTACGTCGCGGATACCGGCGCCTCCCACTACGCCGATGGCCCGCGTCACATTCGCCGCTTCACGGTCAATGCGGATGGCAAGAGCGTCTCCGGCGGCGAGGTTTTCGCCGTCTGCGACAACGGCTTCTTCGATGGCTTCCGCATCGATGTCGAGGGGCGGCTCTGGGCCAGCGCCTTCGATGGCGTCCACGTCTACGATCCGGATGGCACGCTGATCGGCAAGGTGCGCATCCCCGAAGTCGTCGCCAACGTCGAGTTCGGCGGCGAGAAGCTGAACCACCTGTACATCTGCGGCACCACCTCGCTGTACATGGTCAAGGTCTTCACCAACGGGGTGAACCGAATCTCGTGATCGACCTCGCCAGCCAGCGCCTCATCCTGATCCCGCTCTCCCCCGAGGCGCTGGCGGCGCTCATCGCGCAGGACCGCGCGGCGGCGGAACGCGCCGTGGGCGGCGCGTTCCCGCCCGGCGCGCTCGTGCCGCCACTGATGGCGGACGCGCTCGACTTCTTCCTGAAGCTGGCGGAGTCATCGCCAGATTGGGGCGGCCGGGTGTACCTCACGCGGGAGACGCGTGAGGTTGCTGGGCTGGGCGGCTTCACCGGCCCGCCCGGCCCAGACGGCGTGGTGACCATGGGCTACAGCGTGTTCCCGGCGCACCAGCGGCGAGGGTACGCCTCCGAAGCGGCGCGGGCGCTGGCGGACTGGGCGCTGGCCCAGCCCGGCGTCACGGTGGTACAGGCGACCATCGTGGATGGCAACATCGCCTCGGAGCGGGTCGCCGCCTATGCTGGCCTCATCCGGACAGACGACATCGAGGACGACCCGGACGAAGGTCCGGTGGTCGTCTGGCGACGCGCGCGGGATGAGGCATGACACGCTCCATGGTACACCGCTCCACGCTGGCGTTCGCGGCGCTGCTGCTTGCCAGCAACATGGCCGCCCTCACCGCCGCGCAGGACGCGACCCCCGTCGCCACGCCCGATGCGGCGCTGGGGGCGCAGCTCGATGACATCGCGCGCGAAACCGCCGAGCTGCGCGGGTTGCCGCCGCTGGCGGATATCGACGACCGCGTCTTCACGCGCGACGAACTGAAAGTCAAACTGCCGGAGATGATCGAGGAAGAGCTGGACCGGGCCGAGCTGGCCGGGGCCACGCGCGCCCTCGAAGCGCTCGGGCTGCTGCCGCCGGGTAGCGATCTGGAGGACCTGACGCTGCGCCTGCTGGGCGAGCAGGTGGCGGGGTTCTACGATCCGCTGACCGACGAAATGTACGTCGTGGAAGACGGCGAATTCAGCGCCGAGGCGTACTACTACGCGCACGAAACCACCCACGCGCTACAGGATGCGTATCTCGATCCCGACGACCTGATGGAAAAGATCGACAGCGACAACGACGATGAGTCGATGGCGCAGGCGGCGTTGTACGAAGGCGATGCCGTCGTCACCTCGAACGAATACCTCGCCAAGCACCCGGAACTGCTCACCGACCTGCTGCGCGAAGCCAGCGGCGACACCGCCGAAATGGACGCCGCGCCCGCTGCCGCCGTGGTGACCCTGATTTTCCCCTACATCTCCGGGCAACCGTTCGTCGAAAAGCTGCGGGACGAGGGCGGCTGGGAGGCG
>JASGGF010000554.1:0-3054 GCA_047605145.1 Thermomicrobiales bacterium | reverse complement strand
GCCCCTCTCCCGAAGTACTTGCGCGGGAGAGGGGAGCCGACTGGCCGTATCGTGGTGAGTTTCCGGCATAACCACGCCGAATCTGGCGCAACCACCCGGGGCAGAAAGCCCCTCTCCCGCGCATCGGGAGAGGGGTTGGGGTGAGGGCTCCCCAGAGGGCGGCTCTCCGGCGCAACGGAATCCGTCGCCAATTGCGAAGGACACCATCATGCCTGAAGGACGATTCAGCGGAAAAGCCGTGCTGGTGACTGGCGCGGCGCAGGGGATCGGCCGCGCCATCGCCGGGCGCTTCGCGGCAGAGGGGGCCAGCGTGCTGCTGGTCGATATCGACGGCGCGCTGGCGGAGCAATCTGCGGCGGAACTGCGCGCGGAGGACGCCACCGCCGAGGCGTTCGCCTGCGATATCGCCGACCGCGCCTCGGTGCGGGCGGCGGTGGCGCGCTGCGTGGAGGCGTTCGGCGGTATCAGCGTCCTTGCCGCCAACGCCGGCATCGCCGATGGCGAGCCGTTCCTCGAAATCAGCGACGCCAGCTGGCGGCGGATCATCGACGTCAACCTGACCGGCACGTTCTTCTGCATACAGGAGGCGGCGCGGGTCATGGCGACGGCGGGGGGCGGGGCGATTGTGTGCACCGCCTCCACCAACGCCTTCTGGGTCGAGAGCAACATGGCCCACTACAACGCCTCCAAAGGCGGCATCGTGGCGCTGATGAAATCGGCGGCGTGGGACCTGGGCGTGCACAACATCCGGGTCAACGCCGTGGCGCCGGGCATGATCCGCACCCGCGCCAACTTCATCACCGAAGACCCGGTGGCCGGGCCGGAGTACCTGAAGGGGGTGCCGCTGGGCCGCTTCGCCGAGCCCGCCGAGATGGCGGCGGTGGTGGCGTTCCTCGCCTCCGATGACGCTTCGTACGTCTCCGGCGAGCTGCTGGTGGCGGACGCAGGCACGACCATTGGCGTAACCTTGCCGCTGCCCTCGGAGCCGCTGCCCGGCTCGCAACGCGCCGACAGCGGCGGCGCGGGGTAGGGCCATGGCGCCACAGGGCGAACAGGCGCTGGAGATCGTGGGCGCCGTGCTGATTCTGGCCGCCTACGGGCTGGCGCAGTTTCGCGGCTTGAACCGGCACGGCCTGCCCTTCCTGCTGCTGAACGCGGTGGGATCGGTGATCCTCGGCGCCATCGCTGCGGTGCACGGGCAGTGGGGCTTCCTGCTGGTGTACGCCGTCTGGGCGGTGGTGGCGCTGGCCGGGCTCGTGTCGTCGCGCCGGGCGGATCGCGCCGCATGAGTCCGGAACTGGCGCTGCAACTGCTTGGCGCCCTGCTGATCGTGAGCGCCTTCGCGCTCAGCCAGACCGGGCGCCTCGATCCCAACACGTACGCTTACATCGGGCTGAACCTGATCGGCGGGGCCATCCTCGCCGTGCTGGCGTGGCAGCAGCAGCGCTGGGGATTCGTGCTGCTGGAAGGGACGTGGACGCTGATCTCGTTGGTCAGCCTCGTGCTGAAAGCGCAGGGCAAGGCGGTCTCCGGAGGGCACTAAGGCGCGCCCGATTCGCGTCCCATCGCGCGCCTCTGTCGAGCCTCACGACCACCAACCCGGCTCTTCGCTCTCTGCTGCGACCATTACCACCACGCTGTCGTCCCGAGTCCGCAGACGAGGGACCGCCCACCCCCAACTCCTGGGTCCACGGCGCCAGCTCTCCACCTGTCACCCCGGCGGTGGCTAATTGGGGTAGGTATTCGGGGGGCGCACTCCGCAGCCACGACGAACCCTCACCCCAAACCCCTCGCCCTTCGCAAAGGGCGAGGGGCTTCCAGTGGCGGACGGAACGGTAATCCGGGAACTCTGGCGGAATCATGCGGAGCTGTCATGCCGCCGCGATGTGGCTCCCCTCGCCCCTCGCAAAGGGCGAGGGGCTGGGGTGAGGGTTTCTCGGTGCTGCCAAGCCCCATCATCCGTCTCCCTCCCACAGTCACCCCGGCGGTGGGAGGCGGAGCGCTGGGGCCGCAACCCTGGTGTTGGGGGTGGTCGATTCCTCACCTGCGGGTTCGGTATGACATCGTGGGTCGAGGGGGGCGGTGAGGAGCGGAGGGTTGAGGTCGTGACCTCTGATACGAAATCCCGATAATCACATCGTGTTTGCGGCTCCGGGTTGGACGGGCCACCAGTGGAAACAGGTGTGGGCGCGGATGCGCGCGGGCTGCGCTTCCAGCACCTGACAGCGCGCCACCAGCGCATCCTCCAGCGCCGTGATGTCGGGGAAGACCTGATTGGCGACCGCTTCGTCCACCAGCGGCCACAGCCGCTCGGCCGGTTGCAGCTCCGGGCTGTACGGCGGCAGGAACAGCAGGTGCAGCCCCGGTGGGAGCAGCAGTCTGGGGCTGCGATGCCACCCGGCGTTATCCACCACCAGCGCCACCGGGTGCTCGGCGTCAATCCCCTCATCCCGGACAAAGGCTGCCAGCGCCACCGTCATGGCAGCAAGGGAGACCGTCGGCAGCAAACACCACCAACTCTGCCCCGTGTCGGGCTGGACAAAGCCGTAGACATAGACCCACTGGAAGCGCCGGCAAACGCGCGCGTGGGGCCGCTGGCCACACGGCGCCCAGACCCGTCGCAGCGTCGGCAGCAGCCCCAGCCGGTGCTCATCCTCCGTCCACAGCGCCACCGGCCGGTCGGGATATTGGGCCTCGATCAGGGCACGTCCGGCAGCGAGCCCCCCTTTTTCCACGCCTCTTGCACGGCGGCGTCAGCCCGGGTTTCGCGAGGGCGCGGGCGCTGGGGCGTGAAGCCCAGCGTGCGCAGCCAGACCCAGCCTCGCTGCGGACCCACCGGTCGGCCAAGCGCCTCCGTCATCCAGTGGGCGACCCAGCGGCAGGTCCAGACCCCACCATCCGGCGCGGGGCCACCCAGCGCCATCCGCAGCGCGGCTTGCTGGTCCGCATCCAGGAGTGGTGCACGGCCGGGGTTGCGCCGTCGGCCATCGTCCAGCGCTGCGGGACCCTCGGCGTTGTACCGGTGGACCAGGAGGCGCACCCACTCGGGGGAGA
>JASGGF010000553.1:0-3056 GCA_047605145.1 Thermomicrobiales bacterium | reverse complement strand
CGCGGATCCGGAAGCGGCGGCGCGCCTGCTGGGCGCGGCGGTCACGGCGGCGTTGGCGGAGCTGGGCGGCGTGGGGCCGCGCCGCCTGCTGGATGACCGCGCCCGGCGGCTGCGCGGCCTTGGGCTGGCCGGGCCGCAGGCGCGGGAGGCGGCGCGGTTGGAGGTGCGCGAGCTGCAGGAGCTGCAGCGCACCGTCGCCCGCTCTCTGGGCGATTTGCGGGAGCGGCTGGAGGGGCTGCACTTGCCGCAGCTCTCGCAGTTGCCGCAAATCACCGGGCCGGATCTCTCGCACCCCATCTGGGAGCGCGTGGTCTTCGATCCCAACGCCCTGGCCGGCGTCGAGCGCGCCCGCAACGAGTTGGCGGGCCGCATCGAGCGCGCGGTGCGCATGGCGCCGTGGAACGCGGGCGTGCCGGAGCCGCCGGTTTCGACGCTGGAGCGGGATGAGGAGACGGGGCGGTAGCGAGCGTAGGGCGCTCGGGAGGCGAAACGTCGATACCGCCAATCATCACGGGTGACGTCCTGAGCTTGTCGAAGGACCTCGCTGCCGGGTCGGCCTGTCGCGTTGGGCCTCGAATCTTCACTGTCATCTCGAGCGAAGTCGAGAGATCTCGGTTGCATCGCCGCCCGTGGACGAGGTGGACGCAAGCGGCGTGCGGTGGTGCAGGCCGCGACATCTCGTGACCCGGAGCACGAGATCTCTCGACTGCGTTCGAGATGACACGGGAAGTCCGGGGTGCTCGCGAGACTGGGTCACCGTGGAGCGAGGTCCTTCGACACGCTCAGGACACGCGGGCAGGTGGGGATGCTGGCAAAGCGCGTCGACCCTGTCACCGCACTCCGACCACCGCCGCGACATCCCGCCCCCACGATGTCATCCCGACGCAGGAGGGATCGACCACCCCCGACTCCGCTACCCCAGCCTCCGTTCTTCCGCACACCGGGCGCGCAGCGGCACGTGGAGAGTGGCGCCGCACCCCTGAGGTCAGGGGTGGTCGATCCCTCGACTGCGGCTCGGGATGACATCGTGGTAGGCAGGGCGCGCGGTGGCACGCGGAGCGAAGGCGCCGTTGACCCGATGGTTGGGGGTTGGCGATCCCTCCTGCGTCGGGATGACATCGGGATGACATCGCGGTGGCGAGGGTGGGTGGAGGCAGGCGGGGCAGGCGCTGTGCCGGAGAGGGCGCGTGCATGGCGAACCCGCGCGGGCAAGCTGCGGTGGACAGCGCCGCTGATCGAACGGTGGGCTCCTGCAGGGCGCCGCAGTCCCTGAGACAATGCGCGCGAATGCCGATGCCAGAGAAAGCCAGCACTGATGCCTGACCAGCCTACACCCTCTGTTCCCGCGCCGTACCGTGTGGCGGTGATCCAGTTCGAGCCCACGCTGTTCGCGAAGGAAGCCAACACCACGGCGCTGCTCGCGCTGGTGGAGGATGCGGCGGCGGGCGGCGCGAAGCTGATTGTGACGCCGGAGATGGCGACCACGGCGTATTGCTGGGCCGACCGCGCCGAGGTGGCGGCGGAGGTGGAGCTCGTCCCCGGCCCCACCACGGCGCGCTTCGCCGAGGTGGCGCGGCGGCACGATTGCTGGATCGTGCTGGGGTTGGCGGAGGTCGATCCGGAGACGGGCGTCTACTACAACAGCGCCGCCCTGATCGGCCCGGCGGGCGCGGTGGGGGTGTATCGCAAGACGCACGCCTTCATTTCCGAGCCGACGTGGGCCAAGGATGGCGACCTCGGCCTGCCCGTCTTCGAGACGCCGCTGGGCCGCATCGCCATGACGATCTGCATGGACGCCTGCTACCCCGAAACGGCGCGCATTCCGGCGCTGGCGGAGGCGGACATCATCGCCTTCCCCACCAACTGGCTGAGCGAGAAAAGCCCCTCGCCAAGCTGGATCGCCCGCGCGGTCGAGAATGGCGTCTACCTGCTGGCCGCCAACCGCTACGGGCTGGAGCGCGGCGTGCAGTTCTCCGGCGGCTCGGCGGTGATCGATCCGGACGGCGCGCTGCAGGGGGTAGTGGATACCGGCGATGGCATCGCGTGGGGGACAGTCGATATTGCCCGCGCGCGGGACAAACGCTGGCGTGGTGAGGCCCCGGAGGACCTGCTGGCGGATCGCCGCCCGGACGCCTACGGCAGCATGACGCTGAACAGTTACCTGTGGCCGGCGGAGGAGTTTCACGGCCTGTACGGCCTGCGCGAGTTGCCGCCGGAGCGGGCATCGCGCGTGGCGGTGGCGCAGTTCACGCCCGTCGCTGGCGACCCGGCGGCGAACGTGGCCCGCATCGCGCGGGAGGTCGCGGCGCAGGCGCCGGTCGATCTGGTGGTGTTCCCGGAGTTGTCGCTCTGCGGTCCGGTGACGGACGCGGAGACGGCGCGCGCCGTAGCGATCCCGGCGACAGCGGCCGGGCTGGCCCCGGCGCTGGCGATTGCGGCGGAGCACCGCGCCTACCTCGTGGTGGGCTTCGTGGAGGCAGGCGATGGCGGCGCGCTGTACAACAGCGCCGCGCTGCTCGGGCCGGAGGGCGTGGTGGGCGTCTACCGCAAGCTGCACCTCAGCGCGGAGGACCGTGCGTGGGCCGCGCCGGGGGATGGCGGCCTGCCCGTGTTCGATATCCCGCCCGGCCGCACCGGCCTATTGATCGGCTACGACGCGCTCTTCCCGGAGGCCGCCCGCGCGCTGGCGCTGGCCGGCGCGGACATCATTGCCTGCCCCTCCATGGTGACCGGCCCGGCAGTGCGGCCCTACGGCGCGAGCGCCGTGCCCTTCCCACCGCACATCGACGCCGGCCCGACAGCGGACCACTTCCACCTCTGGCGCGAGCGCGAGCGGGAGAACCACGCGCACGTCCTCTTCGCCAACGCCGGCGCGCCGTGGCTCGGCTGGAGCGGCATCTTCGCCGCCGTGTTGGAGACGGAGCCGCGTGGCGAGGCGCTGGTGGCGGGTAATGGCGATGGCGCCGTCGCGCTGGAGATCGCCAGCAACGTGGTCACCCGCGACAAGCCGATGGTGGGGATGCGCATGCCGATCTGGTACGACGCCATGCAGGTCC
>JASGGF010000552.1:0-3068 GCA_047605145.1 Thermomicrobiales bacterium | reverse complement strand
GCCCTCACCCCCAGCCCCTCTCCCGATGCGCGGGAGAGGGGAGCCGACCGGCGGCGTTGTGGGCATTCGGCGTCACGCCGCCGCATCTGGCGCGATCCTCCGGGGCACGAGCCCCTCTCCCGCGCATCGGGAGAGGGGTTGGGGTGAGGGCTCTTCGGCCGCGCCGCCCCCGGCCCTCACCCCCGCCGCAACCGGTGAACCCGCGCCACCACGCCCTTCGCGTTGTCTTCCGGGTCGGGCCACGGCCCCACATACGAAGAAACCGTATCGACCCACCCCGCCGCCAGCATCGCCTCCACGAAGCGCGCCGCCGGCGGCCTCCCCGGCTCCGCCAGCCACAGCGCCCCACCGGGCGCCACCAGCCGCTCCACCAACTCCTGAAGCGGCTCCACGTCGCGCGCCTCGTACAGCACATCCGCCGCCAGCACCAGCGGGAAGCCGCCCACCACCGCGCGCTCGAAGGCGACGTCCGGCTCGCGCCAGTTGACCTGCAGCATCACCGGCGACTGGCCGGCGTTCTGCGCCGTGTTCAGCGCACACAGCGCCAGCGATTCTCGCGAGTAGTCGGTCGCCAGCAGCGCCAGCCCGCGTTGCAGCGCCGCAATCGCCGTCACGCCCAGCCCGCACCCCAGCTCCAGCGCGCGCAGCCCTGCCAGCTCGCCCGGCGCCGCCAGCAGCTCCGCCGCCAGCGCGATGCCGCTTGGCCACAACTCCGCCCAGTACGGCAGATTCTGCTCCGGGTCGTCCACTGCCGCGTCCAGCAGCGCGTCGAAATCGGCAGGCCGCGTGATCTCGTAGATCAGGTCGGTTCCGGGAATCTCGACGCGGTCGCGCCGCATGGCGCCGATGGCCGCGACATCGGCGGCAAGCTGATCGAGTTGCGTGGTCTGAAACTGCTGCATTGCCGCCGGGAGCCCTTCCCCATCGTCACGATATCGGCGGTAGTATGCCCCTCACGTCGTCGTCCGGAATCAGCAGCAAGGAGCCAGCGTGAGCGTCACCGTGTCCCCCGCCATCGAGCGCCTCTGGGCGGAAATCGACCGGCAGGAAGAGAACCTGATCCAGACCGTCGCCGACCTCGTCGAGCACCCCAGCCCCCTCGGCGAGGAAGCGGCTGTGCAGGGATATGTCGCCGATCACCTGCGCGCCTCTGGCCTCGAGGTCGATATCTGGGACCTCCCCGACAGCATCCGCGACCTGCCGAACGCCGGCGACAGCGGCGTGCCCTTCGCCGGCCGCCCGAACGTCACCGCGAAGCTGGCCGGCGCCGGTGGCGGTGGACGCTCGCTGATCTTCAACGGCCATGTCGATGTCGTCTCGCCGGAGCCCGTCGAGGCGTGGTCCTACGACCCGTGGAAAGCCACCATTGTCGATGGTCGCATGTACGGGCGCGGCGCGCACGACATGAAGAGCGGCGACGCCCTGAACCTGATGCTGCCCCGCCTGCTGCGCGACGCCGGCATCGAACTGCAGGGCGATCTGTTCATCCACAGCGTGATCGAGGAGGAGTGCACCGGCAACGGCGCGCTGGCCGCCTCCCTGCGCGACGACGCCGACGCCTGCATCATCACCGAGCCCAGCGGCGGCCGCCTCTCCTTCGCCCACGTCGGCGTGCTCTGGTTCCGCATCGCCGTCACTGGCAAGTCGTGGCACGCCATGCAGGCGTGGCAGGGCGTCAACGCCATCACCAAGGCGATTCCCATCATGCAGGCGCTGCAGGCGCTCGATGCCCGCCTGAACGAGCAGACGCACCCGGCCTTCGACGGCATCGAGCACCCCATCAACCTGAACATCGGCGTCATCAACGGCGGCGACTGGCCGAGCACCGTCCCCGGCGCCTGCGAGCTGCACTGCCGCCTCAGCTGCTACCCCGGCCAGACGGTGGCGGAAACGCGCCGCGAGATCGAGGCCGCCGTCGCCAGCGCCATCGCCGGCGACGAGTGGTTCGCCGAGCACCCGCCAGTCATCACGTGGGACGGCTTCCAGAGCGCCGGCTCGGTCGTCGCGCTGGATGAGCCGGTCGTGCAACTGCTGGGCGGCTGGCACCAATACCTGACCGGCACGGAAATGCTGCCCGCCGCCAGCACCGGTATCAACGACACCCGTTACTACAACTTCCGGGGCATCCCCAGCGCCTGCTACGGCACGAGCGGCATGAACGCCCACGGCGCCGATGAGTGGCTGGATGTCACCTCGCTGGCGCCCACGGCCAAGGTGCTCGGCGCACTGATGCTCAACTGGTGCGGCGTGAAATAGGCGGATACGCCAAACCACAACGCCTCCGGGAACGATAGACTCCGGGCAGATCGCACAATCAGCGTTTTCTGCGTCCGCGAGTCGCCAGTTTCCGGAGGTGCAACGTGCACAATGCGCGCGTTTCCCGCTTGCTCGCTGATATCCGCGCCGGTAAGACCGACCGCCGGGCCGTCGTCACGCGCGGCCTGCAGCTTGGCCTCGCTACGCCGTTCCTGACCCGCCTTTGGCTGGCCGCCCCGGCGCAGGCGGCGTTCGTCCCGATCCCCACGCAGCCCGCGCCGCGCCCGGCCGCGCTGCAGGACCTCGACACTGGCAAGTTCACCATCCTGCGGGACGGCGCGGCGGCAGACCTCGACCCGCACACCGCCTACGACAGCCTCGCCTCTTCGCTCTTCCTCGGGCTGTACGAGATGCTGGTGCAATACAAGGGCAGCGCCACCGACGAGATGGCCCCCATGCTGGCGCAGGGCTGGGAAACGAGCGATGACGGCATGGACGTCACCTTCACCCTCGCCGATGGCGCGCTCTTCCACGACGGTTCCCCGGCGGACGCGCAGGCGGTCAAGGACTCCTTCACCCGCTTTCTGCTGATGGATACCGGCCCGGTCATGGTCTTGAAGCGCTTCATGACCACGCCGGAGCAGATGACGGTCGTGGACCCGGCCACCATCACCTTCACGCTGGACCGCCCCTCGCCCCTCTTCCTGCCCGCCATGGCGTCCGAGTACGGCCCGCTGGTCGTCAACCCGCGCATGGTTGAGGAGCACAAGACCGAGGACGACCCGTGGGCGCACGAGTGGTTCGTCGCCAAT
>JASGGF010000551.1:0-3074 GCA_047605145.1 Thermomicrobiales bacterium | reverse complement strand
TCGGGAGAGGGGCTGGGGGTGAGGGCCGTCGCCGCGAGCCCAGCCTGTTTCCCAATACCTCCCCCAGTCAGCCGAAGTACTTGCGCGGGAGAGGGGAGCCGACGGGTAGCGTCGTGCCGAGTATCTGGCGCAACCACGCCGAATCTGGCGCGAAGATCCGGGGCGAAAGCCCCTCTCCCGCGCATCGGGAGAGGGGTTGGGGTGAGGGCTTCTCCCGGGCACAAAGCGTCGTACAAGCCAAGGGACCTGAGAGGTCGCGGTAGAAGGCAGAGAGCGGGCAAGTGCGGTGAGGCGCGGCGTGCCCTGCGGCCGGTGGGGCGGGTTGATGGCCCGTTGCAACGGGGCTACACCCGCCGGGGGCGGATGACGCAGCGGAAGCCGAGGTGGCTCATGCCGGTGTCGATGTCCATCGGTTGCCGGGCGGCCGGGCGGTAACGGAAGCAGTAGTTCGGCGCGCAGAGGTGGGAGCCGCCTTTCACCACCCGGCGCGGGATGCGGAAGGCGGTCTGGGCTGCGCTGATGCTGGCCTCCGGGGTGGCGAGCAGGATTGGCGCCGGGGCGCAGCATCCGCCCGCCGGGATGTCGGGCTGGACGACGTACCAGTCCGCCGTCCACTCCCAGACGTTGCCGATCATGTCCAGCAGGCCGTAGCCGTTGCCGGGGTAGCTGCCAACCGGGGCGGTGAAGAGGTGGCCATCCTCGCGGGTGTTCTGCCAGGGGAAGTGGCCCTGCCAGGTGTTCGCCATCAGCTGGCCGTTCGGGCGTTCCTCATCGCCCCAGGCGAAGATGGCGCCCTCCAGTCCGCCCCGGGCGGCGTACTCCCACTCCGCCTCGGTGGGTAGCGCTGCGCCCGCCCAGGCGCAGTACGCCTCAACATCCGCCAGCGCCACCTGCGTCACCGGGTGATCGCCCAGCGTGGTGGCGCTGCTGCCGGGGCCGCGCGGGCGGCGCCAGCTGGCGCCGGGGGTCCAACGCCACCAGGCGGTAGCGTGCTCCAACGGCGCCGGGCCGTTCGTGGGGGTGAAGACCATGCTGCCGGCCACCAGGTGTTCCGGCGGCGCGCCGGGGTACAGCGCGGGATCGGGGAGCTGCTCGGCGATGGTCTGGTACCCAGTGGCGGCGACGAAGCGGGAAAACTGCTGATTGGTGACCGGGCGCCGGTCGATCCAGAACCCGGCCACCTCCACCACGCGCACGGGGCGCTCTTCCGGGTAGAACCGGGTGTCACCCATGGCGAAGACGCCGCCCGGAATCCAGACCATGCCGGGACGCGGGGGAGTCTCGGGAATGCGGGCGGCCTCCCCGTGCAGCGATGCCATGGCCTGACCTCATGGAGTAACGGGTCCAACGCTGGACCGGGCGGCGGTAACGAGGGAGAACGGGGGAGCGCCGCCTGGTTGGCCGCGCTCCCCCCGGCGGTGGCTAGTTGCCGGCGTTGCGCGCGATTTGCGCCTTCACCGCGTCAACGACGCCATCGATGTTGAACGAGGCCGGAGTCTGGGCCGGCGGGAACTCGATGAACGACTGGGCGAAGTCCGCCACCTGCTGCTGCACGAAGACGAAGCGCCAGAACTCGTAGAGGTAGAAGTCCTGGAGGGCCGCCGGGACCTGCTTCACGTCCAGCGTGCGCTCGAACGGATCGAGGCGCAGGTTGACGATGCCCATGGCGCCAGCGTTGAGGATGGGGCCGGTGAAGGCGTCGATGCCCTCGCCCTGGATCACGAAGTAGTACTTGAAGTTGTCGAGACGCAACGCACCCAGCACCGCGTTCGCGAAGTACCACACCTCTTGCCGCGCCGAGGGGCTCGTACCGCGCAGCAGATCGATCTGGTTGTATCCATCGAGGTGGTTCTTGTACTCGGTTCCCTGGAACGTCGCGCCGCTCTTCACCTGGTCGATCAGATCATCCGGCGCGCCAGCGGCGATAGCCAGTGTCGGGAGCCAGTCGAGGCCGGAAAAGGTCCCGTTGATCACCGAACCCGGGGGCACCACGCCCGGCCAGCGGACGATGGCGGGTGCACGGAAGCCGCCTTCGTAGATGGAGCCCTTGGCGTCGTGGAACGGGGTGAAGCCGCCGTCCGGCCAGGTGAAGGTCTCGGTGCCGTTGTCGGTCGTGAAGACGATGATGGTGTTGTCGTAGACCCCGAGGTCCTTCAAGTTCTGGATGACGGCGCCGATGCAGTCGTCCATCTGCTTCATGCCGGCTTCTTCGATGCCCCAGGTGTTGTCGGCGTTGCGCATGGCTTCGTACTCGGGGGAGAGGTGCGTGAAGATGTGCATGCGGGTCGGGTTCATCCAGACGAAAAAGGGCTTCTCGTCCGCGACGGCCTGCTCGATGAAGGCGTTGGTGGAATCGCGAATGACCTCGTCGAAGGTCTCCATGTTGTACTTGATGCCGTCCATCGGGTGCGGCGGCAGGGGTCCCTCATCGGTGATCGTCTGGTAGCCGACCTTGCCCCAGCGCGGATCTTCGGTTGTGTCATCGGTGTCGCTGGCGAAGGAGTGAATCAGGTTGCGCGGCCCCACGGTGTCTTTCGCGCTGGCGGGGTAGTCCGGGCTGAAGGGGTCCTGCATGGCATCCAGGTGATATAGGTAGCCGAAGAACTCATCGAAGCCGTGCACGGTCGGCAGGAACTCGTTGCGGTCGCCGAGGTGATTCTTGCCGAACTGGCCGGTGGCGTAGCCGAGATCCTTGAGAACGGTCGCCAGGGTCAGGGTTTCCGGCTGCAGGCCGACCGTGGCGCCGGCCTGGCCCACGGTGGTGAGGCCACTGCGGATCGGCAACTGCCCGGTGATGAAGTTGGCGCGGCCGGCGGTGCAGCTGGCCTCCGCGTAGTAATCGGTGAAGATCGCGCCCTCGTTGGCCAGTTGCTCCAGATTCGGATTGGTCTTCGGCATGATGCCGCGGTGATAGGCATCGACATTGAACCAGCCGATGTCGTCACCCATGATGGCCAGGATGTTCGGCTGCTTGCCGCCGGCGCCCGCGGCCGGGGTGGCGTCCTGCGCGAGGGGGGCAGCGGAGGCCGCGCCATCGCCAAGGGCGCCGCCCAGCGCGCCGGCCCCGAGCGCGC
>JASGGF010000550.1:0-3092 GCA_047605145.1 Thermomicrobiales bacterium | reverse complement strand
GGCGCGCTCCCGGCGGCGTCCCGCGCCGGCCACGCTGCTGGCGCGGAACCCGGCGGCGGCGGCGGGCGGGGTGATCCTGCTGGCGATGTTCCTGATCGCGATCTGCGCGCCGGTGCTGTTCACGACGGACCCGATGGCGCTGGCGCCCACCGAGCGGTTGCAGCCGCCGAGCGCCGCCCACTGGTTCGGGACGGACATGCTGGGGCGGGATCTCTACTCCCGCGTGATCTACGGCGCGCGGGTGACCCTGCTGGTGGGCTTTTCGATCACGGCGGTGGCGTTGCTGATCGGGACGCTGGTGGGGGTGCTGGCGGGCTACCTGCGGCGTGTTGATCTCGTGATCATGCGGGTGATGGACGGCATCATGGCGATCCCGCCGATCCTGCTGGCAGTGGCGCTGATGGCGCTGACGCGGGCGAGTGTGCAGAACGTGATCATCGCCATCGCGGTGGCGGAGATTCCCCGGGTGGCCCGGCTGGTGCGGGGCGTGGTGCTGTCGCTGCGCGAGATGCTGTTCGTGGAGGCGGCGATCGCCTCGGGGACGCGCACGCCGGCGATCATCTTCCGGCACATTCTGCCGAACGCCGTGGCCCCGATCACCGTGCAGGCGGCGGTGATCTGCGCTTCGGCGATGCTGATCGAGGCGGCTCTCTCCTTCATCGGGGCGGGTGTGCCGCCGTCCGTGCCCAGCTGGGGCAACATCATCGCCGAGGGCCGGACGATCTGGCAGATTGCGCCCTATCTGGTCTTCATCCCCGCCACCTTTCTCGCCTTGACGGTGCTGGCCCTGAACCTCGTCGGCGACGGGCTGCGCGACGTGCTGGACCCGCGCTTCCGCACGAATCTGTAGCGGGCAGGGGCGCAGAGGGCCGCGCCATGACCTGCCGAGAGGGGTTAGCGGCCATCTGGGGGTCCTTCCAGCGCGCGTTCCTGCAGGGATTTGAGGGTGCGGCCCTGGGCGTCTTGCCACGCGGTGCGGCCATTGACAGCGCCGCCGATCAACACCCCTGCGGCGGCGGAAGGGGTGGTGAATGTTTGGTCTTTGGTCAATCGGAGATTGCCACCTTCTTCGACTAGTATGCCGCTCGCTCGTAGCTCTTCTCGTATTCGAACCAAATTGGGCTGCGTGTGAATGGACTGCCGCGGTGTCGGGCGGCCAATGGCCCCTGCAAAGACGACAAACCCATCTTCAGTCTCCTCGCCCTCGGCATCCACGCCTTTCGTCTTGAAATGCAGGCGGGGTCGTCCTGTATCGCGAGATTCAGGCGGCAGGGTTGTGGTGACCGGCGGCGGCGTGGTGGTGATGAGCGGCAGCGTCGTCGTGATCGGAGACGGGGTGGTGGTCACCCCCGGTTTCGTCAGTTCGAGCGTGAGCGGCGCGGGTTCGTCCGGCGGCTGAAAGGCATTGACCCCGAGCAGGGGGTAGATGAGCAGCATGTCGTCCATGAAGGCTTCGGCATCGGCGCGATCCGCCTCGGAGAGGAACGGCGCGCTTGGCGCGTTGCCGTTGGAGAGGTCGGCGCGCCGCGTCTGCTTCGCCAGCGCGTACAACTGCGACTCCAGATAGTGCACATGCGCCTTGTTCAGGGCGTCGTCGCGGCTGACGAACAGGACGAGATGCGTCCAGTCGGCCTTGCCGCGCAGGTGCTGATCGAGGCGGTCACGCGCGTGATCGGCTTGCCCGATGTACAGCGTTTGCCGGCCTGCGCCGGCGGTTGATGGCCCGATAAGGACGTAAACGCCGGGGCGGTTGAATTCCTTGCGGGAACGTGCCTGTGGGTAATCGGCACGGGCGCACATGACGGCGATGCCGTTCCAGTTCGACTTCTCCACCAACTTGAGACCGTCCGGCGTGCCATCGGCAAGCAGCATCTTGATGGAGAAGGGCCGCCGCTTGCTTGAGGAGCCCACGTTGTACCTCCGCGTCGAGGGTTGGAGCCGGGTCCGCAGTGTCTGGGCGAATGGCGGCAGTGCGATGAGTATACGGGCGCGCCGGCAGTCGCTTGGGGCAGTCGCCTGCGGGCCAGCACTCCGCGCTCCAATGAGAGCCACCCTCCAACGATGTCGTTCCGAGCGCACGAGGAACCACGTGCCGCCACTTCTCGAGGTCACGGCGCATGGGCGCGCGGCGCATACTCGGGGGCGCAGGCAGGCGAGGCGCGCAGATCTGGAGAGTCCATACATGCCCCACCAGTTCATTGTCTATGGCGATAGTTGCTCCGGTATCCCCGGCGCGCCGCACGCGGCGACGACGGCGGCGGTGAACCGGGTGGTGGCGGCGCTGCCTGAACCGGACTTCGTAGCGTTCCTCGGGGATGAGGTGATGGGCCTGACCAGCGATGAGGCGGCGCTGCGGGCGCAGTGGCGCTACTGGCTCGATCACGAGATGGCGTGGCTGGATCGCGCGCGCATTCCGCTCTACACCGTGCCCGCCAACCACACGACGTACGACACGATGAGCGAGCGGGTCTACGCCGAGGTGCTGGATTTCCTGCCGGCGAATGGCCCGACGGGGCAGGCGCGCCTGAGCTACTGGGTGCGGCGCGGCGATCTGCTGCTGGTGTTCGTGAACACGATGTCCACGGCGCTCGGCGAGGGCCGGGTGGAGACGGACTGGCTGGAGGCGACGCTGCGCCAGCACGCGGACGCGGCGCACAAACTGGTGCTGGGGCATCACCCGGTGTTTGCCGCCAATGGTTTCAGCGGGGCGTACCAGCGGGAACTGGAGGCGGAGAACGGCCGCCGCTTCTGGGAGATTCTGCGCCGGCACGGGGTGCTGGCGTACCTGTGCAGCCACATGCTCGCCTTCGATGTGCAGGCGCACGATGGCATCCTGCAAATCATGACGGCCGGCGCGGGTACGGCGCACCGCCTGCCGCCGGAGTGGGAGTATCTGCACGCGGTGCAGATGGCGCTGGATGCGGACGGGCTGCGCTACCGGGTGCTGGACACGGACGGGGTGACGCGGGAGTCGCTGGCGTGGCCGGTGACGGAGCCAGAGGCGGAGGATTGGGGGGAGATTGCGGCCTCACCGGGAGAGCCCTCACCCCCAGCCCCTCTCCCGATGCGCGGGAGAGGGGAGCCGATTCGCG
>JASGGF010000549.1:0-3105 GCA_047605145.1 Thermomicrobiales bacterium | reverse complement strand
CCCTCACCCCAAACCCCTCTCCCTTTGCGAAGGGCGAGGGGCTTTCCGTGGCGGATCGAGCGGCCATGCGGGGAATCTGGCGGCGTAAAGCCGGGTTGCCACATCACGGTGAATCGGCTCCCCTCGCCCTTCGCAAAGGGAGAGGGGCTGGGGGTGAGGGTATTTCGACGTCACCGAGACCCATAACCCGTCTACCTAACCCAGTCAGCCGATGCGCGGGAGAGGGGCTTTTACCCCGAGCATCGCGCCACTATTGGCGTGGTAATGCCAGATTGCCACCACGGCGTTGCCGGCCGGTTCCCCTCTCCCGCGCATCGGGAGAGGGGTTGGGGGTGAGGGCTCTCGGGCGCTACCCGGGCACCACGGCAATCGCCTCCAGCTCCAGCAGGAAATCCGGGTTGGCCAGGCTGGGGACCATGGCTGAGGTGATGGCGGGCGGGGCGTGCTCCGTGCCCCAATGCCGCATGGTGACCTCCAGACCGGGCCGCAGGTCCTGCCCCTCCACGACGAACAGCCGCCACAGGATGATGTCGTGCAGCGTGGCGCCGGCGGCGGCCAGCACGGTCTCCAGATTCTGGAAGACCTGCTCCGTCTGCGCCGCCAGATCCCCCTTGCCCACAATCTCCCCGGCCGCGTTGACCGCGTTCTGCCCGCCGACGTAGATGGTGCGGGCCGGGCCAGCGACGACGACTGCCTGCGAGAAGGCCGGGTTCTGGTGCATCCCCTCCGGGTTCAGGTGCTCGATGGTCAAGTCCATGGCGTCTCCTTCGTCGTCCTGCGCCTGCGCGTGGTGCGCGGCGGCTCCCAGCCCCAGCGCCAGCGGCGCCGCCAGAATGGCCCGGCGCGGCGCCGTGGCGTGGTTTTCGCGATTCGGCATGTGCGCCTCCTTCCAATCACGGCCATCGATGCTGCAAGAACTACGCCCGGCGCGCGGCGCGGCCAGTTGTGCGGAATGCCCCATTGACAGGATGGAATGGTCCCGCACAATGAGGGTATCGATTGGTCAGACCAAAACAGGGCGGGCCGGATGGCCGTGCCGCTACAGGAGGCTCATGCAGCCGCCAACTGCCGCCGCAGGCGTGGTCGAGCAGCTTCGGGAGCGCATTATCTCCGGCGCCTTGCAGCCGGGAATGGCGCTGCCGCCGGAGCGCGCGCTCGCCAGCGAGCTGGCGGTCAGCCGCGCCACGTTGCGCGAGGGGCTGTCGACGCTGTCGCAGATGGGATTGGTGACCATTCAGCGGGGGCGGAGCGGCGGGGCGGTGGTGACGGCCCCGCCGGCCTCCACCGTTTCCTCCAGCATCGCTCTGCTCTTCCAGACCCGCGCCGTCACCGCCGGGCAACTGGCGGAGTTCCGCCGCGCGCTGGAGGTGGAGGCCGCGCACCTCGCCGCCTTGCGCCGCAGCGATGATGATCTGGCGGCGATGGAGGTCGCGCTGGCCGCCTACGCGGGAACCACCGATATCCCCACCCAAAGCGCGCAGGGCCGCGCCTTCCACCACGCCATTGCCCGCGCCAGCGGCAACCCGCTGCTGGCGGAGACGATGGCCTCGCTGAACGACGCCTTCGCCGAGAGCTTCGAGATGATGCTGCATGTCGCCCCGGATGACCGCGCCGTCGTCCTGACCTTGCACCAGCCGATCCTTGACGCCATCCGCGCCGGGGACGCCAGCGCCGCCCGGCAGGCGATGCACGCCCACTTCGGCCACCTCTTCGCGGTCTTTGCGGCTCAGGGGCTGAACGAGCATCACCTTGCGGCCAGCGCCGGACCACAACGGACGCCCGCCGGGGACCCGGCCGTGGCGGGGAGGGGGTGAGGCCGGCCCGAGCCGCATGCCAGGCGCCAGACGCCAGGGTTCACGGAGATGGATGCATCACGCGATGGAGGAGACCATGTCCCCGTTGACTATGCGCAGAACGCTGACCACCCGGGCGCGGGGCGCGTTGCTCGTGTTCGGCGCGGCGCTGATCGCGTTTTCCGCCGCTGGCCAGGTGCTGGCGCAGGAGCTGGACACCATCGAGCCGGGCAAGCTGATCGTCGGCTTCAACGGCGACATGCCGATGACCTCGCTGAAGGACAACGTGCTCATCGGCAGCGACGGCAAGATGATCGCCAAGATCGCCGCTGACCTCGGGCTGGAAGTCGTGCCCTCGCAGGCGGACTGGGCGGCGGTGATCGAGGCCACCACCTCCGGCCGCAACGACGTCATGCTGGGCGCGATGGGCTGGACCGAAGAGCGCAGCAAGGTCATGACCATCAGCGACCCGATCTACTACTTCGGGACGCTGCTGGCCCAGAAATCGTCCAACAACTACAGCACCTTCGCCGACATGGCGGGCAAGAAGGTCGGCACCGTGACCGGCTTCACCCTCGTGCCGGAGCTGAAGGCCGTGCCGGGCATCGGTGAGGCCAAGCTATATGACACCTCCGACGCCGTGATGCGCGATCTCGTGGCGGGCCGCATCGACATGGCGATCCTCGATCCGCCGCTGGTGGAGCTGGCCATCGCCGAGCACCCGGAGTGGGACCTGCATCAGGTCGAGCTGCAGCCGGACCCGGCCTTCCCCATCATGTCGACGAAATACAACGTGGTGATGGGCGTGCGCAAGGACGCCACCGCGCTGGCGGACGCCATCAATGCCGGTATCGCCGACCTGTGGGACACCTGCCAGAATCAGGCCTTCATGGCCGAGTACGGCGTGACCAACCCCAGCTTCTTCATCCCGCCGGACCCGAACCCGCGCGTTGGCGTTGACCGGCCCGAGGGCTGGGAATCCCCGACGCTGAACCCGGCCTGCGACGCCAACGCGGCGGGCGCCGAGGCGACGCCGGCAGCGTAGGAGAGGCCGACGGAGGGCCCTCACCCCCAGCCCCTCTCCCGATGCGCGGGAGAGGGGAGCCAGCAGCGTGCGTCGGGGTGTCATGCCTCTGCGAAGCTGGCGAATGTGGAAGGCACGAAGGGCGGGAAAGCCCCTCTCCCGCGCATCGGGAGAGGGGTTGGGGTGAGGGCACGCATGACCGCATTGCTCCGGGTCGTTGACCTGCACAAGAGCTTCGGCGCCACCGAGGTGCTGAAGGGCGTGGATCTGGAGGTGACGCCGGGCGAG
>JASGGF010000548.1:0-3123 GCA_047605145.1 Thermomicrobiales bacterium | reverse complement strand
CCCATCATCGGGCCGACCGTTGGCCCGTACCAGTCAGGCGCCGCTGTCGGCACGCCCGCGAACTTGCTGACCCACGAGCGCTCCAGCCCGAACGCGATGGCGTACGGCAAGAATCGATCAAAGATGTTCTGCGCCTGATCGAGCTTTTCGTACCGCTCGATCGACTCCAGATACGCCTTGAAGGCGTTCCACTTGGCCGCCGCTTCCGCGCCAGCGGGCGTCTTCTGCGGCATGAAGCGCGACATGCCGATCAGCAGCACCGCGATCAGGATCAGCGCCGCCACCGGAAACCAAGCGCCGCCGGCCACCCCGGAGAACATGGTGATGGCGATGCCGCCGCCTACCAGCGCGATGATGAACAGGAACGTGCCAATCGACTTCCACTTGTCGCGCGTGGCCTGCGGCGGGCGGCGGAAGAAGCCGCGCTCCACCAGTTCATCGCCCATCTTCTGCCGGATTTCGGACTGCGCCGCCGCGAAGGAGGCTTTCACCTCGGAGAGCTTCGCGTTCTCCCCCTCCTTCAGCGTGCCGCCGAAAATGGAATGCAGCAGATCCTTCTCATACGGCTGCACCGAAGCGTCCGGCTGCAGCAGCGTCAGGGTGAAATCACCGCCGCGGTTGAAGATGCCTCCGCCCTCAGTGCGGTCAATGCGCAGGATCTGGCGGTGGCCCAGATCGACCAGCGTGGCGACGACATCGCGCTCGTCCACCTCTTCGTCCAGCAGCGCGCCGACGATGCCGGGCGGCGTGTTGTCCGGCGGCTCGGGCAGGAACGCGGCCACCGGCCCGGTGACCGGGTCGCGGCCCTTCGTCCACCACGCCGCAATGACGGCGGGGATGCCGGCTGCCAGAATCAGCAGGCCGAGCCCGGCAAACGCGAGCGTCCAGACTTTGCCCTGTTCCGCGCGCTGCTCCGCCAGCGCGTCCTCTTCGTCAAGGGCGCGCTGCCATGAAGGCTCCGTGGCATCAACGATGGGTTCGAACTGCATGCCAGCGAAGAATTGATCGCCCCGGCCCAGATCATGGACCTGCCAGACCCATGTTTTGCCGCCGTCGGTGGTGTGCTCCTCCGGTGAACCGCCGTCCCCGCCCCGGATGAAGACCTTGGAGGGATCGACTGCTTCCGGCAAGATGACGGTGAGCGAGGCGTTGTCGACGGGCGCGTTCTCCGTGATCTCGCGCCCCACGCCGATCCAGTCGATCTGCTGATACGGCGTCGTGGCGTTGTCGTAGACCCGCAGGGCGCCAATGGCGTCGAAGTTGATCTCAAAGGTGCGGCTGCTGTTGCGGGTGGACGGGAAGCTCCAATCGATACGCAGCTTGCCGCCGACTGTCTCGTAGGTGAAGGTGTTCGGCGTATTGCGCGAGAAGTCGCGCGGCGCGACGTAGGAGTACGGGCTGAGCCGTGATCCCATCGTCACTTCACCGACGGTGATGTTCTCGACGCGTTCGATGCGCGCCAGCGGGATTTCGCGGAACCCGGCCTGAAATGGGCCTCCATTGAAGCGAATCTCGTCCCGCTCGGTGACGTTGATATCGCCGTTCTGCTGGAGATCGAGCGTAACGTCGATCGCTTTCCAGTCGACCGACTTCGACTGCTGCCCCGCCGCCGGGTGTGGCAGGAGGTCGCCCGCCTGCACAGCGACAAGCGTGAGCAGCGTCAGCACCAGCGCCGCGAGAGGGAGCAAGCGCCGGAGCGCGCGAACAGCAGGGGCCGCAGCAGTGCAGAGCATGTTCATGGAGGGAGGATAGTCAACCGGCGGCGCGCTCACCACCTGCGGCGGCGCCACAATGAAGTGCTAACCTTGCTCCATGAACCGAGCACATCCCTCTCAACCCACCCCCGCTCTTCCCGGCGACTACTCCGCCGATGAAGCGATCACGACCCTCAGCCGGCAGGGCTACCGGGTGACGGCGCCCCGGCGCGCCGTCATCACGGCGGCGTTGCGGCAGGAACGCCCCTTCACCGCCGAGCACCTCGTAGCGGAAACCGCCGGAGAGACCGGCGAATCGGGCCGCTCCACGGTGTACCGCACACTGGAGATTCTGGCCTCGCTGGGCATCCTCAGCCGCATCCTGAACGAAACGGGTCGCCCGGTCTACGTGGCAGGCGCCCCGGTGCACCGCCACCACCTGATCTGCTCCGGTTGCGGCGCCGTGGTGCCCTTCAACGCCTGCCCCGTTGGCGACCTCGCCGCGACCCTTGCGCAGGAAAACGACTTCGAGGTGCACGGTCACCTGCTGGAGATCTTCGGCACCTGCCGCACCTGCAAAACGACAGATCGCTAGAAACTATTGACACTGCGTTTCAATAGCTGGTAGTGTCCGCCGCGCTGTGAAACGCTGCGCCGGACCATCAGGCCGGGGCCGCCTGCTCACCGCCACCCGGCCGCTTCGCTCCAGCAGGAACGTGACCTCCCACCCATGACCATGACTACGACGCCGCGCCTGCGCACCGAGAATCTGGGCGTGCATTTCGAGGACCGCTCGGCGCTTGAGGACGTGTCGGTCAGCTTCTTCCCCCGCCAGACCACCTCGCTAGTCGGCCCCAACGGCGCCGGGAAAAGCACCCTGCTGCGCTGCCTCGATGGCCTGCTTGACCCGACGCACGGGGCCGTGTTCCTCAACGACGAGCAATTGTGCCGGCCCAGCTCGCGCATTGCCTACGTGCCCCAGCGTTCCGAGGTGGACTGGACATTCCCCATCAGCGTGCTGGAAGTGGTGCTGATGGGGCGCTCGCTGCGCCGTTCGCGTCTGGGCCGCATCCCGTCCGGGGACCGCGCCGCCGCCACCGGCGCGCTGGAGACGGTGGGCATGCAGCGATTCGCCGGGGTGCAGATCGGGGCGCTCTCCGGCGGGCAGCAGCAGCGCGTCTTTCTGGCGCGGGCGCTGATTCAGGACGCGGAGGTCTACCTGCTCGATGAGCCATTCACCGGTGTCGATGTGCCGTCGCAGGCGCTGATTCTGGAGGTGCTGGGGCAGTTGCGCGATGCCGGCAAGACGGTGATCTTCGCCACGCACGATCTGGCGATGGCGGCGGAATCCGCCGACGCCTGCCTGCTACTCAACCGGCGGCTGGTGGCCGCTGGGCCACCCGGCGAGGTGCTGACTGCCGAAAACCTG
>JASGGF010000547.1:0-3127 GCA_047605145.1 Thermomicrobiales bacterium | reverse complement strand
TGAGGGCCGTCGCCGCGAGCCCAGCCTGTTTCCCAATACCTACCCCAGTCAGCCGCGCATCGGGAGAGGGGCTGGGGGTGAGGGCTTGCTCCCTAGTCCGCCGCCCGTTCCGCCGCGATCCGCTGCGCCCGGTCCTTGATCGCCTGCGTACTATCCTGCTTGCTGACTCGGCCCTGCGGCGTCAGAACGCCGTCCGCCGCGTAGCGGTCCGCCACCATCAGGTCAAACCCGTGCACGCTGCTCTCCATCGAGGAGTAGCGGCCCGCGGTGTACGCCCGCGACTTCGTGCCCTGCTGCTGCAACTCGCAGACCCACCAGTCCTGCCGGTTGGTCAGGTCCCAGAACTCGATGGCCTCTTCCGGGTTGAAGTCCGGCTTCTCCATCTCGCGGGGCTCGAAGTACCACTCGCAGCGCACCAGCGTTCGGCCCGGCTCAAGCGGCGTAATGAAGTGCAGCATCAGGTAATCGGGGTGCAGGCTGTAGAGCATGTTCGGCCAGACCACAGAGTAGTAGATCCGCTTGTGGTCGTCCTCGGTCATGCCCGGCATCGGCTCGCGGCCGTCAGCATCGCCCGTCATGGACAGCGTCTCGAACTGCGGCAGCACGTCCATGAAGCTGTTCATGGAGGCGCCGTCAGAGGGCAGGTACTGCCCGGAGTTGTACGGCGTGATGCGGTTCAGCTGCGGGTGGACGCCCGGGCAGTGGTAGCACTCCTGAAAGTTCTCCACGAGCGCCTTCCAGTTCGCCTTCACGTCGTAGTCGATCCGGCGTGCCCGGCGCAGCGAGCCGAGGTCGAACCGCGCGAACTCGGTCACGATGTCGCCGAGGAACTCCTCCAGCGGCGGCGCCTCACCCGAGAGGTCGATGAACACGATCCCCTGCCAGAGACCGATCCGCGCCGGGACCAGCCCCCACTCCGAGGGCTCGAAGTCGACCAGCAGCTCAGTGTGGCGCGGCTGCTTCAGCCGCCCTTCCAGATCGTAGACCCACGCGTGATACGGGCACTGGATGCGCGGCATCTGCCCGCGCTCGTCCTCGATCATCACCGCGCCCCGGTGGCGGCAGACGTTGTAGAAGCCGCGCAGCACACCGTCGTTCCCGCGCATGATGATCATGTTCTCGCCAGCGACCGGCGCCAGAAAGTACTGCCCGGCAGTCAGCGCGTCCTCTTCTCGCCCGATGGCCACCCAGCCGCCGGCGAAGAAGGCGTCCTGCTCGTAATCGAGCACATCCTGATCGTGGTACGCGCGCGGCGGCAGCGTGTGCGCCTCCAACGTCGGCATCCGCACATTGGCGACCTCGGCGGCGCTGACCGGCGAAACCGGGAAGGGACGCTGCCGGGGAGCAGCAGGAGCATCGACCATGGCGGCAACCTCCACAGGAGCGCTGAGCACGTGAACCGGACACAACTGGCGCAGAATGGCGCGAACAATAGCACAGCGATTTGACCATTCGGCCAAACCGCTGCGCCAGTCGTCTGGGTTGGAAACCGGCGCTACGCGCTCGCTTCGAGGCCCGCCTCACGCAGCCGCTCCGCCTCGTCGGCGGTGCGCAGCTCGTTCACGAACGGGTCGATCTGCCCGTCAAGCACGCCCGGAATGTTGCTCAGGCTCAGGTTGATGCGGTGGTCAGTGATGCGATCCTGCGGGAAGTTGTAGGTCCGCACCTTCTCGGAGCGCTCGCCGCTGCCGATCTGCGAACGCCGAGCGTCGCCGCGCTCCTGCGCCAGCCGCTGCTGCTCGGCGTCGAGGAGGCGGGAGCGCAGCACGGTCATCGCCTTGTTCTTGTTCTTCAGTTGCGACTTCTCGTCCTGACAGGTCACCACGATGCCGGTCGGCAAGTGGGTGATCCGCACCGCCGAATCGGTCGTGTTCACGCTCTGCCCGCCATGCCCGGTGGAGCGGTACACATCGATGCGCAGGTCGTTGTCCGCGATCTGGATATCGACCTCTTCCGCTTCCGGCAGCACCGCCACGCTGGCGGTCGAGGTGTGGATGCGCCCCTGCCGCTCGGTTGCGGGCACCCGTTGCACGCGGTGCACACCGCTCTCGTAACGCAGGTGGCTGAAGGCGCCTCGCCCGTGAACGCCGAAGATAACTTCGCGGAACCCGCCGCCATCCGTCTCCGTCGCCGACATCACCTCCGCCTTCCAGCGGTTGCGCTCGGCGTAGCGGGTGTACATGCGGAACAGGTCGGCGGCAAACAGCGCCGCTTCATCGCCGCCGGTGCCAGCCCGCACTTCGACGATGACATCCTTCTCGTCGTTCGGGTCCTTGGGCACTAGCAACGTCCGGATGCGCGCCAGCAACCCCTCTTCCTGCTCTCGCAGCGAGGTCAGTTCGTCTGCGGCGAGTTCAGCCATCTCGGGGTCGGAGGCCAGCAACTCCGCCTCGCTGATTCCCTGCTCTGTCGCCTTCAGTTCGCGGTACGCCGTGACCACGCCCTCGATTTCGGCGCGCTCGCGGCCAATCTCCTGCAGCCGCTGCGGATCGCTGGCGACCGCCGGGTCCGCCAACTGCTGCTCGAGTTCCTCAAATCGGCGCTCAATATCGCCAAGTGTGTCAAGAAATGATGTCGTTGCGCTCATAGATGTACAAATGCCCCCGCTGCGTGGATTGCAGCGGGGAAGTATAGCCCACCAGTACACCCGCCTTTGCAGCGCTCCTCGAAATGCGAGTGATCGCGCCCTGTCCCGACCCCGCCGTTTGCTCCAGGTCTCCTACGGGACCCTCGCTGCCAAAGCACGGGGATTCCCGAATAGACGTCCACTGATTCGGGACGAATGATGGTGATGTCGTCCGAACTATCGAAATGCGCCCACGGGGGACAACCATGCCAGTCTTCGAGTTTCGCAATCCGACTCGGGTGAGAAAAATTGACGAGCAGCGCGAACGATTGTCGGTTTAGGCAGAATCCAGTCAGGGAACGGGTCGTCAGTTGCTCGGCGATATCTGGTGCAGTCAGGCAAGTGGCAGGTGGTACTTCACGATTATCCAGGGTCAATTCCACCGGACGGGCAACGAACATGGCTGGGACACTCGCGAATCTGCTGCGTTGGCGCTATTCATCTCCCGCCGGCAAAGTTCGGAGGCGCAACTCCACGCCTCGCTCGCCGCAGCCAACAATC
>JASGGF010000546.1:0-3139 GCA_047605145.1 Thermomicrobiales bacterium | reverse complement strand
AGCGCGACCGCGACGAACTGCGGCCGCGCCGCCAGCCCGCTGGCGGCGGCGGCCACGGTGATGCCCGCGCCAAGCAGGCCGCCCACGCTGAACAGGCCGTGCATGGTGGACATGATTGGCCGGCCCAGCCGCGCCTCGATGGCGACGGCGTAGGCGTTTACCGAGACATCGACCATGCCGAAGACCACGCCGAAGATGAGCAGCACCACGATGAGCTGCCACTGCGCCGTCGCCAGCACGATGAAGGGGAGTCCAAGCGGGAGCAGCGCGGTGGCGCCGCGCACCACGGTGGTGGTCCCCAACTGGCGGAGCAGGAGCCCGGTGACGGGCATCGCCAGAATAGCCCCCACAGACATGCTGAGCAGCGACACGCCCAGCTCGGCATCATTCAGGGACAGCGCGTTCTGCACCGCCGGGATGCGCGAGACCCACGTGCCGTAGAGCACGCCGAACAGCAGGAAGAGCGCCATGCTGGCTACGGCGGCGCGGCGCACGGCCTGCGGCGTCTCCGGAGCGCCAGGCGCCGGTTCTCGAATGTCCAGAACGATGCTGATGGAGTGCTCCGTTGCCGGGGGCGATGGCAGGGGCGCGCACGGGCCCCGCATGAGCGGTAGCATAGCGCCATTGCGGCGTTGTGTTTTGCAGTGCCCGGCGGCGCCAGCCGGGGGAGGCCCAGAGGATGACCGTTACCGACCAGTCCGCCACGACCACTGGCCCCGCCATCGCGTTCGCGGACGTGCAGGCCGCCGCCGCGCGGCTGCGCGGCGTGGCGCACCGCACCCCAGTGGTGACCTCCACCACCCTGAACGATCTGACCGGGGCGGAGGTCTTCCTCAAGGTCGAGACGTTCCAGCGCATCGGGGCCTTCAAGTTCCGGGGCGCCTACAACGCCATCGCCTCGCTGGATGACGAGGTGCGCGCCAAGGGTGTGGTCACCAATTCCTCTGGCAACCACGCGCAGGCCATCGCGCTCTCGGCGAAGCTGTTTGGCATCCCGGCCACCATCGTCATGCCGGAGGACGCGCCGCCGGCCAAGATCGCGGCCACGCAGGGCTACGGCGCCGACATCGTTTTCTACGACCGCTACACCGGGGACCGCACCGCCATCGCCACGCAGGTTGCGCAGGATCTGGGCGCGACCCTGATTCCGCCCTACGACCACCCGAAGGTGATGGCCGGCAATGGCACCGTGGCGCTGGAGCTGCTGGAGGAAACGGGCGAGCTCGATCTGCTGCTGGTGGCGCTGGGCGGCGGCGGCTTGCTCTCTGGCTGCGCTACCGCCGCGAAGGCGCTGTACCCGAGCATCGAGGTGTACGGCGTGGAGCCGCTGGCCGGTGATGACTGGGCGCAGTCGTGGGCGGCGGGCGAGCGCCTGCCGCTGACGGCGGTGCCGCGCACCATCGCCGATGGCCAGCAGACCGAAGCGCCGGGCAAGCTGACGTGGCCGACGGTGCGCCCGCTGTTGGAGGGCATCCTGACGGTCACCGACAACGAAATCCGCGACACGATGCGCTTCATGTTCGAGCGGATGAAACTGGTGGTGGAGCCGAGCGGCGCCTCGGCGCTGGCCGCGCTGATGACTGGCAAGGTCGATGGGCGCGGCAAGCGGGTGGGCATCACCGTCTCTGGCGGCAACATCGGCCTCGATGGCTTCTGCCGCATCATCAACGAGCGCGACCCGGAGTAGCCGGAGCGTTCGGGGTATTCTCCGGGTAACACAATCGACGCGCAGTTTTGCACAACCGGGCGGGGATCACTGATGGCGGAATGGACAGGCCGAAAGCGCACGCTGAACAGCATTGCTCCAGTGGGGAACCCGCCGGTCGATGCAGCGTCTGACCATGTTCCGCCCTCGCCAGCGGCGCCCGGCGCGGAGCACTCGCCGCAGCGCCCCGGGGAAACGCCGGACAAGCCGGCGCTGGTGGGCAAGCCGCGTGGCTCGTACCAGCCGCTGGGCGCGGTGCGCCGCCCCCTGACGGAGTACGGCACAGCGCAGCGCGTGCTGGGGATGTACTCCCCGGCGCCGGGTGTGGAAATGAAGCCGGAGGACTGGGAGCAGGGCCCCGCGGCGCAGGAAGAAACCCGCCGGGCGCACCCGGCGCTGGGCACGCCGCGCCGCCCGCTGGCCGGCTACGGCCTTGGGCTGGGCCGGTCGGCGGCGGTGGCTGAACTGCCGGGTGAGGCGCTGGAGGCGATTGGCGACGCGCAGGCGGCCACCACCCCGGTGACCGACGCTGCGCCAGCCGCTGCGGAGCCGGCTGCTGCGCCGGCTCCGGCGGCGCCTGCCGCCGCCATGGGCCTGACCGCGCAGGGCGCCGTCCCCGCCGGCGCCGTGAAGGGTGATGGCACCCGCACCTGCCCGCCGGAATACCCGATCAAGGGCAACGCGCAGTCGATGATTTATCACGACAGCACCTCACGTTCCTACGGCCAGACCATCGCGGAGTTCTGCTTCACCACCGCAGACGCCGCGCAGGCCGCCGGGTTCCGCGCGGCTCGCGACCACTAGGCCGGCGTGGGCGGCTACAATAGGCGCCAGTGGCGGCCGGGTTGCGTTGGGAAGCGGGACCGGCTCCTGAACACGGACTTCATCGCGGAGAAGGCATGACCCGGGTCTATCGGCTGGCGCTGGCGACAGTGCTGGCCACGTTGGCGCTGATTGTGGTGGGCAGCGTCGCCCGATTGCAGCCGGCCGGTGTTGGCTGTGGCAATTCGTGGCCGCTGTGCAACGGGCAGGTCCTGCCGCCCCTCACCACCTCCACCCTGATCGAGCTTGCGCACCGGATCCTCGCTATCGCGGTCGTGGTGCTGGCGGGGGCGACCACCATCGCCGCCTGCGTGGTTCCAGGTGGCTCCGCGCGAGTGCGGGCGCTCTCCGTGGCCGGGCTGGCCGTGCTGCTGCTGCAGGTGGTGGTGGGTGGCGCCACCGCCATGCTGGGCGCCCCCGCGCTAATTGCCGTCATGCACCTGACGGCCGCGATGCTCTTCGTCGGGCTGGCGCTGGCCACCGCCGCTGCGGCAGCCGCTGAACGCGGCGCGCCGGCAGCGTTGGCGGCGCTGGGCCGCTGGCCCGCGCGCGATATTGACCCGCGCTTCGCCGCCATTGCGACGGCGGGCGCGGCGATTGCGCTGTTCCTCG
>JASGGF010000545.1:0-3140 GCA_047605145.1 Thermomicrobiales bacterium | reverse complement strand
GGTTCATCGTCGCCAGCGCGCCCTCCGCCCGCCAGAGCAGCGCGCACTCCGCGCCGGTGGCGACGAAATCGGGCAGCTCCGCCTCCTCTTCCGTGCTAAACCGCGAGAGCACCTGCCGGATCGCGTTGCCGCTGCCGCGCCCCACGCCTAGTCGCAGGCGCGGGTACTGGTCGCTGCCTAGATCGGCGGTAATCGACTTCAGGCCGTTGTGGCCGCCGCTGCTGCCCCCCGCGCGAATGCGGGTCGCCCCGAAGGGCAACTCGATGTCGTCCACCACCACGAGGATGTCTTCCAGCGTGGCCTTGTACCACTGCGCCACTTCGCGCACGGAGCGCCCGCTGAGGTTCATGTACGTCTGCGGCTTGACCAGCACCAGCTTCTCGCCGCCGGCGAAGGTCTCCGCCAGCTCGGCGTGAAAGCGCTTGCGGCTCTCCGTCGCGCCGGTTTCCTTGATCAGGCGGTCCACCACCATGAACCCGATGTTGTGGCGGGTGGCGGCGTATTCCTTGCCGGGGTTGCCCAGCCCCACGATGATCTTGACCACGATGCCGTCTCTCTCCCCGGGAGCGCTCAGGGTGGGTGCTATACTCCCCGGCGCGATTTTGCCATGACGGCGGCGCACGGCCGCAGTCACATCTCCGTCCCTACACCAGCAAGGATACGGTCGCATGTTTGGCATTGGATACCAGGAAATGTTCGTCGTCCTGGTGGTGGCCATGGTCATCTTTGGCCCCAGCCGCCTGCCAGAGTTGGCGGGCCAGGTCGGGCGCTGGGTGCGCGATTTCCGGCGCATGAGCTCCGATCTTACCGGCGAGTTCTCCAGCACCTTCCAGGAGATCGACGAGGTCAAGAAGTCCTTCGAGCGCGAGCTGAAGTCCGCCGCTGGCGAACTGGAGGGCTCCGCCAAGGGCACGGCCAAGAAGCCGGCGGTCGCCAAGACGCCCACCACCGCCAAGACCGCCGCGGCCAGCGGCAGCAAGATCTCTACCCGCAGCATCGGCGCGAAGACGACCGATACGGCGGCCAAGCCGAAGATGCCGGCGCTGGACCGCACCAAGAGCGCGGCGGCCAAGAACGGCAGCGCCAACAACATCGTGATGGCCACCAAGGAAGACCCGTTGGTGGATGTCTCGCTGTTCGAGGTCGATTTCGTGGCGCCTCGCACCAGCCGCAACGGCACGGTCGTGCTGGTGGAGGATGACGCGCTGGCGCGGGTGCGCCGCCGCCGCGCCACCGGCTACGCGCGCCGCGCCACGGCCTAGGCCTGCCTCGCGTGCGTTTGCCTGCTCCAGACACCGAGGCCCGCTCCGGAACTGACCGGGGCGGGCCGTTTCACTTCTTCCTGCGCGGCCCCTACCCGGCGGACGGCCCTCGGCGCGGCGTGATGACCACCGCCCACGGCGTGGTGCAGACTCCGGCCTTCATGCCGGTCGGCACGCAGGCGACGGTCAAGACGCTGCTGCCCAGTGAAGTGCGCGACACCGGCGCCCAGATCATCCTCGCCAACACGTATCACCTGATGCTGCGGCCCGGTCTGGACACGCTGCGGGCCGCCGGCGGTCTGCACGCCTTCATGGGCTGGCGCGGCCCTATCCTCACCGATAGCGGCGGCTTCCAGATCTTCAGCCTCGGCGGCAACGTCAAGGTGCGCGAACGCGGCGTTACGTTCCGCTCGCACATCGATGGCAGCGCCCGCGAATTGACCCCAGAAGGGGCGGTGGCGCTGCAACTCGGCTGGGGTTCCGACATCCTGATGCCGCTCGATCACCTCGTCGGGCTGCCAGCGGAGACGCGCGTCGTGTGCGACGCGATGGACCGCACGCACCGCTGGCTGGAGCGCGCGGTCGCCGCCTTTGCGGAATACGACGGCGCGGCGACCTCGGCGCTGTTCGGCATCTGTCAGGGCGGCATGGACGAGGCGCTGCGCCGCGAAAGCGCTGCCACCCTCGCGGCGGCGGATGTGGCGGGGTGCGCTATCGGCGGCCTCAGCGTGGGGGAACCGAAGCCGGTCATGGCCGCGATGCTGGAGGCGGTCACGCCGCTGCTGCCCATCGACAAGCCGCGCTACCTGATGGGCGTTGGTTCGCCGGAAGACCTGTGGATGGGCGTGGCGCGCGGCGTCGATCTCTTCGATTGCGTACTGCCCACCCGGTTGGCCCGCAACGGCGCGCTCTTCACGCCGGAGGGGCGGGTGAACATCAAGCAGCGCCGCTACGCGGAGCAGCACGCGCCGCTGGACGAGTCCTGCGACTGCGGCGCCTGCACGGAGTTCAGCGCCGCCTATATCCACCACCTGTTCCGCGCCCGCGAGATTCTCGGGCTGCGGCTGGCCTCTGTCCACAATCTGCGATTCCTTGCGCGGGAGATGGAGCGGATTCGCGCCAGCATCGAGCACGGCGCCTTCGCCGCCGCCTACCGCGACTTTGAGGCGCGCTACCGGCCCGTCGGAGCGGCTGCCAACGAAGCCGCCGCTGGCGACGCGTAACGGCGCGCAGGGCCTGAAGCGGACGCAGTCGCTACACTTCGCGCCGCAACCGAGAGACGCAGGAGAGCGTGATTGCCCCCGTACGTTCCGCATTTTGACCCGGAGAGCAGCGGCGCCATCGCCGCCGGGGTCGATATCATCGAGATTGCGCGCATTGAGCGCACCCTGAACGACTTCGGGCAGCGCTTCCTCGACCGCTGCTTCACCGAACGCGAGCGCACGCGCTACGGCCGCAACCCGTCTGAGCTGGCCGCGCGCTTCGCCGCCAAGGAAGCAACCTCCAAGGCGCTGGGCACCGGCATTCGCGGCATCAAGTGGCGCGAGATGGAGATCGTTTCCAACCCGCGCGGCAAGCCAGTGCTGGTGTTGCATGGCGGCGCGGCGGCTCGCGCCGAACAACTAGGCCTCGTGGCCTTCGATGTGTCACTGACGCACTCCCGCACGGACGCCATGGCGTTCGTGGTGGGGCTGCGCGCACCTGTGGATCGCCCGGCGCCGGGCGACGATTGAGCAAAGCGAGGGATACCGTGGCTCGGCAGAGCACTGCAAAGCAGAACGGCGGCAACGCCATCGAGATCACTGACGCATGGGCGGCGTCCATTCTGCCCCGGCGGGAACCGGGCGCCCACAAGTGGGGCGTCGGCGGGCTGGCCGT
>JASGGF010000544.1:0-3146 GCA_047605145.1 Thermomicrobiales bacterium | reverse complement strand
TAGTCAGGCAGATAGGAACGCTTCCACGGCGTGGCGGTGTCGTGCTTGTACGGCTTCTCGTGCTCCCACGTGATCCCGTACAGGGTCATCCAGTTGGCGATTTGCACCTCTTCCCGGCTACGCATCAACTTGCCGGTGATGCACCGCAGGCCCCGCGCCCGCTCCGCCCGGATGTGCGCATCCGCCGACGAGTTCCCGTCGCCCGCAAACTGCTCATCCAGATGATCCGCCAGAAAGGTGGCGACATCCCGCCGGCGCGCCGCATCCGCCAGCATCCCGGTCATCACCGTTCGCACCAGCGACAGACGCTCATGGATATCCTCGACCATGGAGGAAACCCTCGGCCGCGCGCCGGTCACCTCGCCCACGATGGCGGAGCCAAGGGCGTGGAACGTGGACGCGCTGACCCCGGCCGGGATACCTACCTGCGTGAAGCGTTCGCGCAGCTCGGTGGCGGCGCTTCGGTTGTAAGCAACGACGAGGATCTGCTCCGGGCGGGCCAGCCCCCGCCGGATCAGATAATCCACCCGGCTGACGACGGTTGAGGTTTTCCCGGTCCCGGCGCCCGCCACAACAAGGACAGCGTCCTCGTTCGTGACCACCGCCCGGCGCTGTTGATCGGCCAGCGGGAAACGCTCGATGGTGTCAAACCGGGCGCGCTCTTCCTCCAGCCGGCGCTCTACGAACTGCGCGTTGCGCCGGGCCACGGTCTCCGCAACCTGATCCAACGCCGCAATACGGCGCCGCAAATCGTGCCCATCGCGCGCCGGAAGCGCCCACCGCAGCTTCATGGCGGGCTGCAAGGCCAGCGCATTCGCCTCCCGCCACGCCGCAAGCTCCGATTGGCTCATGTACTCGGGCCACTGCTCCAGCACGTCCCACGCGTCCCGGCAGGCGCCCAACGCGGCGCGTGCGACGGCCGTTCGCTGCGCGCGCGCCAGCTGCGCGGCGTCCCGCTTCGCAGCGTCCTGCTCCTGCCGGGCGGCCTTCCGGGTGGCCCAGCCACGATGGCGGCTGCGCTCCACCATGACCGCCGCCAAGGGGTACCCGAGCCGCGTCGTCTCGCGCCAGTTTGCAGCTTCGCGCCGCTCGTTGGCGATGCGCGTGCGAATCGCCGCACGTGCGTCGATCTTGCGTTGCTGACGGGCGCGCTCCTGCCGCTCGCGCTCGGCGGCTACGCGCTGTGCCTCCGCCACCCGCGCCAGATCAGCGCGCCGCTGCCGCTCCGCCGCCTCCGCCTGCTCCTGCAGCGCACGGACCGCCGCCTGCTCCGCCGCGAGGCGGGCCGCCTCTGCCCGGGCCTGCGCGGCCTGCGCAAGCGCCGCCTGCCGCCGCGCCGTGCGGACGCGGGTGAGCCGCGGCACGATCACCCGAGCGGCAACCGCTACGAACAGCAGGATTGCGACGATTGCGACGACCGCAGGACCATCCATCGTCATCCATCCCCACGCACGTTGGGCGCGTCAGACAGCGACCAGCAACCTTGCCGGCGCTCATCTGCGTGCTCAGTGACCCTCTCCCAACCCGAGACTATCCTCACGAATCGGCAATTCGTCAACGGATGCACTCACCGCCGCAGGCACGGCCATTTGCGCGGTATGCCGAAGCGGCGTCATTCGGCTCGGGTGGCGTTCGTATCAGGAGCCCTCTTCATCGGTCTGGGCAATGGACCTCTTGACCGCTCACCCCTTCGCCCATATCGTGAACCCCATACCCACATTGGGCCGAATCGTGAACGCGCCCATTGCGTCAGGAGAACCACGCCGTGCAAACCGCGAACACCACCCGCGTCACCCGCGACAAGGACCTGCTGCAACTGCAGTACCGGCACGCACTGGAGCCCCGCGCCACCGTGGCCGTCGGCGAGACGATCATCGTGGAGACGGACGATAACTTCGCGCTCTACCGCGAGATGACCTCTGACCAGGATCTCGTCACCGATCTGCCCCTCACCCAGCTCAACCCGCTCACCGGCCCCATCGCGGTCACCGGCGCGGAGCCGGGCGACACCCTGATCGTGGAGGTCGTCGATATCGGCGTGGCGGAGCAGGGGCACATCGCGCTCATCGCGGGCACGGGCGTGCTGAAGAACGCCACGAACCCGCCGCACACCAAGATCTGGCAGATCCGCGACGGCGAGGCCATCTTCAACGACGATATCCGCTTCCCGATCCGCCCCATCCTCGGCACGTTCGGCACGATGCCGGCAGAGGATGGCCTGTACGCCATCTACCCCGGCCCTCACGGCGGCAACCTCGACGACACCAATTCGGTGGCCGGCGCCATCTACCACCTGCCGGTCTTCGTACCGCAGGCCATGCTGATGGTGGGCGATGTCCACGCCAATCAGGGCGATTCCGAGATCGCCATGGGCATCGAGATCGACGGCGAGGTCACCCTGCGCATCGTCGATCTCGTCAAGGGCGCCACGATCCCCTACGCCCGCATCGAAACGGCGGACACATGGGTCTTCCCGGCCGATGCGCCCACGCTGGAAGACGCCATCCAGATCTCGGCCGCCTTCGCCGCCCGCTTTCTCTGCGAGCGGCTGGGCGTCAGCATGGAGGACGCCGCCCACATCCTCTCTGCGGTCGGCAACGTGCGCATCAGTCAGGCCGCCTTCGCCGGCTACAACGTCACTGTGCGCACCGAGTTTCCCAAGAGCCTCGACACACGGGGACGGTTGCGCGGCTACGCGGGGTAGCCGCGCAAGGGCGTCATCCCGCCGCCAGCAGGCCGGACAGTTCCGCCAGTTCCTCCGCCTCGTCCCGCACCACCACGTGGGAAATCAGCAACTCGTCGATGCCCCGCGCCCGGATCGCCTTCAGCCGGGCGCGGATTTCGGCGGCGTCGCCGGACACCGCCAGTTCATCGACAAGCGCGTCGCTCATCTCCTGCGATTCGGTCACCGGGAACCCGGCGTCGGCGAACATCCCGGCGTAGAAGGGGAGTTTGCTGTAGATGGGGAACTGGCGGCGGAATGCCTGCCGCGCGGCCTCGCGGTCAGTGGAGACCGCCACCGGCACGTGCGCGATGACCGGCGGCCGCGCCCGCCCGGCGCGCTCGGCGCCCTCCTGCAGGGCGGGGATGCCCGTGCGCTCGATGTAGTCGATAGGCGTCACCCACGTGATGGCGCCATCCGCCGC
>JASGGF010000543.1:0-3159 GCA_047605145.1 Thermomicrobiales bacterium | reverse complement strand
CGTCGTGAAGCCGCCCACTCCTCAATACCTACCCCAGTCAGCCGATGCGCGGGAGCGGGGAGCCGGTCGGGGTGACGGGGCGAGTTTCCGGCGGAACCACGCCGCATCTGGCGCTCGTGTCCGGGGCAAGAGCCCCTCTCCCGCGCATCGGGAGTGGGGTTGGGGGTGAGGGCTGCTCCATGGGTATCATGCGAAAACTGGAAGCGCTGCACTATCGTTTCGTGAAGAACCGGGGAGGCGCCATGAAGATCGGTGATGAAGCTCCCGTCTTTTCGCTGCCGGGCACATCCACGCCCGGCCTCGATCTCGCCGCCGTACGCGGCAAACAGCGGGTCGCGCTGTTCTTCTACCCGAAGGACCGCACCCCCGGCTGACGCTCCCAACTCGCCGCCGTGCGCGACGATTTGGCCAGCTTCACCGCCCTCGACACCGTCCCCTTTGGCGTGAATGGCGCCTCCGCCGAGAGCCACGCCAAATTCATGGCGGAGCAATCGCTGAACTTCGATCTACTGGTGGACGACGGCCTGCACGTCGCCCGCGCTTACGACGCCCTCAAGGAAAACGGCACGAGCATCAACCGCACCGTCGTCATCATCGGCAAGGATGGCCGCGTGCTCTTCCGGGCGCAGGGCGCGCCGCCGGTGAAAGACCTGCTGGCCGCCATCGAAGCGGCGAAGGACGGGGCGTAAATCGACGAGGCTGCCGTGCCCTCAGCGCGGCAGCCCATACACCCCGGTGATCTGCAGATAGCAGCGGTCCGGAAACTGCGCCCACCCTCGTGCCAGTCCAATGCGCAGCCACACTTCCTGCCCGCGCAGCTCCGCCCCGATCCGCTGCCCGGCGGCGCTGGCCCCGGCAGCGTCCATGACCGCATCAACGCGTGCTCGAAACGCCCGGTCAACCACCGCCAGCCGGTAGACGGCGCCCAACCCATCCTGAAACTGCATCCGGTAGTCGCGCTTGCCAGACTGCGCATCATGGCCACACAGCACGCTGAGCACCTGCGCGGCGCGAACCGTGCCGAGTGACCGGGCGCCCTCACCTCGCTGCACGAAGCGACCCCACTCCTGATCCTCGGCCCGGCGCACCGTCGCACCGAAGATCTCCGCCACCCCCGGCGCCTGCCGCCACTCCAGCCATTCGCGGCAATCGGCCGCCGGAAGCGTTTCGACCACCCGGTGGCCGCGCGGGGGCACGAGGCGATCTTCCGTGTGCGGCGCCTGCAGATCCTCCGGCTTGCCGCCCACATGCAGATCCACCACGGAAAATGGCGAAATGACCACGCCGGGGGCGGGCTCCAACCAAGAGGCATCGGGTCCGAAGGGGAAGCAGATCGGCCGGATCGGCTCGCCATCAGTCAGGTAACCGCCCACGCAGACCTTGTTTCCGCGCATCTGCGTCACATCAAGGACCACCATCCGCTGTCGCATGGGACCTCCCGCACGTATTCACCGGTGTGGATGCTTGCGGCAGTATCCGGCACACCGCGGATTCCCGCATGAGGCGAAAACGGAGGATGCTAGACTCCGCGCAGGAGGGCTGGCAGGCATGGAGCACCGGGGCCGCGTCTACACCATCGGCCACAGCAACCACACCCCGGAGGCGTTCATCGCCCTGCTGCGGCTGCACGGCATCGCCACGCTGGTTGATGTCCGCAGCGCGCCGTACAGCCGCTTCACCACCCAGTTCAACAAGCCGGACTTGCAGCACCTGCTCACCCAAAACGGCATCGCGTATCGCTACGCCGGGGAGTTCCTCGGCGGCCGCCCCACCGATCCCGCGCTGTACAAGTCCGGCGAAGTCCCGGAGGGCAAGGCGGATTACCTGCATCTAGTGGATTACCCGGCGGTGGCCCGCGCCGAATACTTCCAGCGCGGCCTCGCGCGCCTGCTGGAGGTGGCGGCGGAGGGGCCGACCACCATGATGTGCAGCGAGGAGGACCCGCTGCAATGCCACCGCCACCACCTGATTGCGCGTGCGCTGGAGGGGCACGGGGTGCAGGTGCTGCACATCCGCAAGTCCGGGGAAACCGAGCCGTTCCGCGAAGAGACCGTCGTCGGGGTTGCGCCGTCGCCGCAACAGATGGGGCTGTTTTGAACCTCTACACCATCGGCTTCACGCAAAAACCCGCGTCCCGCTTCTTCACCCTACTGCGCGAGGCGGGGGTGCAGCGCCTCGTCGATACCCGGCTGAACCCCGGCGGCCAGCTCTCCGGGTTCGCCAAGGGCAGCGACCTCGCGTGGTTCCTGCAGGAGTTGAACGGCTGCGCCTACGAGCATTTGCCCGTGCTGGCGCCCACGCAGGAGATCCTGCACGAGTACCGCAAGGATCACGACTGGGGCCGCTACGTCGCGCGCTTCGAGGCGCTGATGGACGCGCGCAATATCCCCGCCGCCCTCGACCGCGCCGCCTTCGAGGCGGCGCCGAGCTGCCTGCTCTGCTCCGAGGCCACCCCGGAGCACTGCCACCGCCGCCTTGTCGCCGAGCGGTTGGCGGCGACGTGGCCGGGCGTGGAGATCATCCACCTCGTCTGAGCGTCTACCAGCCAATCGGCCGCGGCAAGCCCAACGGGTGCGGCCCATCCAGCAGTTTGGCGTCCGGGCCGGCGATGACGTTGGAGATGTGCAGATAGCACCGCTTCGGCTGCGCCGGTGTTGGCGCCGCCAGCGCCACCCGCAGGTGCAGCGGCAGATCGCGCAGCGTCTCGCGCGCCATGCGCCCGGCCTCCTGCGGTCGCCTGCCCTCCGTGGCGAGGAGGGCGAAATACGTCTCCGCGGTCAGGTCGCTCAGCGGCAGCTTGTAGGTTTCCCCGCTGGCGTCCTGAAAGCTCATCCGGAACTCCCAGTACCCGGCCTCGCGGTTGCGCCGCGCCGTCACCGCGCCCATCTCCGCCACCTGCACGGTCCCCAGCGAGCGCTCGCCCTCGCCGGCGGCCACGTACCAGTCCTTACCGTTGCCCGGGTCCACCCGGATTGGCGCGCCGAAGAGGTCCCGCACACTCGGCGCGCGGGTGCTGGTCACGAACGCCGCGATCTCGTCATCGCCCAACTCGCGCACGATGGTGAAGCGGCCCGCCGCCGCGCGGTCCTCCGTGAACGGCGGGGCGGCGTCCGCCGGGGCGTCGCCGAGGCGCACCCGGACGACCACCCACGGCAGCAG
>JASGGF010000542.1:0-3177 GCA_047605145.1 Thermomicrobiales bacterium | reverse complement strand
CGTGGTCACCGTGCACCGCCGCGCGGGCGCCGCGCCAAGGGGCGCGGGCCACGGCGCGGGTGAAGCCGCGCTCCAGCCGCCGCCACTTGACGTGATCCTCCGGGCCCAGCAGCGTGATCGCCTGCCCCTGCCGCCCCATGCGGCCGGTGCGGCCGATGCGGTGCGTCAGCAGCTCGGGGGATTCCGGCAGCTCCATGTTGATGACCTGCTCCACATGGCTGACATCCAGCCCGCGCGCGGCCACGTTGGTGGCAACCAGAATCGGCACCTGCCCGGAGCGGAAATCTTCCATCACGCGGTCACGCGCGTTCTGGCTCAGGTTGCCCTGCAGCGCGGCCACCGGGTAGCCGGAGGCCTGCAAGCGGCGCGCCAGCTTGTTGACGCCGTGCTTGGTGCGGCCAAACACGATGATGCTGCCATCGCCACGCTCGTCCAGCAGCTCTTCCAGAATCTGCATCTTGTCCGCCGGGCCGATATCGAAGGCGGTGTGCTCGATCTGGGCGACCTCGCCCGGCTCCGGCGTGATGGCGACGGTGAGCGGGTCGTTGAGGTGCTTGGTGGCGGTCTGCTTCACCCACGCCGGCACCGTGGCGCTGAACAGCGCCGTCTGGCGGTCGGGCGTGGTGCGGCCAATGATGCGCTCGACATCCGGCGCGAAGCCGCGGTCCAGCATCTCATCGGCCTCGTCCAGCACGAGGAAGCGGACGCGGTCCAGCCACATCGCGCCCTGATTCAGCAGATCCAGCACGCGGCCGGGCGTGCCGACGACGACGTGCACGCCGCGTCGCAGCTCATCGCGCTGCGGGCCAAACGAGCGGCCGCCGGAGATCATCAGCGTCTTGACGCCGCGCGGAGCGCCGAGGGCGTCCACGACCTGCGCCACCTGCACCGCAAGCTCGCGGGTGGGCGTGAGCACGAGGGCCTGCACGGCCTTGAGCCGGGGATCGACAACTTCGATGAGCGGCAGGGCGAAGGCAAGGGTCTTGCCGGAGCCGGTCCGCGCCTGCCCGATGACATCGCGGCCATCGAGGAGCAGGGGGAGCACTTCGGCCTGAATAGGGGTGGGGGAGGTAATCCCCATGCCGGCCAGCGCCTGCAACGTGGCGTTGCTGAGCCGGTAGTCACGGAAGGTCAACGTGTCTTCCGCAACGGGAGCTTCGAGTTCGAGTGTAGTCAGAACCATTCCTCTCGCACGACGCCATGATGTGGCGCAGGCAATCAGCGTGATTGCCCCACAGGGATACGGCTGAGCCGGTCAGTACGGCTCGGCGTTCCCCTGGCGTCGTCGAAGGATGGGGAAGGAAGGCGTACTGTCGCGCGGCGGTCCCGCGCTCCCTCACAGGCGACAACTCTACCATAACTGGGGCGGCTGGTTCAAGGGTGACCGGCGCACGCCGCCGGGGAGGCTGCAGCGTGCGCAGCCTCCCCGGCGGGGCCAGATCCGCCCGGCGCTAGCAGCCGGTGACGTTGGAGCAGTTCACCGTGATGTTGTTCGTGACCGTGGCGCCGTTCAGCGTCACGACGGTCCCGCCGGCCGGGGTGTAGATGCCGCCAGCGCCACCGACACTGGTCGCGGTGTTCCCGGTGATGCTGCTGGCGCTGTCGAAGGTCAGGGTGGTCGTGACGCCGCCCGACGCGTAGATGGCCCCGCCCTCTTGGGCAGAGTTCCTGGTCATCGTGGTCCCCGTGACGCTCACGCTCTGATTGGTGACGAAGAACGCCCCACCGGCGTAGCCACCCTCGCCGCCGGTGAAGGTGCAATCGCTGATGGTGGACAGCGGGAGGGTGTCTGGCCCGTACATGGCCATGCCGCCGCCATAGTATTGGGTCTTGTTATCAATGAACTCGGTGCTCGAGATGAGCACTTGCCCGTTCGTCTGAATCCCGCCGGCGCCGCTGTTGTTGCCGTTCAGGCTCTGATTGTCCGCGAACACGCAGTTCGCGACGGTCAACGGGCCGGACGCCGACGCGTCCACGTGAATGCCGGCGCCCTTGAAGTCCAGAATGCTGCCGCCCGTGATGCGCAGCAAGGAGAAGTACGTGCCCACATTCGGGGCCACCGAGAACACGGAGCCCGCGCCCTTGGCGTCGATGATGCTGTTGCTGGCCGCGTCTGTGCCGCTGCCGGCCCCGATCAGCGTCGTGCCATCGACCGAGACGGTGAAGGTTCCGGCGTAGGTTCCCGGGCAGAGGATGATGGTTCCACCGGTCAGCAGGGCTGCCGTCAGCTCCGCGCCACATTCGGCGGCGCTGCCGGCGCAGGGCGTGGTGCAGGGCGTGCAGACGCCAGCGATGGAGACGGTGCCCGCGGGACAACTCGGCTGGGGCTGGCACTGGCCGCGCGTCGCGCCCTGCGCCCGCAGGCGGTTCTTCTTCTTCTTGTGCTTCGCCTTGACGATGTTGCCGTTCAGGCAGAAGGTCTTTTTCCGCTTGTCCGTCTTGCCCTTGGCAGCGGATTCAGTGATCGCCGCCAGCACAAAGGGCGAGGCGGCCAACAGCCCCAGCACGGTGCGCCGCGCGACTCCCCGAGACGCCTCCCGTTGCGTTGCGATTGTCCCTGCGTTCATGATTCATCCTCTGGAGTATCTCGTGCTACTACACCGACACGACGATGGTAAGGCTGCCGCAGGGTTGCCACAATGATTGATGATGCACAGATGATCGCAGAGCATTTTGGGTCATGTCGGCCCGGGGTCAGGGGAACCTGGTGGGCGCCGGGGACTCACCGCGCATGGCGCGCAACGACCGCCTGAATGAGGGACGACCATGGCCGCCACGCTGCTCGCGCTCCTGCCCCTGATGCTCAGCGCGGCGATCGCGCCGAGCTGGATCGTGATCCAGTTGCTGCTGTTGCGCCGCCCCGGTGGCATCGTCGCGGCGACGGCGTTCGTGCTGGGCATGACCACCACCCGGCTGGCGCAGGGCGCCCTCTTCGGGTTTTCGCTGGTGAGCATCGCCGGCGGCGACAGCGACACCCAGAAGGTGCGCATCCTCACCGCCAGCTTCATGCTGCTGCTGGGCATCCTGATGCTGGTGACGGCCGTACGCAAGCTGCTGAATGTGCCCGATCCGGACGGCCCGCCGCCTGCGTGGGTGAAGCACTTCAGCGCCATTTCGCCGCCCGTCGCGTTCGGGCTCAGCACGGGGTCGCTCATCATCTCCGGCAAGCAGTGGGTC
>JASGGF010000541.1:0-3191 GCA_047605145.1 Thermomicrobiales bacterium | reverse complement strand
TCATTCCTGATCTGCCCCTATTTCACCAGCGGGAGCGGGTTCCGGCGGCCAGCGTTGGCACACGGACCATGTCAATTCGGCGACAACGGGCGCTGTCTCAGGAGCCGACGTGATCCCGTCAGACTAACTCGCCGGGAGAGTCCAGTTCAGGCCCAACGGGCCGAGTTGGCGCACCAAACGAGACGCTGAGTTCACTGCCATTGGTCACGGGCCGTTCGGTGATGAGCGGCAGCCACAGCGCGGCCAACCTCGCGTAGTCCTCCGGGATCAGGGCGTAGACCAGTGTGTCCCGCAGTTCGCCCTGCGGAGTCACGGTGTCGTTGCGCAGGCGCCCTTCCAGCATGTACCCCACGGCTTCGGCCACGCGGCGGCTGCGAGTATTCGCGGGATCGCAGTGGATAGCGACCCGGCGCGCCGCGAGGCGTTCGAATGCCAGCACGGTCAACAACCGTACGGTCTCCTGCATAACGCCGCGACCCACCGAGGAGGTGCGCAGCCAGTAACCGATCTCAAAGGACCGCACGCGCCAATCGGGATTGTGCAGCCCGGACCCACCCAGCAAACGCCCGTCGCCGCGGTCGAAGATGCCAACCATCAGGTCTTCGCGCAGTAGCCGCTGCGCCGCGCGACGCAGGCAGAGGTCGCGGGCGGCATCAACGGTCGTGATGTGCTGGGGCCACTCGAGCCACGGGTCGAGTTCTGGCCGCGATTCCACGATGGCCGCAAGGAACGCAGGCACATCGTCCGGGGCCAATGGCCGCAGGATTATGCGGTCGGACTTGATAACATCGGGAACCGGGATCAATGACGGATATGAGGGAGCATTGCTCACGTTGGTGTCGCTCCATACGTTTCAAGCAACTCTGCGCCAATCGCGGCGAGCCGAACGCGGACGGCATCTGGAGAGCGAACGGTGACCGCCCGTCCCCACCCAGCGAGCCGCTCCGCCAGCTCATCGCTTGACGCGGCGCAGATTTCGACCTCGCTCAGCGCGGTGTCCGCCGGCGTTTCCGCCCCGACGTCTGCACCGAACTGCGCGCGCAGACCCACCACCATGATGGGGGTAGCGCGGACGGTCGCGCACACACGGGTGCGCTGCGCATCGACGGCGTTCGCAATCTCGCGCCAGGCGGTGGTCAGATTGAAGTCCTCCGGGACGGTGGCAGGCTGCCCAGTCAGCGTCGCCGTCTGGATGCGGTCCACCCGGAAGGTGCGCTGCCCCGCCGCCGTGCCCGCAACCAGATACCAGAGCCCGGCCTTGGCGACTAATCCGTAGGGATCAATGAGGCGCACGCTGGTCTTGCCATCGGCGGCGCGATAGGTCAGCTCCATCTGCTCCCGGTCGATGACGGCGCGGTGTAGGGTCTCCATCGTGCGCGCGTGCGGCGAAACCGCGCCGCCCCAGCCCACGGGATCATGCAGTGTGGCAGCGGCCGCCGCCTCCGCCGGGCCACGAAACGGCGCAGGCAACGCGAGCACCAGCTTGCGGAGCGCGCTGCGGGCGGCGGGATCAACCGCCGCCGGGCCAGCCACGAGGAAGAGAGCGCGCGCCTCCTCGGAGGTAAGCCCGGTGAGGTCGGTCCGCGCCCCGCCGATCACCTGCCAGCCGCCGCCTCGGCCCGGCTGCGCGTAAACGGGGACGCCGGCCATCGCCAGCGCCTCGAGATCGCGCCGCGCGGTCTTGACCGACACCTCCAGTTCTGCCGCCACCTCGGCGGCGGTGACGCGGCCACGAGATTGCAAGAGCAGGAGGGTGGCGACCAGCCGATCAGCGCGCATGGGCGAAGTATGGCGCGAAACGTGGTCAGAAGATGTCCACTTTAGGTGAGACGATAGAGACCGATCAGCAGTGACGCCTGGAGGAAGCCAGTTTGATGTCGATGTCCGCTCCCGAAATCCGCCCCTACCACCTCGCCATTCCACAGGCCGCGCTGGATGACCTGAATGACCGCCTCGCCCGGACACGTTGGCCGGAGACAGGGCCAGTGCTGGACTGGAGCTACGGCCCACCGCTGGCCTACATGCGCGATCTGGTGGACTACTGGCGCTCCGGCTACGACTGGCGGGCGGCGGAGGCGAAACTGAACGCCCTGCCCCAGTTCACCACGGAGATCGATAGGCACGCGGTGCATTTCATCCACACCCATTCGCCAGAGCCGGACGCCATCCCGCTGCTGCTCACGCACGGCTGGGCGGGCTCCATTCTGGAGTTCACCGGGCTGCTTGGCCCACTCACCGACCCACGCGCACACGGTGGCGACCCGGCGGATGCCTTCCACGTCGTCATCGCCTCGCCGCCGGGGTTTGGGCTCTCCGGGCCGACTCGCGACGCGGGCTGGAGCGTGAAGCGCGTGGCGCGGGCGTGGGCGGTACTGATGCAGCGGCTTGGGTACGACCGGTATGTGGCGCACGGCGGTGATTTCGGCTCGCTTATCTCGCGAGAGCTGGGGCTGATCGATTCGGAACACCTGATGGCGTTGAACATCACGCTGTTGCCGGCCTATTGCGCCACGTACCAGAACATTGCGGAGCTGGACGCCGATGACCCGGAGGTGCAGCGCAGCCTTGCAGCGTCTCAGCGGTATGAGTACGAACTGGGCGGGTACGGAGCCATTCAGGGGACCCGCCCGCAGCTCATTGGCTACGGTTTGAACGATTCGCCCGTGCTGCAGCTGGCGTGGCTGATCGATATCTTCCGCAACTGGACGGATATCACCGAGCTGCCGGAGGAGGCCATCGACCGCGATACCCTGCTGACCAACGCGATGCTCTACTGGCTGACGGGGACCGGGGCCTCGTCCGCGCGATACTACCGGGACGGGTTGGAGACGTGGGGCGAGCCGGAGGAACCGCTTGCTGTCCCGATGGCCATCACGGTTCTCCCCCGCGACAACTTCGCGCCGGTGCGCCAGCTGGCCGAGCGGGACAATGCGATCGTGCGCTGGACCGAGCTCCCGCGCGGAGGCCACTTCCCCGGCCTCGAAGTTCCCGACCTGCTGGTGGACGAGCTGCGGGAATCGTTCCGGCCCTACCGATCCGGGCGGCACTGACCGGCCGTTTGACCGGCGAACGACAAACGAGGAGTGAGCCGAATTGGCCCACTCCTCGCCCACCTCATTCATGACGACAGCCTGCCACCCTGTTCGGGCGGCCCGCCGCGCTACTCCTCGGCGCCTGCCGCCGCCGTCCCG
>JASGGF010000540.1:0-3191 GCA_047605145.1 Thermomicrobiales bacterium | reverse complement strand
CCCTGATACATACTCCAGTCAGCTGCCTTAGCTGGCCGGATTTCCCGCCAGCAGCGCCTGCGCCGCGCGAATCTGCGCGACGCCGCTGTCCAGTTCCTGCGTAGCCGCCGCCACCCCATCCCAGTCGAAGCGCAGGAAGGCGCTCTGCGCGTCGGCCATGGCCGCGCGGATCTGCGTCGCCCCGGCCCGGTACGCCGCCACCGCCGGGTCATCCGGCGCGAAGGCCTGCCCGGCCAGCCATGCGTCGGTCTCCGCCAGCGCGGAGGTCATGGCGGATTGCCCCTGCGCCACCGTCAGCAGATTGCGGTCTCGCCGCGCCCCAATCTCCACCAGCGTCTCACCCGCCGCTTGCACCCGCGCCAGATGCTCGCGAAACGCGCCAGCGAACGCGCCGGGCGTCGCGGTAATGGCGCCCGGCGAGGTGAGTGAGGCCGGGGAATCGTCCGGCCCCTGCCAGCGCGTGGCCAAGCCCCCCAGCGCTGCCAGCAACGCCGCCACCACGAGCACAAGGGCCGCCAGACGCGCCGGGCGGGGCATCAGCGGGCCAGCACGCCCACGCCCAACCCGTGCAGCCACGCGGGCGCTTCGTGCAGCGAGGTCAGGGTGATATCCGGGCTGACCGGGAACGGCGCCGTCAGTGTGCCGCCGCAGGGCACCGCCACCGCGTGCATCCCGGCGGCCCGGGCGGCGGTGACGCCGGCGGGCGCGTCCTCGAAGACCACGCACTCCGCTGGAGGTACGCCCAGCCGCGCCGCCGCCAACAGGAACGGCTCCGGGTGGGGCTTGCCGTGGGTCACCTCGTCGCCGGTCACCTCGGCGTCGAACAGGCCCGCCAGCCCGGCCTCCAGCAGGATGGCGTCCACGTACTGCCGCCAGCCAGACGAGGCCAGCGCGAGGCGCAGGCCATGCTCCCGGCCAAACGCGATCAGCTCCCGCACACCCGGCAGCGGCGCGAGCCGCCCCCGCACGTCGGCGATGAACTGCGTCTCGAAGCGGTGGCACAGCTCATCGACCGTCGCGGTGAGCGTGTAGGCCTCGGCAATGGCCGTCATCAGCTCGGGCAACCGCCGGCCCGCCATGTTGGGGATCGCGTCGGCGCGCCACTCCCGCTCATAGCTGCGCAGCAACGTATCCATCGTGGCGCTGCCTAGCGTTTCGGTGTCTACCAGCAGGCCATCCATATCGAAAATGAAGGCGGAAATCGTGACCGGAGAATCGTTCGAACTCACGCGCGCTCCCTCGTATCGTTCCACTCTGGGGCATCTTCGCAGATGCGCGCCAGTCTGCAGGGGGGAGGATGCCATGCCGCAGGGTGAAGACGTCGCGTGGATCGAGACCATCCGCGAGCCGCCCGGGCCGTTCACCTTCGCCGTGGATGCGCAGGGACGGGTGCTGTGGCTGCAGTTCGCCGATGGCGCGTACGCCACCGACGCCGCCGAGGTGATGGCGCAGCGCGGCTGGCGCATTGCGGTTGACCCGGCCCGGACAGCGGCAGCGCGCGCCGAGCTGCTGGCGTACTGCCGGGGGGAGCTGCGCGAGTTCTCGCTGCCGCTGGCGCTGCCGGGGACGCCGTGGCAGCAGGCCGTCTGGCAGGCGGTGCAGGCCATCCCCTTTGGCGAAACCCGCACCTACGGCGACATCGCCGCCGGCCTCGGCAAGCCGCGCGCCGCCCGGGCCATGGGCCACGCCAACGCCCTGAACCCCCTGCCAATCCTCGTGCCCTGCCACCGCGTCGTGGGCTCCACAGGCGCTCTCACCGGCTACGCGGGTGGCGTCCACCTCAAGCGCCGCCTGCTGGAGCACGAAGCGCGCGTCCTCGCGGACGCGGTCATCGCCACTGCGCCCTCGCCGTAACGCTCCCAGGCCTCGCCGCCGCGCCATCACCGTATCGCCCCCCAAGCCTCGTCACCACGGCGCCACGCTCCGCCACCAACCTCCGATGTCGTCCCGACCGCAGGAGGGACCGCCCACCCCCAACCTTAAGGTCACGGCGCCCTTCATGCCGATGCCCACCACCGGAGTGCTGTCTGCGGTAGGTATTCGGGTACCGTCTGACTTCGCGGCGACGGCCCTCACCCCCAACCCCTTGTGATCCCGACAGTTTGCGTTTTGCACGCATTTGCGGACTGCGCGGTGGAAAACGCGGCGCCGCGACCCTGCCGCTGGGGGCTAAAGATCCCCAGCTACCCCACCGGAAGACCCATAAATGGGCCTGAAACGATGGCGTTGGATGAGCGGAGAAATCAGCAAATTTACCTGACAAGCTACGGCGTTCCAGCCCCATTCATGGGGCTTTCGTCGAGAAGGAGCTGGGGATCTTTAGCCCCCAGCGGGCCGGGCGCGGCGCTGTGTCCTCCACTGCAAAGGCCGATTCCACGTGCAAAACGCCAAACTGTCGGGATGAGAACCCCCAACCCCTCTCCCGAAGTACTTGCGCAGCTGACTAGGGTAGGTAGACGGATTATGGGGCTTGGCAGCACCGAGTAACCCTCACCCCCGGCCCTTCTCCCTTTGCGAAGGGCGAGGGGAGCCGACTCGCGGTGGCGTGGCAATTCGGCCTCACGCCGCCAGTTTTGCCGGAACGGCCACGCCATCCGCTACCGTAAGCCCCTCGCCCACCACTTTCGCAAAGGGAGAGGGGTTTGGGGTGAGGGTTGTTCGCCGTGGCGGCGTGTCCATCCCCAATACCTACCTCAGTTAGCCGAAGTACTTGCGCGGGAGAGGGGATCCGATTCGCGGCGCCGCCGCGAGACTATGGCGTCACCGGGCCGAATGCAACGCCGTTGTCCGGGGGTGAAGCCCCTCCCCCAATCAACCGCCGGGACGGCAGACGGAGAGTGGGGGCCGTGGCCCGGCAGTTCGCGGTGCGCGGTCCTTCCTGCGGTCGGGACGACATCGCTGGGGGTGGTGACACGTCGCGGTGGGAAGCGGAATCGGGATGGCGCCCCTCCTCCAGCCTGACCCAGCCCAGGTCCAATTCACGATATCATGCCGCTACCCTGACTTCAGGCGCACTTCACGTTGTATTCGTTCCACCGGGGTGGCCCATCTCCCGGGCCGCTGCCGGGCGCAAACCGCAGACCGCCGACTCATGGAGGTTCCCCGTGCACCCTGTCCACTTCGACCGCTGGACACGCTCGTACGCCACCTCGCGCCGCCGCGTCGTCGGGGCCGCGCTCGCCGGAGTCGCG
>JASGGF010000539.1:0-3213 GCA_047605145.1 Thermomicrobiales bacterium | reverse complement strand
CCCCTCTCCCGCGCATCGGGAGAGGGGCTGGGGGTGAGGGCTTCTCCGGGGTTTCCGGCGTTCCAGAGGTGATTCACGGCACGCGTTCTTGACAAGCTCGAGACACGCAGGCGCCGCGCGCTACAGGTGGAAGGTGATCGAGTAGGTCATTGCTTCGCGCCTGGGCGAGGTGCAGATCTTCTCGACCTTGAAGAAGATGTTCGTGTTGGACGAGTAGGCGCCAGCGACGTTATCGACGATCGACGCGACAGGGCCCGCCGTGTTTACCGCGGTATACGTCTGCTTGTCGGTGAAGACGGTCAGCCGATAGCAATTCGCTGTCGCCCCGGTGAGGTTCATCACCACCCCGAGATCATTGTTGCAGAAGCCACCGCCCGTCGCCCGGACGACCCACCACTGCGGCGCAGCGCCCACGGTGATGTCGAAATCGGGCACCGCCGGGGAAACGTGCGCTCTGGCGTCGGAATAGAGGGCGCGGCTGGATGTCGTAAACCCGCTGCCGTCGCAGGCGTTCACATCGCCCAGCGCTACGGCGCTTGCTGACGTGTGCGCCCCGTTCGCATCCACCTTCTCGCACCCGGTGGCCGGGTTGTTGTCCACGTCGTAGGTGTCGCCGAGGCAATTGAAGGTGCAGATTCCGTCCGTGCACAGGACACTGGAGTTCACCCGGCCAAAACCGGGGCAGGGGTCGCAGCCGCCACAGTGCTGCACGGTGTTGGTATCGACGCACTGGCCGCTGCAGCAGCGCTTGTTCGCGCCGCATGGGGCGCCAGAGCCGCACTTGCATGCGCCGTTCGAGCAGGTGTCCGCCTTGGAGAAATCGCAGCCAGCGCCGCAGCCGCCGCAGTTGTCGAAGTCAGAGCGCGTGTCAATGCACTGTCCGTTGCAGCAAAGCTCCTGCGAGCCGCAGTGGCTTCCGTTCCCGCACTGGCATGAGCCCCCAACGCAGACGTCCGCCCGGTCCCCGCACGAGAAGCCGCACCCGCCGCAGTGGTCGGCGTTCGTGTCGAAATCGACACACTCGCCGTTGCAGCACCGCTTGCCATCGGTACAGGGGCCGTTCTCGAACCCGCAGGTGCAGACACCGCCGCTGCAATCGTCCGCCGTGTCGTGATCGCACGCGACGTCGCAACTCCCGCAGCGGTCGAAGTTGGAGTCAGTTCGGAAACAGCCAGCGTCGCAGCACCTGTCCCCGTCCTCGCACTGGCTGCCCGCGAACCCGCAGGCGCAGACGCCGCTGTCGCACCTGTCCGCCAGATCGCTGTCGCACACGTTGCCACAGGCGCCGCAGTTGGTCGTGCTGATACTGGCATTGACGCAGACATTGTTGCAGCAGGTCTCTCGCTGCAGACAGGTGTGTCCGCCGCAACGGCACAGGCCGCTTTCGCAGGTTTCGCCAGTGCGGCAGGCCGTGCCGCACGTGCCGCAGTTGTCGGCGTTGCTCTGCGTGTTCGCGCAGACGCCGTCGCAGCAGGTCTCGTCGCCGCCACAGGCGTGCCCGCACGCGCCGCAATGTGCTGTTGAGGTGGACAGGGTCTGACAGGCGCCGCTGCAGCAGGTCTGGCCGGCGCCGCAGGCCGGCCCGGCGCCGCACGTTTGCGATTGCGGCGGCTGCGTGGTCACCGCGCAGGCGCCACCCACACAGGCCACGCCCGCCGGGCAGGCGGCGCCGCAGGCGCCACAGTTGGCCGCGTCCGACGCGGTATTGACGCAGACCTTGCCGCACAAGACCGTTGGGGCCTTGCACTTCTTCTTCTTTTCAGCGCCGAGGTGATCGCCGTCTCGCCGTTTGCGCCCGTGGCCGGCCTTGTGGTCCCGGTCGTGCTTGCCGCGCTTGCCGTGCCGCTTCTTCGCCCCGGCCACCACCTCGCCCAGCAAGGGAGTAGCGAGGCCCGCCAACAGCCCGGCCAGCGTGCTCCGGCGCGTTGCGAACCCGGCCACATCACGGGCCAGCCCATCGAAGTGCGACGGATCCATCGCAGAGTGCTCCAGATGCGACAGGGCCGGGAGCCACAGCGCCCCGGCAACACATCAGGCAGCGACGTTTCCGGCGATCAGGGCATCAGGTCAGCAACCGGGTCTGGCGCGCGCAGAGCGGATGGGACGATGCCGGTAGCGAGTGCAACACTGCGTGTCGTGCGGATAGTGACGTATGCGACGCGCTCCGTCAATCACCAGTGACACATCCTCGAAGATACCGCTTTACGATGGCGCCGTGACTGGCATCACTGGCGGCGCGGGCGTCAAGACGACGCGCAGGCGCCCGGCGCCGGCACACGGCCCATCTGCCTCACAGCGACAGCGTGAGCGTATAGGCCGTCGCCGCGCGCCGGGGCGTGGCGCAAATCTTCTGCACTCCAAGGGGGATGGCGTCCCCCGATGCGTAGCTCCCCGCCGGCAGTTGCAGCGAGGCCTCGCCGTTCACGACATCCGTGACATGCGTGCCGTCATTCGCGATCACCGAGAGGCGATAACAGCCATCCGGCGCGCCGGGCATCGCCAGCGAGGCCCCAATTGCGTACTGGCAGGAGGGGCCGCCATGTCCGGTAACCGTCCACCAATGCGGCGCGGCGCCCACGGAGGCGTCGAAACCAGCGAGATCGGGATGCGGGCGGTCATCCGAGAGCATGGTGTTCTGGATGTACAGCGTGCCGCCGCAACCCAGTCCCCCCTTGCTGACAGCATCCGCCTCGGTGTGCCCCACCGCCGCTGGCGTCTCCTGCTCGCACCCATTGGCCGGGTCGCCATCGACATCGAAGTGCTCGCCCCGGCAGGCGAAGGCGCAGTTGCCCGCCGCGCAGGTCACACTGGCGGTAGCGCCGTTCCCGAGGCCGGGGCACGCCGCCCCGCAGGCGCTGCAGTTGGCAGCGTCCGCCTCCAGATCGACGCACGCCCCGGCGCAGCAGGTCATGCCGCCAGAGCAGGCAGGGGAGGCGCCACACTGGCAGGCGCCTCCGGCGCAGCGGTCCGCCGTGGCTCCATTACACGGGGCGCTGCACGCGCCGCACGCCGCGAGCGTGTTCCCGGCAGCGGTGCACACGCCCGCGCAGCAATCGTCCCCCGCCGCGCACACGACGCCGCACGCGCCGCAGTTGTCGCGATCCGCCAGCACCGCCACGCACCGCTTGCCGCAGCGCACGGCGCCGCACCCGCACAATGGCGTCGGGACCTTGCGCCGCTTCCGCCTCCGCCGCCGCTTCCGCCCGCGCTTTC
>JASGGF010000538.1:0-3231 GCA_047605145.1 Thermomicrobiales bacterium | reverse complement strand
GCTTCACCGCTCCAGCATCGCAAGGACGCAGCTAATTCGCAAGCCGCTCTAGGGAATAAGGGAATAAGGAGAACGACGGGGATGACGACGCCGGATTTCTATGCGCTGCGGGAGCGCCTCGCCCTTACGGGCGGCGGCCGCTGCTGGGCGGGCTGGCGGCGCTGACGCTGGGCGGCGCGGGCGCGCTGCTGTTGCCCGATGACGCCGCCGCCAGGCGAACGCGCGCGCAGGTGGAGAAAAAGCGCAAGCCGCGCAAATACCCCGTCTGCCTCAACAGCCAAACCGTCAACGGCAGCAAGAAGAACATGAAGAAGCTGCTGAAGCGAGGCGCCACCCGCGGCAGTTGCCCCGCCATCACCACCACCCCGGCCCCCTGCCTGCCGCGCACCTGGACGCCGCAGGGCGCGTTCGGCGCGACCGGCGCCGGCGCCGGCCAGCTCAGCGCCCCCTACGGCATCGCCCTCTTCAGCGACGCGCGCACCCTGCTCGTCGCTGATGCCAACAACCACCGCATCAGCGTCTGGACCCGCCCCGGCGTCACCAGCACCCTCTGGACGAACGCCACCACCTTTGGCGCCTCCGGCGACGACCCGGACCAACTCAAAAGCCCCAACAGCGTCACGCTGGCGCCAAACGGCCGCACCGCGTGGGTGGCGGACACCGGCCACAACCGTATCAGCGTCTGGACCCGCCCCGGCGCCACCAGCACCGCGTGGGCGCACCAGTACAACCTCGCCGGGCCCAACGCCAGCAACGGCCCCGGCGAGCTCGCCAGCCCCTACGGCGCCGCGGTCTCCCCGGACACCACCACCCTCCTTGTCGCCGATGGCCTCAATCTGCGCGTCAGCGTTTGGACCCGGCCCGACGCCAGCGGCGCCACATGGACCAACCCGGTCACCTTCGACGGCCCCATCCCCGGCCCGCTCCAGTTCGCCAGCCCGCTGGCGGTGGCCCTCGCAAAAGACACGCTAACCGCGTAGGTCGCGGACAGCGGCAACCACCGCATCAGCATCTGGACCCGGCCCGATGCCGCCAGCACCGCGTGGCAGCAAGCCGGCACGTTCGGCACGCAGGGGAGCGGCCCCGGCGAGCTGGACAACCCCTTCCAGCTCTCGCTGAGCGGCTCGGAGCTGATCATGAGCATCGCGGACAGCACCAACAACCGCATCAGCCTCTGGGCCCGCCCCACCGCCAGCAGCCACGACTGGACGCCGCTGACGACCGCCGGCCCGGACGGCTTTCCTCCCAACCCGCTGGCCATTCCGTATGGCGTCGCCATCTCGCACGGCGGCTCCGCCCTCTTCGCCAGCGACTACCTCAACGACCGCATTGTCAGCTGGACGGTCGATTGCGCATCTTGAGGGAAGACGCCTCTGCGGAGGCTTGGGGAAGACGGCGCTGCGGCGCCTTGGGGAATAGGGAGCACGAGGAGAACGAGGAGAACGACGTGGTGATACCGAATGGGCGAGGATCGCGACAAGGTCTCTCCACTGCGGTCGAGACGAGGGGTGGGTGGACGCGACGACGGGTGGCGGGCGCAACGACACGGCCAACGGAATACTCGCCGCTCCCCCACAACGAACGGAGGAGCCCGACAACGTCGTCGTGCTCCTCCGTCCTCCGTATTCCCTTATTCCCCAAGGCGCCGCAGCGCCGTCTTCCCCAAGCGCCCGCAGGCGCGTCTTCCCTAAGCCCCCCGCAGGGGGCGTCTTCCCTACTCCGGCCGGTACTGCTCCGGGATCTGCCAGAACGGCCCGCCGTCGATCTGCGAGGGCTTGTTCGGGTACTTCTCCAACTCCTCGAAGTGCGCCGTCAGCGCCGGGGTCATGAACATCGAGACCGTCCAGCCGTGATCCGCGCCGGAGAACCGGCCCGGCGAGGTCTGGATCTGGCCCGGCGGCATCGCGCCGTTGAACAGCGAATCGAACTGCTCGCCCGGGTCCCAGAACAGGTTGTACATCGCCGGCGCGCTGGTCAGCGGCTGGCTGGGGCCGAGCCACGTGTCCTTGGCGGTGAACATGAACTTGTAGTTCTCCACCCGCACCCCGCCGAACGACTGGTCGTAATAGAAGAAGAAGGTATCGCGCGCGCTCGGGCCGGTTCCCAGCAGGTACGCGCTGTTATCGATGCCATCGAAGACAATCGGCTTGCCGTCGTTGTCCTCCCAGATGTGCGGCGGCGCCTCCGCGCCGATGATGCCGGCGAAGGTCGGCCACCAGTCCATGTGGCTCATCATCTCCGTCGCCACCTGACCGCCCTCGATCGTCCCCGGCCACCACGCGATAGCGGGCACCCGGAAGCCACCCTCGTAGGCGCTCCCCTTCTCGCCGCGGAACGGCGTGTAGCCGGCATCCGGCCACGCATCCACCCACGCCCCGTTGTCCGTCGTCCAGATCACGAGGGTGTCTTCGGCGATGCCTAGATCGCGGATCGCCTGCACCACCTTGCCGGAGTTGTCGTCCAGCTCCATCAGGGAATCGAGATACGGGTGCCGCCCCGGCGACTTCCCTTCCCACTCCGGCGAGGGGAAGTTCGGGTTGTGCACCTTCATGAAGTTCAGGTACATGAAGAACGGCTTGTCATCGTGCGCGTGGTCACCCAGCCACGAAATCGCCTTCTCGCGCATTTCCTGATCGCAGGTGGCGAGGTCTTCCCACGTGAAATCACGCGTCTTCGTCGCCGGCTCGCCGGCCTTGCCGTCCCACTGGCCGAGGTTGAAGCTATTCCACGCCTTCATGAACTCTTCGTTGTCCGCCGGCCAGTCTGGCGTCAGGTTCGTGTCCGGGTAGGCGTAGACCCCGGCGTAGTACGGCAGCATGTCGTACATCTCGTCGAAGCCATTGGAGGTCGGGTACGCCTCCTCGACATCGCCGAGGTGCCACTTGCCGAGCTGGACCGTGGTGTACCCCTGATCGCGCATGAACTCCGCCACCGTCGGCGTCTCTGGCGTCAGGTGGTCCGGGTCGCCCGGCAGCAGCACCAGCGAGAGCGCGGTGCGAATGGGGATGCGCCCGGTGATGAAGGAGGCGCGGCCGGCGGTGCAGCTGGCCTGCCCGTAGTAGTTGGCGAAGCGCATTCCCTCGGCGGCAAGCTGATCGAGGTGCGGCGTCGGCGCGCCGCGCATCGCGCCACCGCCGTAGCAGCCGAGATCGCCCCAGCCGACATCGTCCGACATGATCACCACGACGTTCGGCTTCTTGCCGGAGACGCGCGGCGTCGCGGCGGGCGTCG
>JASGGF010000537.1:0-3233 GCA_047605145.1 Thermomicrobiales bacterium | reverse complement strand
GTGCGCGGGTGGCCGTGCAGCAACAGCACCGGCGGCCCCGTGCCCCCAATCCGAACACGCAACGTGGCCTCGCCGCAATCGACGAGCTGGAGGGAGAATTGATCAAACATGGCTTTCCCGATGCAGAAGCCATGCCGACAGGGTCAATCGCCGCTGGCCACCGGCAGGAGCCCGGAGCGCGCCTCTGCCAGCAGCGCGATGTTCACCGCGCCCTCGGCGCCGGTGGCTCCCGCGTACGGTTGCCCGGCGGTCCAGCCAGCGAAGGCCGCCACCTGCGCGACGTAGGGATTGGGCGAGTGGTCGAACGTCTGGCGCGAGCCGTCCGAAGTGACCAGCCGGCCGCCGGCCGCGCCGAGCCGGGGCACGAAGACGCCGGTGGCGATGCCCCAGCCCCGCGTGCCGTGGACCTCGACCCGGTTGGCCGGTCCCTGCACGCCGGTCGCCGTTTCCACCACGCCGGTGGCGTTGCCGAGTTGCAGCAGCAGCACCGCCAGATCCTCGACCTCGACGTCCCAGTGCTGCGTGCTGAGGCGGCTGCCCAGCAGGCGCGGCGCGGCGAAATCAGTGAGCCACAGGGCCGCATCCAGCGTGTGGGTGCCGATGTCCATGATCGCCCAGCCGCCGGAACTGGCGGGATCGAGCCGCCACGGATCGGGCAGCCCGGCGTACTGGGTCTGCCAACTGGCCCGGACGTACGCGATGTCGCCGAACTCGCCCGCATGAGCGCGGTCATGCAGCGCGCGCAGGGCCGGGTGAAAGCGACCCTGATACCCGACGCCAAGGCGAACGCCCATCTCTCCGGCCAGCTCCGCCAGTGCGGCGGCATCCGCCGCATCGGTGGCCAGCGGCTTCTCGGCCAGTACGTGCTTCCCGGCCAGCAGCACTCGCCGCACGTGCTCGCCGTGCAGGTGGTTTGGCGAGGCCACCCAGACCGCCTGCACGTCCGGGTCCGCCAGTAAGTCTTCCAGTGATTCGAACGCGCGCGAGGCGCCCTGCCGGATGGCGAAGGCGGCGGAACCGCGCGGCGTGGAGCCAGCGGCGCCGATCAGGGTCTGGCCGGCCTGCCGCAACGCCGGGGCGAACACCGCGTCGGCAAAGCCGCTGCTGCCGACCAGCCCCCAGTTCAGACGAACGAGTTTTTCCATGCTGCTGTCTGTGTCCTCATCGACAACCGGATGTTCTGCGCGCAGTGTACGGGGGCCACGGCGCGCGTGCCCGGCGCCAGATCACGGCGGAAAGCGAGCCTGCAGCGCGTGCAGCCGGCGTTGCGCCGCGTCGGGGGTGAGCGGGGCCTGCAGGAGCGTGCGGACATCGGCCACCGGCACGCGCGCGAGCCATGCTTCACGGTCCCAGACGCCGTAGGAGATCAGCAGATGCTTCCCTGTCCGCACGAGCCCACACGCGAACTCGATGCCGAGGCGTTGCAGGAAGAAGGGTTGCGAAACGCGACCGATTCGCCAATCCGCCGCGAACCACAGCCACCGGTGAAAGTACGTGCGCAGATACTCGCCATCGCGCCGCGCGAAGTCGTGGGTCAGGCAGAGGTAGCCGCCGTCAAACGGGATCGCCTGCGTTCCGCCGCGCAGGCCGGCCGCAATCTGCGGCGCGGGGTGGATCGCTTCGGGCTCGACCGTCCGAGTGTCGTGATCGTAGCGCAGCACGACCGCCGGGTTGCACGAGTAGATCAGGCGCAAGTCGCCGGTCGCAGGATCGATGGCGGGCATCCAGTTCTTTTCCAGTTGCTCGTTCGTGGCGCTGGTCAGCGGGATGCACTCCGCGATGTGCGCGCCCCGCAACCGGAGGAGTTGCATCTGGTGGGTGTGCCGGTGATCGACATTGGCCCGGTTCGCAACCGCCCACCAGCCATCGCGGTAGCGGAACAGCCGCAGATCCTCGAAGCCGAGCACCGGGTAGTGCGTGTATGGCCCGATCAGGTCGGCGTCCTCGATTGCGCGCGGCTTGTTAACCCGGAGATCGTCACTTACGTCCGCCACGTAGTTGATGGTGCGCATCGGGTACGGATCGTCCATCCATGCGGTGTACTGATCAGTGAGGAAGTAGTTGACCGACCGGACCGTCACCCTCAGTTTGCCCGTGGCCGGGTTTCGGGCCACGCTCGGGTTGCAGATGGCGCGGTGCTTCGGTACGGGGAAGGTGATTTGCCGCCGCCTGATCCGCACGCCGAGGTCCGCCAGCGTTGGGGTGTGCTGCACGAGTTCGAGCAGCACGTGGCTGCGCGTCGCCTCTGTCAGTTCAGGCGATGACAGCGCGGCTTCGCACTCCGCGAGAAGCGTTGATGATCCCATGCCCGGAATGTAGCAAACGCCACAATACCGGCGTCCGGGCCTTTGGTTACCTGCTCTGAAGCCAACTGGGCAGGCCGGCTATTGATGCCAGGGTGACGTCCGCCATCGCCTCGTCCGCCGCTCTGACGGGCTTGCCGCTGCGCACCAGCACACCGGTCAGGCCCAGCCGCCGGGCGGGCGCGATGTCGTTGCGCGCGTCGTCGCCGATCATCGCCAGCGTGGTGGCGGGCAGTGTGATATCGCGGATCGCCTGCCGGAAGAAGGGCGCTGAGGGCTTGCCGATGGTCGTCGTCCGCACCCCGGCGGCGCGGGCGATGGCGTCAATGAAGGGCCCGCTGTCCAGTGTCATTCCCGCCTCGGTGCGCCACGCCACGTTGCGGTGCATGGCGATCAGCTTCGCGCCGCCAAGCAGCAACCGGTAGGCGTGGTTCAACCGGGCGTAGGTCAGCTCATGCTCCGCGCCCCCGATGACGACGACATCGGCGGGCGGTTCGCCGTCCGGCCCAGCGAGGTTGATGCCGGCCGCGCGGAAATCGTCCACCGAGTCGCCGGTGGAGAGGAGGTAGACCGGCGCGCCGGGGAACCGCTGCGCGACGTAGTTGGCGGTGGCTGACGCGGCGGTGTACGTCTCTCCGGCCGTGACCGGAAAACCTTGCGCTTCCAGCTTTGCCGCCAGTGAGGCGCGGCTGGAGATGGTGTTGTTCGTCAGCAGCCGGAACGGGACGCCGTATTCTCGCAACCACGCCAGCGCCTCCGGAGCGCCGGAGATGATCTGCGAGCCGTTGCGCAGCACGCCATCGACATCGATGAGGAACCCGGCGATGTTGGACGCAGTCACGCCGGCGTCGCTGCCGGGGTTGCTTGCGGCGTTCCGGGTGGCGGTCCCAGCGGGTTGCAGCCGACCGAGGCGGGCGTGCAGATTCCCGG
>JASGGF010000536.1:0-3233 GCA_047605145.1 Thermomicrobiales bacterium | reverse complement strand
ACGCCCTCCGGGGAGCCCTCACCCCCAGCCCCTCTCCCGATGCGCGGGAGAGGGGGGCCGACTCGTGGGGGCGCGGGGGGATTCCGGGCGTTACCGTGCCAGAATGACCTACGGCGACCGGGGGCAAAAAAGCCCCTCTCCCGCGCATCGGGAGAGGGGTTGGGGTGAGGGCAGTTCCCCGGAGGGCCGTTTATCGCAGGCGTGGGAGGCCTGAAGCATGACCATGGAGACACGCGCCGGCGAAGGAATCGAGCTCGACGCGCTGGACCGGCTCGCCGCCAGCGCCTTCGAGGGCTTCGTGGTGCGCAAGGATCTGGCCCTGCGCTTCAAGGGACAATACCCCGTCCCCACGTACGTCGGGGAGTTCCTCATCGGGCGCTACTGCGCCAGCACCGACCCCGAGGAGGTGGCGGAGGGGCTGCGTATCGTCGAAGTGCAACTGCACAACCGCACCGCCCGCGCCGGCGACGCCGAGCTGTTCAAATCCCGCGCGCGGGAAGACGGCATGATCAAGCTGATCGATCTGGTTAGCGCCCGGCTGGACGCCAAGACCGACTCGTACGTCGCCACCCTGCCCAGCCTGCAACTGGACGACGTGCGCATCGGCCCGGACGAGGTCAGCGAGCACGAGCGGCTGCTGACGGGCGGCTTCTACGCCGAGATCGGGCTGGAGTACGACGCCTCCATCGCGCAGGAGAAGAACGGCCGCCCGTTCGGCATCACCGGGCTGCGGCCCATCCAGCTCTCGCGGCGCGATGTCTCCAGCATCATCATCGAGGGGCGCGCGGCGTTCACTACCGCGGAGTGGAAGCTGTTTCTGCTGCGCTCCATCGGGCTGGAGCCAGAACGGCTCTCCGCGCGGGCGCAGGATGCCATGCTGCTGCGGATCGTCCCCTTCGTGGAGCGCAACTACAACCTGATCGAGCTGGGGCCGCGCGGCACCGGCAAATCGCACCTCTTCCAGCAGGTCTCGCCGTACTCGCACCTCGTCTCCGGCGGCAAGGCGACGGTGGCGCGCATGTTCGTCAACATGTCCACCGGCCAGCGCGGGCTGGTGGCCCTGAACGACGTCGTCTGCTTCGATGAAGTCTCCGGCATCTCCTTCGACCAGAAGGACGGCGTCAACATCATGAAGGGGTACATGGAATCCGGGGAGTTCAGCCGGGGGGGCGAGAGCATCCGCGCCAGCGGCAGCATCGTCATGGTCGGCAACTTCGATGTCGATGTCGAGCATCAGCAGCGCGTAGGGCACCTGTTCGGGCCGCTGCCAAAGGAAATGCGCGACGACACCGCCTTCATGGACCGCATCCACGCCTACCTGCCCGGCTGGGATATCCCCAAGATCAGCCCGGCGCTCTTCACGCATCACTACGGGTTAGTGAGCGATCTGCTCGCCGCGTGGTGGACCTCGCTGCGCCACGAGCACCGGCTGGGCGCCGTGCAGGGGCGCGTGACCTACGGTGGCGCGCTCTCTGGCCGCGATTTGAACGCGGTCAACAAGACGGTGAGCGGCCTGCTGAAGCTGCTCTACCCGGATCCCGCCACGCCCGTGCCGGACGAGGAGCTGGAGTGGGCGGTGCGACTGGCGCTGGAATCGCGGCGGCGGGTGAAGGAGCAGCAGAAACGCATCGGCAGCGCCGAGTTCCGCAACACGCACTTCAGCTACCAGCTGAACGGCGACGGGGTGGACCGCTACGTGGCCACGCCAGAATTGCAAAGTGAGGACGCGATCTCGCCCGATCCGCTGTCGCCGGGGCAGGTGTGGGCCATCGGGCCGGGCGGCGCCGATGAGGGCGCCGGGCTGTACCGCATCGAGGCGGTGGCGGCGCCCGGCTCCGGCGTGCGCATGTTGAACGCCTCCGCGCCGCCGGCGATGCGGGAGAGCGTGCGCTCGGCGGAGCTGAACCTTCTGCAGCAGGCGCGGGCGCTGGTGGGGGACCGCGACCCGCGTCACCACGAGCTGACGGTGCAGGTGCGGCCGCTGGACACCCCCCGCGGCGGGGCGGCGCTGGGGGCGCCGGTGCTGCTGGCGCTGGCCAGTGCGCTGCTGGACAAGAGCCTGCGCGGCGGCACGGTGATCGTGGGCGGGCTGAACCTCGGCGGCGGCATCGAGCCGGTCTACAACGCGGTGGACGTGGTGGAGATCGCGGTGGAAAAGGGCGCGGCGGCGGTCTTCATGCCGGTCAGTTCCCGCCGCCAGCTCAACGACCTCTCGGACGACATTGTCACTAAGATCACGGTGCACTACTACGCGGACGCGAAGGATCTGCTGGGCCGGGCGCTGGGGGAGTGAGGGCGGGCGGAAAACAGAACCCCGGGGTATCCATCACCTGCGCCATCACGTGGCGCAGGTGATGGATACCCCGGGGTTATCGAATGCAATTTGCCACCGGATCGCCGGGATTGGCAACGTGCACTGCGCGCCGCCCTACCCGAATAGCCCGCCCTGCGCCGCCTGCACGTCCTCCGTTACCTCGTGCAAAATCGGCGTGAAGCCCTGATAGCTGGGGACGTAGAGCAGCTGCCACGGGACCACCTGCCCGGCCTTGACCGCCGGGTGCTCCTTGTAGACCGGCACGAGCGCTGCCAGTTCGTCCAGATTGGGCCAGCGGTCGTCCATGAAGATCAGGTCCGCTTGCCAGAGCGGGAACTGCTCCCATGAGATGGCGGCGGTGACGCCGGCGGTGGCGGCCAGCACGCGCATGCCGAGCCGCTGGAAGAAGGTGATGTCGGAGTAGTTGTCGGCCAGCCAGAAGCCGTCGGTGTCTGGGCTGACGAAGAGCGTGGTCAGGCCGGGCTTCTCCGCGAGGGCGGATTCCAGCTCGGTGGCGGCGGTCTCGAAGGCGGCGCGGGCCTCCTGCACCGCCGGGGCGTCCGCGTCCGCGCCGAGCGCGGTAGCGATGGAGCCGATGGCCTCGATGGTGCGGCGGGTGTCGGCGCCGTCGCTGAGCGCGATGACGGCGACGGGGGTGATCTCGCGGATCTTCGTGAGGGTGTCCTCGTCGAAGGGCCAGACGTACCCGCTGGAGAGGTCCCACGTCGGGGCGACGAAGAGGTCGATGCCCAGCTCCACCATCTTCTCGAAGTCGACATCGGCGTAGGCGCCGAGGCTGGGCAGGTCCTTGTACGGCAGGTTTCCGGTGATCTTGAGCGGGTTGCCCTGTTCGTCCTCCGCGTCGTTGAAGTACGCCACCACCTCGAAGCCGAAATCGTAGAGTGCGGCGGCGAGGTCT
>JASGGF010000535.1:0-3243 GCA_047605145.1 Thermomicrobiales bacterium | reverse complement strand
GCCTGCAGGTCTGCCGTCTGGTCCGTCTCGGAGAACGCCTTGATGCCGTCATAGTGGGCCTTGGCGCTGCCGATCATCCCCTGCCGCCACCAGTTGTTGATGACGCCCTGAGAGACCGTTGCGCCGTCGCGGTTGAAGCCGTAGAACGGTCCGCTGGGCACGTCGAGGAAGAACTGGGCGCGGTTATCGGCCAGCGCCTTGCGGAAGCCATCGAAGACCTCGATGGGCAGCCCCTCCGGGTTGCTCTCCGTCTTCAGCATCAGCGGGGGCACCGCCGAGACCAGCACGGCCTTCGCGACGCGGCCCGCCGGCTCCCCGTACTGCGCCACGTAGCGCGCCACCTCGCCGCCGCCGGTAGAGTGCCCGATGTGGACCGCGTTGCGCAGGTCCAGCGCCTCGGCCACGGCGAAGGCATCGGCGGCGTAGTGGTCCATGTCGTGGCCCTCGGAGACCTGCGCCGATCGGCCGTGGCCCCGGCGGTCGTGGGCGATGACGCGGTAGCCATTCGCGAGGAAGAACAGCATCTGCGCGTCCCAGTCATCGGCGGAGAGCGGCCAGCCGTGGTGGAACATGATGGGCTGGGCGTCTTTTGGCCCCCAGTCCTTGTAGAAGATCTCGACGCCATCGCTGGTGGTGACGTACGGCATGATGTGGGTCCTTTCCCGGAGCACGTGGCGGGTTGCCCGCTACGCGTATTGACGTAATGACTTCAACGCTGCTGACCCGGCGCCAGCGAGCAGGCGGGTGTAGCAGCATCATCACTGCACATGATGAGCCACGGATTAGCCTTGTGCAAATGTCATGGAAAGATCAACGGCCTGAGGTGCTCGTAGGGCTCCGTGCCCGGAGACCCTGACCACATCTCCTGTGCAGCATCACCAGCCAGCGAGAGGCGCGCCGGATCCTGCCCGGGGTGACTGTGACCGCAGCACCCTTGCCTGCCAGATTGTTAACGATCTACGATATGCTGCACCGCGTAGCAGGAGGCACATCGTTGATCGCGTCGCACTCCCCATACCCTCCCTGCGTTTGGCTCGCAGACACGCCGCCGTGCCGCGACCTCACCGGCGGCAAGGGCGCCAGCCTCAGCGAGCTGATGGCGCTCGGCGCGCCGGCGCCCCCCGCGTTCGCCGTGACCGCGCCTGCCTACGCCGCGTTCGTGGCCGGACTCTGCGTTTCCGCGATGGACGCCACTCCCGCCGCCATGCAGCGGGCCATGCTGACCGCGCCGCTGCCCCCGGCGCTGGGCGCGGCGCTGGCGGAAAACTGGGCCGCCATGCAGGCGCGCGCCGGGGCGGATGTGGCGCTGGCGGTGCGCTCGTCCGCGACGGTGGAGGATGGCGCCGAGCACTCGTTCGCCGGGCAGCACGACACCATCCTTGGCGTGCGCACGCTGCCGGAGCTGGAGGCGGCGTTGCGCCAGTGCTGGGCTTCGCTCTGGTCGGAGCGGGCGGTCAGTTACCGACGGGGCGCCCTGATCGCCGCCGAGCCGCAAATGGCGGTGGTGGTGCAGCAGATGATCCGCAGCGATGTCTCGTTCATCGCCTTCACGGACGATCCGCTGGGCGCGCGGCCCGGCTGCGCCGTCATCTCCGCCGCGTGGGGGCTGGGCGAATCGCTCGTCTCCGGGCTGGTGACGCCGGATCAGATTGTGGTGGCCCCGGATGGCGCGGTGGTGGAGCGCCAGATCGGCGACAAGCAGATCATGGTGATCCCGGACGCCTCCGGCGCCGGCACGCGCGAGGTCGCCGTGCCGCGCCTGCTGCGTACGGCGCCGGCGCTGACTGACGCGCAGGCGGGCGCTATCGCCACATTGGCGCGCGAGGTGGCAGGGCGCCTTGGCTACGCCGCCGATTTCGAGGGGGCCATCGCCAATGGTGAGATCGTGCTCTTTCAGGCGCGCCCCATCACCACGCTCGCCGATCTCCCGCTGGCGGGAGACTGAGCCCTGCCGCTCACTGTTCGTTCCGCCATTGCGCCGTTGCCCGGCGAGGAGCCTGTCCATGCACGCCACTGAATCTCCCGCCACCGCGCCAGTCTTCCCCGAGCCGTGGGAGCCGCCGTTCGATGACGGTGAGCCGTTCATGTTCGATCCCATGCACTCGCCGTTCGTGGTCACCCCGCTGACGGCTGAAGTGATGGCGCTCGCGTCTGGCGCCGGGCTGACGCAGGCGGCGCAGGAGATGGATGTGCCGCTGGCGGGCTATGACGCCCGGGAGCGCAACTACTACCACTTCACCCGCTTCACGCCCATCGTGCCGGAGTCAGATGAGGACGCGCAGCGCATGGGTGCGGCGGCGGAGGCCTCTGGCCAGCGCGAGCTGGGGCGGATGACGGAGCGCTGGCAGGGTGAGCATCTGCCCCGGTTGTTCGAGTTGACCACCCAGCTGCAACAGAACCTGCCGGCGGAGGCGACGAACGCGGAACTGCTGGCCTCGCTGGACGAGGCGGTCGCCATCACCAGCGAGGCGTGGACGATCCACTTCCGCATCGCGCTGCCGATGCTGCTCTCCATGCAAATCTTCGATGAGTTCTACGCCGAGCTTTTCGGTGGCACGGAGGCGGACGGCCACGCGCTGATCGTGGGGCTGGAGTCGGAGAGCGTCAAGGCCGGGTTCGGCATCTCCGATCTCGCGGCGCTGGCCCGGGAGCAGGGGCTGGCGCCGGTGATCATCGCCACCCCGTCAGACGCGCTGTTGCCGGCGTTGGGCGAACTGGCGGCTGGGCAGACCTTCCTGACCGCGCTGAATGCGTATCTGGACAGCTATGGCCTGCGGCAGGACCTGTTCGACTTCGCCGTGCCGACGTGGCGGGAGGACCCCTCGCCGGCGCTGGCGGCGGTGCGCGCCTACCTCCTCTCCGGGCGCGATGCCCGCGCCGAGCACGCCGCCATGGCCGCCTCGGCGGAGGCGGCGCAGGCCGCTGCGCGCGAGCAGTTGGCGGTCTACCCGGAGGCGGTGCGCGGGCAGTTCGAGGCGCTGCTGCAGTTCGCGCGCTATGGCGCCTTCCTGCAGGAGGAGCACAACTTCTACATCGACCAGCGCATCATGGCCCTGACCCGCCTGCTGGCGCTGCGCATCGGCGAGCGGCTGGTGCAGGAGGGGTGGCTGCAGGCGCCGGAGGACATCTTCCTGCTCTACCTCAACGAGGTCCGCGCCATCCTCGCGGGCGTTCCGCAAGGCACGCCCGCGAGCACGCAGGGGGTGGTAGTCCGGCGGCGCGCGGAGATGGCGCAGGCCGCCA
>JASGGF010000534.1:0-3250 GCA_047605145.1 Thermomicrobiales bacterium | reverse complement strand
TGACATCGTTGGCGGTAAACGGCTCGCCGTCATGCCACAGAACATCGGGCCGCAGGGTGAAGACGTAGGTCTTGCCATCCTCGCTCACCGTCCACGATTCGGCGAGATCGGGCGTTGGTTCGCGCTCGACGCCGGGGCGGGTGAGGCCGTTGAAGAAGGGCGCGGTGGGCTCGATCACGGTGGAGAAGGAGCTGAAGGAGGGGAAGATGTGCGCGCCTTCCTGCCCGATGTAGTAGATGGCGGTTCCGCCTGGCGCGGCGTCCTGCCGCAGCAGCGCCTCGCGGAAGCTCACCGCGTCTGGCGCGGCGCCGGCGGCGGCCGGCCCCAGCGTGGCGATGGCGCCCAGCGCCCCGGCCGATTGCAGCAGGCGGCGGCGGCTGAGGCCGCGGGCCGGGGAGGGCGCCGCTGCGCCGGGCGCAGCGATAGCGTCAATGTGGGACATGGGAATCTCCTGTGGACGCCGTCAGCACAAGGCCGGGCGGCGCAGCAGCACGTGCAGTGCAGTCACGTGGCAAGGGCGAAAAATGGCGTGGACACGGGCCTACGTGGGCGCCGGGTGTCCAGCAACGATGGAAAGCAGGTCACCGGGGTTGAGCGGTCCTCGGCATCTCGACCTGTCTGCGGAGCATGGTAGCAAATCTTGAGTTGTCTGTCAACATTAGGGGAAATGCTGGCGACGGGGTAGGTGGGGCGCGGAATGCCGCAATGCTGAGTCCGGCGCTGGTCTGGCGATCGCACTGCCAGCTACCACGACGCCCAGCTCTCCGATTGCCACCCCGGCCTGCCCCACCACCATGTCGTCCCGACCGCAGGAGGGACCGCCCACCCCCAACTTCAAGGGCGCGGCCTAACTCTCCGACTCCCACCCCGGCCTGCCCCACCACCATGTCGTCCCGAGTCCGCAGACGAGGGACCGCGCACCCCCAACTCCGCCACCACGGCCTAACTTTCCGCTCTCTGCCGCGTTATCCCGTCAGCCCGACGTCATCCCGACCGCAGGAGGGATTTCGTCCGGCGCTGCGGGTATGGCACAGCACGACGTGACCCTGCGTTCCTCCGGGCAGGTTCCTGCGTACTTCAGGATGACGCAGGGGTGGGGCAGGTTGTGGTGGGCATCGGAGAGCTGGGCCATGGTGGCGGAGTTGGGGGTGGGCGGTCCCTCCTGCGGTCGGGACGACATCGGGGTAGCGGGATGTCGGGGTGGGGGCGGAGAGTTGGCGTGGTGACTTTGCGGGGTGGCGCGGAGAACACGACAACGGCGCGCCCGCAAAAGTGCAGGGCGCGCCGTTGTCATGGGATTCGCGATTACGACGCCGGAGTAGCGCCCGGCGCGCTAGCTGGTGAGGGACATCTCCTTGACCAGCATGAAGCCGTCCAGCCGCGGCTCCCAGTTGAGGGTGTCCGCCGTGCCATAGAGGAAGGCGAGGTGCAGGATCGGGGCGACGGAGTACGCCTCCTGAAAGCGGCGGGTGATGTCCGCGAAGGCGGCGGCGCGCTCATCGCCGACCAGCGGGTTGGCGGCGTCGATGGCGGCGTCCAACTCCGGGTCGCAGTAGCTGGCGACGCCACCGCTGCAGCGGTACCACGTGGCGGCGGTCAGCCCGACATCCATCATCTCGTTGCCGTGGGACATCGTGCCGATCCAGCCCCGATCCTCGGGGATGTCCTCGTACGGCATGATGTACTGCTCCATGTAGGCGGCGTACTCGATCACTTCCGTGGTGGCGTTCAGCCCGATCTCGTTCAGGGCGCCGGCCACGTACTCACCGAGTTCCTCCGCCCGTAGGTAGACCCCTTGCCGCACCGCAATGATCAGCGGCAGGTCGATGGGCACGCCATCCGCCGCCGCCTCCTGCACCAGTTGCCGCGCCAGTTCGGGATCGTAGGAGACGGGCTCCAGCTCCGCGTTGTAGCCGGCGGCCGATGGCCCCACGAGCTGGCTGGCGACCGCGCCGCTGGCGAACAGCTCATCCACCACCGCCTGCCGGTCGATGGCGTGGGAAATCGCCTGCCGCACCCGGATGTCGCTGAGCGTGGGGTGGACGGTGTCCAGCCTCAGCGGCACCGTCTCGACGCTGATGGCTTCCTTGCAGACGGGGGTGGTGGCGCAGTCCTCCGGGGAGAGGAAGCGGCCGAGTTGCGCCTCGCCGGTGGAGACCTGCGCCGCGCGCACGGAGGATTCCGGCCGCCAGACGTACTCGACGTCCTTGATCGCCTGCGCGCCGTAGGCGGTGTCCGGATAGGTGTTGCCCCACCACTCCGGAAACGCGGTCAGGTCGATCTGCTCGCCACGCGACCACGCCACGAACGAATACGGACCGGTGCCGATGGGCTCCGTCACCAGCGTATCCGGCGCCTCCTTGATCTGGCGGGCGCTTGGGAGCGGCGCGAAGTAGAGGACGGCGGGGAGCAGGGGATCGGGGTCGGCGGTCTGCACATCGAGGGTCAGGTCATCGACGGCGGTGGCGGTGATCTGGGATCCCATGAACTGGGCGATATCGAAGGCGTTTTCCGGGTCCCACGTGTAGTTGATGCCGAAGGCGGCATCCTCGGCGGTCAGCGGATCGCCGTTGTGGTAGGTGATGCCCTCGCGCAGTTTGAAGCGGATCGTGCGGTCGTCCGTCCACTCCCACGATTCCGCCAGCTCGCCGACCAGCTCGTTGGTAGCCGGATCGCGGTTCAGCAGCGCCTCGAAGATGTTGCGCAGGATGGGGTGGCCGTCGATGCTGTAGGCGTTCCACCACTCCAGTGTCGAGGGCTCCGCGTTCAGCGAGATCACGATTTTGCCGGCGGGGTCGGCCTGCGCGGCGCGCGCGGCGCCCGGCGCAAGGACACGGCCCGCCCCAGCGGCGAGGCTCAGCCCGGCGGCGGCCTGCACGAGGGCGCGGCGGGAAACGGCGCGGGATTGCGGGCGCGCGGCGGCGCTGGCCCGCGCCGGGGTCAACGAATCAGGCATGAACTCGCTCCATGGGTATCGTCGCGGTCACGGCAGCCGGGTGATCGTCTTGCTGCCGGTCTCCCACGATACTAGAGTTCATGATTATTGATGTCAAGAATATGGGAAATGTGGCGCCCTGTGCTCGTCGCGGCGTGCGGCCGGGCGCTGTTGCTCCGCACCCTACCGCGACCTTCGCCACCACCATGTCGTCCCGACCGCAGGAGGGACCGCCCACCCCCTATTTCAAGGCCACGGCGCCCTCTCTCCGCGTGCCACCCCCGCCTCCCCCGCTCCGACCAGATCCCTCCGGCG
>JASGGF010000533.1:0-3256 GCA_047605145.1 Thermomicrobiales bacterium | reverse complement strand
TCATCGAGGAGCCCGCGCCGGAAGGCTGATCTGCCGCAACATCGCGGCGACACGAACGAGGCCGGTCCCCTTGCGGCGACCGGCCTCGTTGCATTCCCGGATGCAGGCGGCGTTACGCCTTGCGGGACATTGCCCAGAAGTCGTACGTGCCAAGGTTGATGGGGTTAAACGCGAAGCCCTGCACCGAGTTCTGCAGCACCGTCGTCCACTTCGGCTGCGCCACCGCGAGCACCGGGACGTCATCCTTCGTGATGATCGTCTGCACCTTGTCCAGCGTTTCCGCGTAGCTGTCCAGCGTGGAGGCGTTCTTGGCCTCGTCCAGTAGCTCATCCACCTCTTCGTTGCAGAAGAAGCCGCCGTTCGAACCAGCGGAACCCCACGAGGTGCAGGCCGTGGTGGGGTACAGCACGTTCCAGGCGTCGTTGTAGTCCGGCCACCAGCCCCAGGCCAGGAAGTTGGGGCGCTCCTCCGCCGGAGTGTCGCCGTAGAAGAGGGCAGTGAAGCTGGACTGATCGAGCTTCTCGATGGTGAGGGTGATGCCGAGCTGCGCGAGATTCGCCTGGAAAAGCTGCGCGTCGGAGTCATTCGCCCCGGCGCCGAGGGTCATCAACAGTTCCGTGCCTTCGGCTACGCCCGCCGTGGCCAGGAGCTCCTTCGCCTTGTCGAGATCGGTCTCGAAGAAGAAGCCATCCTCCTGATACCCGCGCACCGCCGGCGCGATCAAGCTGTTGGCGCGGGAGGCGTTGCCGATGAAGATGCCGTCGATCACGTCCTTGTACGGGTAGGCGTAGGCCATCGCCTGCCGCGCCTCCGGCGACGCCAGCGGGCCGGCCTCTGTCATCGCGTAGTAGGTCACCTCGGTGCTGTCGGAGATATCGACGGTGAGATTCGCGTTCGCCTGCAGCTCCGTGATCCACGTGTAGTCGATGCTGAAGCGGTCCATGATATCGACATCGCCCGATTCGACGAGCTGGCGCATGGTGGCGGGCTCTTCGACCACACGGATGATGATGCGGTCGAAGTGGTCCCCTTCCCAGCCGCGCCAGTGATCCTCGTTGCGCTCCAGAATCACTTCTTGCCCCGGCTCGAAGGAGGCCAGTTTCCACGCGCCGGTGCCGGTGCCCTCAGCGTTCAGCTGCATCCACGCGTTGCCGTAGTCGTCGTCCTCGGCGTGCTCCAGCGCCACCTTGGCGTTGACGATCTGTGGGCCGTAGGTGGAAGCCAGCGCCGTCACGAAGAGCGGCTGCGGCGCGCCGCAGTCGAAGACCACGGTCGCTTCATCCGGGGTGCTGATCTGGCCGGGATCGGAAATAAACCGCGAGAACACGGCGACGGCGCCCCGGTTCATGGCCAGCATGCGCTCGTAGGAGGCTTTGACCGCCGCCGCGTCGCACGCCGAGCCGTCCTGAAAGGTCAGGCCGGGGCGAATCTTGAAGGTCCAGACGCTGGAGTCGTCGTTCGCCTCCCAGCTTTCCGCCACCTGTCCCTCGTACTCGTCGGTCGCGCCACCCTTCAGCGCCACCAGCCCTTCGTAGATGGAGCGGATGACCGTGGTGGAGCGGTAGTCGTATTGCGAATGCGGGTCGAGGTCAGAGGGCGAGCCGTCCAGCCCGAGGATCAGCGTGGAGCCGTTGCCATCCTGCATCGCTGAGGCGCTTCGCATGGCGGATGGCCCGCCGAAGCTCACCAGCGGCGCAGCGACGCCTGCCGCCACCGCGCCCTGCAGCACCTTGCGGCGCGAAATCGCGCCGGGAACGCCCTTGTTCGGGATGCGCACAGAGATACTCCTTCGAGTCGTGCCTGATGCGACGTGACAGCCACGCCGCGCCATTTCAAGACGGCTGAATCTTACAGGGTGCGACGCTAGACGTTGGGCGTGTCGCCGGAACGGAGACCACGTTGGCAACGTTATGTCGTTGCAAGCCCGCGCAATGTGGCTCCCCGTTCAGTCAGGCCCGACCTGCCCACTCGGCCAGCAGTTCCCGCACCCTCTCCGCGTCACACTTGCTACAGACCGACTCACCCTTGCTACATGTCCCCATCTACCCCATTCCAGCTTCAGGAGCCCTCATGATCAGGACCAATTTCGAAGTCCTTCCCGTTGCCAGCACTGTGGAGGAACTGGCGACCGCCCAGCCTACGCTCAGCGAGGAGCAGGCCGAGGCCGTCCTCGACGCCTACTCCGCCGCCGTCGTCACCGTCGCCGAGCGCGTCAGTCCATCGGTCGTCAACATCGCGGTTGAGAAAGACGTCACGTTCGAGGGCCCGCACGGCCGCCGGGTGCAGACGGTGCCCAGCGGCGGCTCCGGTGTGGTCATCGCACCGGACGGCTACATCCTCTCCAACAGCCACGTCGTCCATGGCGCCCGCTCGCTGGAGGTAACGATGGCGGACGGCCGCACGCTGCCCGCGCGTCTCATCGGCGACGATCCCGCTACCGATCTGGCGGTGATCCAGACCAGCGCCAGCGGTCTGCCGGCGGCGCACCTCGGGGACTCCGACGCGCTGCGGCCCGGCCAACTGGTGATCGCGATTGGCAACCCGCTCGGGTTTCAGGCGACGGTGACTGCGGGTGTGGTTTCCGCGCTGGGGCGTTCGCTGCGCTCCAGCACCGGCCGCCTCATCGACAACGTGATCCAGACCGACGCCGCGCTGAACCCCGGCAACTCCGGCGGCCCGCTCGTCGATTCGCGCGGGCGGGTGGTTGGCATCAACACCGCCATCATTCAGGGCGCGCAGGGGATCTGCTTCGCCGTGCCGGTCAACACCGCCCGCTGGGTGGCCAGCAAGCTGATGACCGAGGGCCGCGTCCGCCGCGCCTACCTCGGCGTCAGCGCCGAATCGCGGCCGATCCACGTGCGAGTGGCGCGGGAACACGGCCTGCCATCAGCCGTCGCCGTTGCGGTTTCCACTGTCGCGGAGGGCAGTCCGGCGGCGCTGGCCGGCATCGAGTCCCGCGACGTCATCACGCACCTCGATGGCGCGCCCCTCAGCGGTGTCGATGACCTGCAGCGCTTCCTCGGGCTGGCGGAAATCGGCAGCACCGTGCCGGTGCGGCTGTTGCGCCGTTACGCGCCGCTGGAAGTGTCAGTCACGCTCTCGGCCTACACCGAGTAACGCCTCACTGCAGGGCGCAACTGGGACGCCGAGCCGCCAACCATCCGTGTCTTGAGCGCAGTCGAGAACGCTTGATGCAAACTGGCTATTGCGAGACTAAGTTATACCGGGGAAGCCCTCACCCCATCCCCTCTCCCGA
>JASGGF010000532.1:0-3258 GCA_047605145.1 Thermomicrobiales bacterium | reverse complement strand
CAAAGGCACTGAGCGCCGCCCGGACCCGAAGCAGATTTCCGCAGAGATCGAGGGCGTTGGCGGCGTGCTGAACGCCGCGACGTCTCGTGAAGGCACCAGCTACTGGTTCAAGGCGCCGTCGTCGCACTTCGCCCCCGGCTTCGATGTACTGGCGGACATCGTGCGCAACTCCGTGATCGAGGAGAGCGAACTCGAGAAGGAGCGGCTGGTCATTCTGGAGGAGATCCGCTCCGTTCAGGATGCGCCGGATGAACTGGTGCACGATGTCATCGACGAGGTGGTGTGGGGCGACGACCCGGTGGGCCGCTCCATCGCCGGCAGCGAGGAGACAGTCGGGGCGATCGACCGCGCCGCGATGGTCGATTTCTGGCGCCGCAACTACACCCCCGGCCGGCTGGTGATCGCCGCGGGCGGCGATGTCCGCCACGAGGAGGTCGTGGCGCTGGCGGAGCAGCACTTCGGCGATCTGGAGGATCTTGGCGCGCCAGACGAAATGACCGAGGCGGTCAGCGAGCAGCGCGAGGCCCGGGTGCATCTGGTGGAGAAGGAGACCGAGCAGGCGCACCTGTGCATCGCCATGCCGGCGCTCTCCTACGGCACCGAGCGCCGCTACGTGCAATCGACGATCGAGGCGATCTTGTCGTCGGGCATGAGTTCGCGCCTCTTTCAGGAGATCCGCGAGAAGCGCGGCCTCGTCTACACCGTGTACGGTTACTTCCGGCCCTACTACGATGTGGGGCAGGGCGTGCTCTACGCCGGCACGGATCTGGAGCGCATCGAGGAGACCACCGAGGCGCTGATCGGGGAGCTGCGCAAGCTGCGCGACGAGCCGGTGCCGGAGGAAGAACTGCGCCGCACGAAGGACCTACGCAAGGGCCGCCTGTTGATGGGCTTCGAGGACAGCCGCTCCGTGGCGGGCTGGATCGGCTCGCAGGAAGCGACCTACGGCGAGATCCGGACCCCTGAAGAGGTCATGGCGAAGATCGAAGCGGTGACCGCCGCCGACGTGCAGGAGCTTGCGCAGGAGCTTTTCCAGCCGGAGAAGCTCAATCTGGCCCTGATTGGGCCGTACGATGACAAGCAGCCGTTCGCCGATCTGCTGAACGCACTCTAGTGGCGACAGACAGCGCGAAACCGAAGCCGGGGTGGGCGCCGTTGCCGGAAGACCAGACGCTGGCGGCCGCCGGCCTGCTGGCGGCGTGCCCGCAGATCGGCTCCGCCGACGCGGCGCTGACGGCGATTGAAGACCTGCGGGCGGCCGCCGAGGGCGAGAGCGGCGTCTTCGCGTGGGTTGATGGCGAGGAACTGATCGCCATCTACGGCCTGCAGAAGACGGGCATCAGCTACAGCCTGGACTGGCTGGCCGTTTCCCCGGCCCGGCAGGGGCAGCGCTACGGTCGTTCGGCGCTCACCGACGCGCTCCGGCGCTGCGGGCGCTCGCCGATGACGGTGCAGGCCGATGACGCGCTCGTTGGCTGGTTCCAGCGGGTGGGCTTCAAGATTGTCGGGCGCAAGCCGCTGCCAACCGGTGGCTATCGTTATCGGCTGGGCTGGTACGCCCCGCGCCGGCCCGATGAGGCCGGCTACGGCATGCACTGAGCGCAACGCAGGAGGCATCGGTGGAGGGGCAACGGGCGAACCGGGAACGGCGGGCCTGGGCGGGGCTGATCGAGTTGGCGCTGGCGGAGGATCTGCTGGGTGGCGATATCACCAGCGTCTCCACCGTGCCCGCGGGCGCAACGGCCACCGCCACGTTGCTGGCGAAAGCGCCCGGGGTCATTTCGGGGCTGGAGGCCGCACAGGAGGTGTTTGCGCAAGTTGACCCGGCGCTGACCTTCACCCCGCTCGTGGCGGACGGCGACGTAGTCCCCACGATGACGCCCATCGCGCGGGTGACCGGGAACGCGCGCAGCATCCTGGCGGGGGAGCGCGTGGCGCTCAACCTGTTGCAGCGCCTTTCCGGCGTGGCGACGCTGACGGCGCAGTACGTTGCAGCCGTGCAGGGGACCGCCGCGCGCGTCGTCGATACCCGCAAGACCACGCCGGGGATGCGCTTTTTGGAGAAGGCGGCGGTGCGCGATGGCGGCGGCCACAACCACCGCTTCGGGCTCGGTGATGGTGTGCTGATCAAGGACAACCATCTGGCGGCCGTGGGTGGCCCGGCGCGCGTGCGCACGGCGGTGCAGACCGCGCGCGCGGCTGCCCCGCACACCCTGCGCATCGAGGTGGAGGTCACCACGCTGGCGGAGCTGCAGGAGGCACTGGATGCCGGCGCCGACATCGTGATGCTGGACAACATGGACGTGGCGACAATGCGCGAGGCCGTGCAGTTGACGGCCGGCCGGGCCCTGCTGGAGGCCTCCGGTGGGGTGAACCTGAGGACCATCGGTGAGATTGCCGCCACCGGTGTCGATCTGATTTCAGTCGGCGCGCTGACGCATTCGGCCCCGGCGCTCGATATCAGCCTCAACTTCGATCTCGATCCCACAGGAAATAGCCCGGCGGGGCTTTCATAAGTCAGGCCACATCCCATTAGGGGAGGCTCATCGTCGGCATGACGTGAGCCTTGTGCGCTCGATTCCAAAGAATGGCCCGTACGTACTTGCGCAACGTGTTGCAGGGTTGTGCGCAGTTGGCTAGACTGCGATTGGATAACCATTGCCCCCGAGAAGGTGACGTCTCCGCCCGCAGAGTAACGACCACCTGGACCCGGGCGCTGGTTTGCCGTGGTTGGGAACGGCGGATCAGTGATGCAGCATTGCGCACGATGAGGGAATCGCTATGAGAGGGCGGAGTCGGGGGAAGGCCCCTCTGCGTCTGGCTGTGCTGGCGTTCACCGCCGCAGCCATCTTCGGGTCGGTCGGCGCGCCGCTGAGCGGGATCGCGTTAGCCCAGGATCAGGTGGCGACCGATACCTGGGTGGACCCGGGCACGGACCCGCAATGGACCGCCGATCAGCAGACAGACACCTGGGTTGACCCGAATGCGTCGACGGATGGCGGCTGGGTCGATCCCAACGCCAGCGGAGACGGCGTCTGGGTGGATCCGAACGCGACTGCCTCCGGGACCTGGGACGACAGCCAATCGCCAGTCGCCGTCGGCGCCTGGACCGAGCCCGATCCTTCGTACGACGCAAACGGAAACCTGCTGGACCCGGCCACCGGCCAGCCGCTGGCTATCGGCGCTGACGGTAACCCGATTGACGCGGGCGCGGGCCTGTATTACGACGCTGCCGGTAACCTGATCAACCCGGCCACC
>JASGGF010000531.1:0-3258 GCA_047605145.1 Thermomicrobiales bacterium | reverse complement strand
AGCTCTCCGCCGAGGTCATCATTGGCGGAGAGCTCCTCCTGCAGCTGCAGCGCGCCCTCACCAGTGCGCTGCAGCGCATCCCCCTGCCCCCCCGACCCGATCCCCAGCGACAGCCGGTCCTGCGGCAGGCCCAGCTCCATCACCCGCTGGGCGATCACCCCGGCGGATTGCCGGTCGAGCGGGATCACGCCGACCCCCAGCCGGATAGTCGAGGTTACCCCGGCAGCCGCCTTCAACTTGGCCAGCCCGTCGCCCTGCGGCGTGTCATTCACCCAGAACGTGCGGTAGCCGCCCGCTTCAGCGGCAGACGCCAGCAGCATCACGATCTCGGCAGGCAATGCGCCCGCCACACCAAAGCCGCGGGCGCCGAGGCGCTGCGCCGAACGTGCGTTTCCCATGCGTGTTCCTCCTGCCACTCGGTATTCCGGCTACGCCGGCCAAGGCTGTGCCAGCGCAGCGTACCGCGTTGTGAGCACGGTCGGGGCGTCCCCCGGCGCGGGTCATCTCGGGGCTTCGATCAGCCAAACGTGCTCCTGGCGCCAACGGATTTAACGGTCACATTTGACACTTTCTTGAATCATTCGCTATAGACGCACTCCTCGCCCACCAAATGGCCTTGCTTTCAAGATGAGCAGAACCGCAGGAATGAAGGGCGACCGAGCAAAATCACCCGAAAACCGTCGGTCTCGGGAGACAACGCCGGCCTGAACGAACCCAGATGACAAGCGTCCACACGCGCTGCGCGCAGCCTCATATGATCACATCATCATTTTTGTATTCGCATATGGTTATCCACTTCATGAAATCCAGCGTCTCAAGTCGCCTCGCAAGCGTGGTGCGGATGGCACTGAGCCGGACAGCTCTCCTGAAAGCTCGCAACATGACGAATACCCGTTGCACTCCTGTGACTATCATGAAGTATGCATATAGATAAAATAAGGCTGGTGATTTATAAGAATGGCATCCTCATCCTCTTGTTTCCTCATGTGAGACTAGTTACGATACACACAGCAATTTGAGGGCGGTCAGCGTGAAGAACGTCGCCCATCACAAGGTGGTTCGCAAGATTTGCGAACACTATGGAAGGCACAGCGGGGAATGATTTCTACGGGGTTCAAGGCGAAAGTAGTTGGCGCTATCGGCGTGTTCGCGTTCATGGCGGCGGCCGCTATGCCGGCCATGGCAGCGGGTTCGGTCACGCAGGTGATCCAGTGCGGTGGCAGCAATAGCCTCAGCGCGAGCGTTGCCGACATGACGCTGCAGCAGGTCAACTTCTCGGCTTCGGCGCAGGACAGCTCGGGGAACCTCACGCTCTCCGCAGCGGAGGCCGGCTGCGCCGCGCAGGGCTGGAACGTCACCATTCAGGCGTCCGACTGGGCGAAGGACGGCGGCGGTACGGCGATTCCGGCGAGCGCCTTCGCGCTGACGCAGGTCTCGAACCCCTCGTACGTCTCTGGCCAGCAGATTGATGCGAATAACGGGCCGAAGCTGGTGAATACGCTGGGTGTCCTGAGCCAGTCCCGCAAGGTGCTGCAGGCGAACGCGCAGTACGGTGTCGGCTCCTACGCGCAGGTGCTGGGCGTGAAGCTGACCATTCCAGCCGTCACGCTGCCGGGCACCTACAAGACCACCGTCACCACCACCATCACGACTGGCCCGTAAATCCGTCGCATTTGCGAAACTGATCTCCCACCGGCGCCCTCCACAGCGCGCCGGTGGGAATCTTGCGTAGCAGAGGCGTTCCGGCGGAGAGTGAGGCGGCACATGGGCAACGGGGTCTGGCGCACAATCAGCGGTATCGCCATGCTGGCGGCGACCCTCACCACCGGCGTCGTCGCCCCCGCCAGCGCCCAGAACGCCACCCCGGCGCCCTCAGCCGCCGCCACACCCGTGGTTGACGGCGTCCCCATGGTGACCTTCGCTCCGGTCGAGAGCGAGCACGGCTTCTTTGAAGTGACCCTCGACCCCGGCCAGTCCACTACGGTCAGCGTCAAGCTGGCGAACATCGGGGCCGCTCCCTACGAGATGGTCACCTTCGCCGCCGATGTCTACACCCGGGTCAACGGTGGGGCGGAGTCGCGGCTACGCGGCGAACCGATCAGCGGCGCCACCACGTGGATCGTTTACCCGGAGGAGGCATTAACCCTGCAGCCCGGCGAGACGGCCACCCGCGACATCATGATCACGGCGCCAGCCGACGCCACACCGGGTGAGTACACCACCAGCATCGTGCTCCAGAACCTGAACCCCATCGACACGGGAACCACCGGCGGCGTCGGGATGCTGCAAGTCGTGCGGCAGGCGATCGCAATCGCCATTACCGTGCCCGGGCCGGCGGAGCCGGCGCTCGCCATCGATGGCGCGTCCTACATGATCGTTCCGGCTTACGCGGCGGTTCTGGTGGATGTCGCCAACACCGGCGCCATCCGCCTGGCTCCGCAGGTGGAGATGGAACTGACGACCAGGGACGGCGAGCTGGTGACGAACGGGACTTTGCAGATGGAGACGTTCTTCCCGCAAACCCGGACCAATCTGGAGTTCCCGCTGGTGCGCACTTTGGAGCCGGGCGAGTACGCGGTGACTGTCTCCCTCACCGATGAGGAACACGGGGTTTCCGCCGGTCCGGTGGAACTGCCGCTGGTGGTCGAAGAGCCCGCCGGCACGCCAGTCGCGGAAACCGAGATCAACATTTCCGGCATCGAGATCAACGAGGCCCGCAATGACGCTGGCGAGTTGCAGGTGGTCGAGGCGGTCGTGCAGATCGACAACCCTGGCATGCCGGCAAGCAACGCCCAGCTGACCCTGCACGTTTACCGCGATGGCGAACTGCTCGAGGATCTGGTCCTCGGCTCCTCCCTCAACTTCCCGACCGGCCCGGCGGAATTCCGCCAGCGCTACCTGCCGCTCAGTGGCTGGGAGCCGGGCGAGTACACGTTCACGGTGACCCTTGAGAGCATTGACCCAAACAACAACCAGCCTGTGGTGCTCGATGAAGAAGAGGCCAGTGTCGCGGTGGATGTCTCCTGACGCCGTGACCACCCCCTCCGCCGCCAGCCTCACCATCACCCAGCGCGTCCGCTCCCTGTTGGCCACCCTGCTGGTCGTCTTCTCGCTCCTCCTGCCGGTCCCCGGCGCGGCGCCGGTCGAGGCCGGCAAGCGCCCGCACGCGGTCGCCAACGCCAAGGGCCACGCCCAGAAGAGCACGCGCGCGAAGGCCGGCAAGCAGGCGAAGAACAAGAAGCACGGGAAGAAGCAGGG
>JASGGF010000530.1:0-3262 GCA_047605145.1 Thermomicrobiales bacterium | reverse complement strand
CTCACCCCCAACCCCTCTCCCGATGCGCGGGAGGGGGGAGCCAGTCGGGGTGGCGAAATGGGAGTGTGGCATCGCCACGCTGATTTCCCGCGATCCTCCGGGGGTGAAGCCCCTCTCCCGCGCATCGGGAGAGGGGTTGGGGTGAGGGCTCTTCGGGGCAATTGGGCATGACAACGGCGAATTGGCGCCAAGCGTGAGAGACCTCGTCCGCATTCGGCGCAACGCGAGGTCTCTCGGCGTCGCTCGAGACACGAGGAGAATGGTCAGGCGCGGACTTTCCCCTTCGCCTTCGCCGCATCCTTGGACGCGGCTCGCTCCAGCGCGATGGCGTCCACCACTTTCAGATCGACCTTGCCGATGCCCAGCAACGGGAGATCGGCCACCTCGTAAAAGTCATTTGGAGAAGGAAGGAAGAGACGCGGCAGGCCGTTGGCCGCCAGCGCCTTCACCACGGCGTCTGGCGGCAGCTCCAGCGGCGTGTGGATCACCACCAACCGCTCGCCGGTGGCCTCGTGCGGAACGGCGGTGACCACCGCCCGGGGCACGCCCTCCTCGGTCGCGCCGACGAGCGTGGCAAGCGCCTCCTCCACCGCCGCGAAGGGCACCTGCTCGCCGCCCACCTTGGCGAAGCGACTGGCGCGCCCCACGATGCGGATGAAGCCATCCTCGTCGATTTCGACGACGTCGCCGGTGTTGTACCAACCGTCCACCAGCACGCGCGCGGTTTGTTCCGGCTGGTTGAGATAGCCCAGCATCCGGTTCGGACCGGTCGCCCACAGCACCCCGCGCTCGCCCGGCCCCAGTACGCGCCCGGTCTCCGGGTCGCGCACCTCCACGCGCACCCCACGCGCCGGGCGGCCCACCGTGCCCTCGCGCAGGCCGTTGGCGGTGTGATCGGGCGCGCGGCTGGCGGGAACATTGCAGGCGATGATCGGGCCCATCTCGGTGGCGCCGTAGCCCTGAAAGGGGCGCACGCCGAACTTGGCCTCGAAGGCGTCGGCGACGGCGGCGGGCAACCGCTCCGAGCCGCTGGCGACGACCTCGATGGTGGCGAAATCCTCCGGCGCGAGGCGCTGCTGGTAGGCGCGCAGGAAGGTGGGCGTGCCGAGCAGGATGGTGGCTTTGCGCTCGCGGATCAGGCGCCCCACGACGCGGCCCTCCAGCGGGTTGGTGTGGTAGACCGCCCCGATGCCCATCACCAGCGGCGTCCAGAGCGTGATCGTGTAGCCGAAGGAGTGGAAGAAGGGCAGCACCCCGATCATCACGTCGTCGGGCCGCAGGTGCAGCAGGGCATCCACCATGCCGGTGTTGGCCTCGATGCTGCGCCACGGCAGCACCACGCCCTTCGGACGGCCCGCCGACCCGGAGGTGAAGATGATCGCCATCGGCGAATCCGCCGGAATCTCCCCGATGCCGAGCGCCTTCTCCAACAGGGGCACCGGTAGGTGCGCTCCGATAGCCGCCAGCGCCTTGTCCTGCCACGTGGCGCCCTTCGCCAGATCCTCCAGCACGATGGCCTCGGCGGGCGCGACATCGACGGGGAACTTCTGCAGGAACGCGCGCGAGGTAATGGCGTGGCGCACCCCGGCCTCGCGGATGGAGTGCTGGATGAGTTCCGGGGTCAGCGAGTAGTTCAGGTTCACCGCCACCCGGCGGTCGAGGGAGAGCGCGAGGTTTGTCACGACCCCGGCCACCGTGGGCGGTAGCAAGATCCCGACGCGTTCCTCGCCCGCGTCGAGTTGGCGGCGCAGCAGGCGGCGCAGCACGAGGGCGCGCAACAGGGTGTCGCGGCCGGTCAGGCTGGCTCCGGTGGAATCAGACAGGATGACCGTTTTGGCCCGCGCGTGCAGCTTGTGCAGCACGGTGCGCAACAACGTGGCGTGCGGCCCCGGCGCCGCGTCTGGTGCTGGCATCTTCGCCTCGTCCTCGCCTGTGCGGCCCAATCCGCCCGTTCTGCCGGTTCGCGCTTACGGGTGCAGGGCGATCACGCTCCCGCCACTCTGGCCGCCCGCCGCCCCGCCCATCACGTACACCCACTCCCCGATCACCGCCGGAGAGGAGGCAATGGCCAGCCCCCCTGCTTGCCAGACCAGCGCGCCGCTGGCGGCATCAACCGCGTACAGCCCGTTCGCCGCGCTGGGCGAGCCGCCGTCAGTCTGCACCGAAACGCCGAACAGCACCCGGTCCCCGGCGATCACCGGGGCGCCCATGGTGGCGGCGGTCGCCTGCGCCAGATCGTCCGGCGGCAGGGTGGCCCGGTAGACCCAGCGCTCTTCGCCGGTCGCCAGATCATAGGCGCTGAGCGAGGGCGCCTTCGCGTCCTCATCGGTGGGGGTCTCCCACCATGCCACATAAACGGTGTCTCCCGCCGCTGCAGTTCCCGCGCCGATGCTGACCGCCGCCGGCAGGTCCTGCCGCCAGTGCAGGGCGCCGGTCGCGGCGTCCAGCGCGTAAACCCCGGTGGCGCCAGAGGTGATGTCCGTTCCGGCGAACACTACGGCGTCGCCAATCACCACCGGGGCCTCGCCGATGAGCGGCGTGAAGCGCGCCTGCCATTGCTTCTGCCCGGATTGCTTCGCCAGCGCGAAGAGGCCCCGGTTGCTGGAGACATACACCCGGTCTCGCCCAACAGCCAGCGGGCCGAAGCGGGCGGCATCCAGAAAGCGCCAGCGCTCCCGGCCGGTGCGCTGGTCCAGCGCGAACACCGAGCCCACCGAGTCGCCTTGCGCCGCGTCACGCGGGTCGCGCATGCCCCAGCCGGCGGTGTAGACGGTATCGCCGTCCGCTGCGGGCGCAGTGACGGAGGTGAACCCGAACGGCGCGAACCAGACCGGCTGGCCCGTCCACGCCACCACCGCCATGATCCCCGCCACCGGCGCCTGCACCGGCACGAAGAGGAGATCGCCGGCCAGCGCCGGGGTGTCCGGGATTTCGGCCCAGCCGACCGGCGCCGTCGTTTGCCAGCGCACCCCGCCCTGTCCAGCGTCCAGCGCCTCCACCACGGCCTGCCGCCCGCCCAGCGAAAAACCGCCAAACACCACCAGCCCGCGCGCCGCCGCCAGTTGCGCCGGGGAGTACCAGCCAGTGGGCGCCCGCCACGCCTCCTGCGGCTGCGCGGCAGGGGCTGGGCCGGGCTGGCTACCGCTGCGCGCCGCGTCGCCGCCGCGCATCGGGACGACCGGGCCCGGCGCCGACACCGGTGTATCCGGGCCGGGCGCAATGGGCCGGCGCAGCAGCGCCGTGGGCGGCTGCGCCGGATCGG
>JASGGF010000529.1:0-3264 GCA_047605145.1 Thermomicrobiales bacterium | reverse complement strand
GTGTCGCGATTCGGCTCCCCGCTCCCGCGCAAGTACTTCGGGAGAGGGGCTGGGGGTGAGGGCGTTCGCCATCATGCGGGCTAACTGATCGACATCTGCTCCAGCGGCGCATAGGCTGTGCCATTGACGTAGTTGAACTCCCAGCCCTGCACGGTGTCCTTCATGGCGCCGCGGTCCGCGAAGTTGTGCACCCAGATTAGCGGCTCATCCGTGTAGGCGAGGTCGAACCCTTCCTGCAGCGCGGCCTGTCGCTCCTCCGGATCGAGCGTGGTTTCGACGCGGGCGATGATCTCGTCCATCGCCGGGTTGGTGTAGGAACCGTAGTTGCAGCAGGAGGCGGGCGGCAGGCTGCGCGTGCCGTAGCCGAGCGCCAATAGCTGGTAGGCGTCCGGGTAGTCCGATGCCATGAAGGAGAACATGGCGGGCAGCGCCTGCGCCGGGTCGCCGTTCGTCATCTGGGTGAACATGGCGGAGGCTTCGATTGGCGTGATGGTGAGATTGACGCCGATGGTGGCGAGATCGGCTTGCAGCAACTGCAGCGCCAGCGAGCCCTGCTCGTCCTCCTGCGCCACCGCAATGGTCAGGTCGAGGCCATCCGGGTAGCCAGCTTCCGCGAACAGCGCCTTCGCCTTCTCCAGATCATAGGTGTACTGCGTAGCGGCTGGCGCGTACCCGACCATGGGCGGGGTGACGCTATCCATGCGCTTGCCGCCGCCGTAGACGCCATCGATGATCGCGTCGTAGTTGATGGCGTAGGCCAGCGCCTGCCGCACCAGCACGTTGTCGTAGGGCGCCATCTGCGTGTTCAGGGCAATGAAGGTCTGCCCCATCGTGATGCCTTCGACCGTCGTGATGCCCGGGGTGTTGGCCAGCGCCGCCAGCGCTTCGGCGCTGACGCCCGCGACGTAGTCGGCGTCTCCCTGCTCCAGCATCAGCCGGGCGGTGGCCTGTTCGGGGATGTACTGCACGATGACCCGGTCCAGATGCGGGCCGTCGCTCCAGCCCTGCCACCAGTCCCGGTTGCGCACCAGCGTGGCCTGTCCCAGATCGCGCTCGAAGCGCTCCAGGATGTACGGACCGGAGCCGGCGGTGTTATCGGTGAACCACTCGTGCGCGTACGGGTCGTCGTCCGTCGCGTGCTCGGCCACCACCGCCGGGTTGACGACCTCGTTGGCGAAGACGCTGCCGATGGAGTTCAGGAAAGGGGAGAAAGGCTGCTTCAGGGTGAATCGCACCGTCTCCGGATCGACCGCCTCGACGGTGTTGATCTGATCGAGCAGGAAATCGACGCCCAGCTTGAGGGCGCGGGTGCGCTCGTAGCTGGCCGCCACGGCGGCGGCGTCCACCGGGGAGCCGTCGGCGAACTTTGCTTCCGGACGCAACTTGACGGTGTACTGCAGGCCATCCTCGGAGATGCCGCCATTTTCGGCGGTGGGGACCTCGGCGGCCAGCAGCGGCACGATCTCCGCCGTCTCGGCGCCCTTGAAGCGGAAGAGGCCGTCGTACACGTGGGCCAGAATGCCGAACCCGCCGGAGCCCTCCCAGTTATCGGCCGGATCGAGCGTGTCGGGGGAGCCGGAGATGATCACCATGTTGAAGAGCGCTTCGGCGTCGTCCTGCGCGGCGCGGGCGGCAAAGGGCGCCGGGGCAAGGGCCAGCAGTCCAGCGGCGGCGCCGCTCAGCACCAGCGTGCGCCGGCTGACACGCCCGGCAGTGGCGGCGGCAAGGGACGGGGCAACAGGCGCGCGCATGATCATGATCGGGTCTCCCTCGAGCGCATGAGCGGACGAAGCCATTGGCGCAGGTGGTGAGTTTGGCAGCGCCAACGTCCAACACGTGACGCAGCGGTGTCACAACCTGCCCTGAGTGTGCATCTAGCATATCACGGACGACGTCTGGCGCATTGCCAATGCGATACACTCCGGATGTGCGATATCACCAAGGCGGTGATGATGGCATCTGTGACCGCAGCAGGCTCGGGCAGCATCTGTCGTGCGGGAGGGTGAAATGACGACAACCGACGCCGATGACGGCTCACTGGCGGACGCCGCCTATCTGGCGATCCGGCAGGCGATCCTGCGCTGCGATCTGGCGCCGGGGCAGTACGTGACGGAGGCGCAACTGGCGGCCACCTTCGGGGCCGGGCGGGCTGCGGTGCGCGCGGCGCTGGCGCGGCTGGGGCACGACCGGCTGGTGCAGGCGATTCCGCGGCGGGGGCACCAGATTGCGCCAATCACGTTTCAGCAGGTGCGCGACCTGTTCGGGGTGCGCCTGATCATCGAGCCAGCGGCGGCGCAACTGGCGGCCGCCCACGCCGATGACGAGACCATCACCGGGCTGGAGGCGCTGAACGCGGCCTGCCAGCACGTGCCGGGTCACGACGACATCATCGGCCTGCGGCAGGCGAACAACCGCTTCCACACAGCGTTGGCAGCGGCCTCCGGCAACGACCGGCTGGCGCACATGGCGCACACGGCGCTGGACGAGCTGGATCGGGTGCTCTACATCCCGCAGCTCGCCAATGTCTGGCGGCGCATCGACAGCTCATACGACGAGCACGCGCGCGTCCTCGACGCGCTGCGCCGCCGCGACGGCGAGGCGGCGGCGCAGGCGCAGTACGACCACGTCGCGCTGAACCAGCACTTCGTCATCGACGGGCTCATCTCCAGCCCGCGCCTGCGCTCGATCAATCTGGTGACGGTGTAAGGGGGGCGACCTATGACCGTTCAGGAAGGGCAGGAAGGCGGCCACGACATGCTTCCACGCGTGCTTACTGCCAAAGAGGGCCGCGAGCGATTTGATCGGCAGGCCCGGCGGGAATTGGGTATCTCTGGCGATGAGTTCCTGCGCCGCTGGGATGCTGGCGAGTTCCGGCCGATTCCGGACACGGTCGAGGGCCGCAAGATCGGGCGGTTCGTCATGCTGATGCCATTTGCTCGCCGGACGAATCGCTGACGCAGCGCGCACGCGAGTGCGAGGCCATGTGCCTTCGCTGCTGAGGGTCAAAGCGCTGGGTGTGAAGCGCATCCACCGAGATCTCCGCAGGATATCGAGGCGTCGCGACGCTGCCGCTGGGGGCTAATGCGCTTGGCGCCAATTGGTTTTTGCGAGGCTGTTGACACCGGAGAAGCCCTCACCCCAACCCCTCTCCCGATGCGCGGGAGAGGGGCTCTCGCCCGGACACCGGCGCGAAATGTGGCGTGGTTATGCCAAAAACCCACCACGCTGCCCCGACCGGCTCCCCTCTCCCGCGCATCGGGAGAG
>JASGGF010000528.1:0-3285 GCA_047605145.1 Thermomicrobiales bacterium | reverse complement strand
GTTCCTGCCCGGCCCGGCCAGCAGCCAGCTCGGCATCGCCTTCGGCCTGTACCGCGCGGGCTACCGCGGGGCGCTGGCGGCGTGGGCGGGGTTCACCCTGCCCTCCGCCCTCTTCCTCATTGCCTTCGCCTACGCGCTGCAAACGTGGCGCATCTCGCCGGATACCCCATGGCTACACGGGCTGCGCATCGCCGCCGTGGCGATCGTTACCGCCACGGTGTGGGAGATGGCCGCCGTCCACCTGCACGGCCTGCCGCGCCGCCTGATCGCGCTGGGGGCCACGGTGCTGGTCATCATGTGGGCGTCCATCGCGGCGCCGGTGACCGCCATCCTGCTCTCCGGGCTGATCGGCTGGCGGTTTTTCGCGCTGGGGCAGGATCTCGCCGGCGTCGAGGAGCCGCTGCATTTCCCCATCAGCAAGCGGGTTTCCCTCTGCTGCCTCACCCTCTTCCTGACGCTACTGCTGGGGCTGCCGCTGCTGAACGCGCTCCTGCAAACGCAGGCGACGCAGGTGGCGGCCGGGTTCTTCTGGGCGGGCACGTTCGTGTTCGATGGCGGGCCGGGCGTGCTGCCGCTGCTACACCAGACGGTTGTGCCGCCCGGCTGGGTAACGAACGACCAGTTCATCTCGGGGTTTGCGGCAGCGGAGGCGATGCCCGGCCCGCTGCTCACCTTCAGCGGCTACCTCGGCGCGGTGATGACCGGCGGGCTCACCGGCTGGCAGGGCGGCGTTTTCGCACTGGTCGCCACGCTGCTGCCGTCCTCGCTGGTGATCCTGAGCGCGCTGCCCTTCTGGCATCACCTGCACCGCTGGCCCGGCTCCCCCGGCGCCTTGCAGGGGATCAACGCGGCGGTGGTCGGCATCCTGCTCGCCGCGCTCTACGCCCCCATCTGGAGCACCGCCATCGTCGCCCCGCGTGATGCGCTGCTGGCGGGCGTAGGCCTGCTGCTGCTGATGGTCTTCCGCCTGCCGCCCATCGCCATCGTCGTGCTGATGGCCGTGGTCAGCACGCTGCTGGCGCGGTGGTAGCCTGCGGGGTCACGCCGCCAGCAAGGAGACGCGCATGGCGCTATCGCTTGATCTCGCCCGCACGACTTGGCCGCTATCGTTTTCGCGGGGTGCATTCACTCGCTGCTTCGAGAAAAAGCATGCGATACTCGGAGAGTACGCATGTTCTTTGCAGTAAGCGGAGGCTTCGATGGCGCTTCCTAGTCCAGCCTTGAAGAAGCCACCTACGATCCTGTCGCCTGAAGAGGGCCGCGAACTCTTCGACTACATGTCGCGGCGCATTGCTGGCCTTTCAGGTGATGAGTTTCTGGCCCGGTACGACGCTGGCGATATCTCTCCAGACGACGAGACGCACGAGGGGCGCGAATTGATGTACCTGATCATGCTGATCCCCTTTGCTCGCCAAGACAGCTAGGGCCGCTGCGGACGACTTCATCGACGAGCATCGGCGGATCTTGTCTTGCATTTCTGACGCCGCCGTGATCGGCAGCGGCGCGAGAGTTGGGCCTGAGCAAACCCTCACCATCTGGGATTTCGGCCAAACTGTTCCGAACAACCTGCGGCTGAGAACTCATCAGGGTATCGGCGAAATCGAACTTCGCGTGAACCTGAACTACTTCATCGAACAAACCGATCTGAGATCGTTCGCCTCACGAGTAGCGCGATATCGATTCGTGATACAAGACATCTCCGGGCGCTTCTGGTCTACGACTGGCATCCCACCGGCGCCAGCCCCATCACCACTCCGCACTTGCACGTCCCCGCCGCTGGCGCCGTGACGCTGGCGCAGCGCGAGGGCAGCGCGCTGGCGGAGGTGAAGGCCCAGCTCGGGTCGCTGCACCTGCCGACCGGGCCCATCACGCTCGGCGCCGTCGTGGCGATGCTGATCCGCGAGTTCCACGTCGGGCCCGCCCGCGCCGACTGGCCGCAGGTGCTGCACGAGGCGTAGGGGCAGGCAGTCCGCCTGCTACGAGGGGCGTTCCGGCGAGGGGCGTTCCGGCGTGGCTGCCGCGCCATCTGCCGCCGGGTCCACCACCTCCACGATGCCCATCATCCCCATGTCTTCATGGTCCAGAATGTGGCAGTGGTAAACGAACTTCCCCGGGAAATCGAGAAAGCGTGTGCGCATCACGATCTCGTCAAAGGCCGGCACCGGGAAGGTGTCTTCCCATGAGCGCGCCTCATGCGGCTGGCCGTTCACCGAAATCACCTGAAAATCGTTGACGTGAATGTGGAACGGGTGAACGTCGTAGCTGGAATTGCGGATGCGCCACTCCTCCGTCGCGCCAAGCTCCACCGTCTCGTCCACACGGTCCGGGTCAAAGGTCTGGCCGTTGACGAAGACGGCGAAGGGGTGCAGCGTCTCGCCAAAATCGAGGCTGCGCTGGCGGTCGATGGGCGCCTGCCGCAGGTCTTCGAAGGGGAACAGCGTCTCCGGCAGCGCCATCGGCGTCACCGCCGCGCCGGCGCTGACCAGCGTGGCGATGGGCATGGCGGGCTGCACCTGAAAATCGGCGCCCCACGCGCGGGAGCGAAACGCGTAGCGCCCCGGCGCGCCACCCTGCACCAGCACATCGGCCCGTTCGCCCGGCGAGAGCAGGATGGCGTCCCGGCTCCACAGGGCATTCAGCGCGTTGCCGTCCGCAGCGATCTGGTGGAGGGTGTGCCCCTCCAGTTCCAGATCCATGAAGGTGTAGGAACTGGCGTTGAGCACCCGCCAGCGCTGCGTCTCGCCGGGGGCAATCGGCATCTCGGGCACGTACTGGCCATTGACGTAGATATCGACGATGGCGAATTCGGGCGCCTTGATCATCGCGCCATCCAGCGCGTACTGCGTCGATTGCAGCACCAGCACCCGCTCCGGCGCCTCGCGCAGCGCCGGCAGGTCGTCCAGCCCGCCTTCCACGATCAGCGCGCCGGCCATGCCGCCGTTCACCTGCTCCGAGGTGTAGCCGTGCATGTGCGGGTGGTACCAGAAGAACCCGGGGATGCTGAGGCCGGAGATGCCATCGGGCGGAATCTGGAACTCGAACTGGAACGTCTCGCCGGGCATCAGGTGCAGCAGGACGTTGTCGCTGTTGCCCGATGGCGAAACGTGCAGCCCGTGCGTGTGGAAGTTCGTGGGCTGGTCGAGGCCGTTCGTCAGGGTCACGCCCAGCGTTTCGCCCGGCTTCAGGCGCAGGGTGGGGGCGGGAGCCTGCCCGTTGTAGGTCATGGAGATGACCTCGCGCCCACCGATCATCACCGGGGAGCGCTGCGCGGTCAGCGCCACCACC
>JASGGF010000527.1:0-3318 GCA_047605145.1 Thermomicrobiales bacterium | reverse complement strand
CGATTTCCGTCGCCAGCCATGATCCCGATCAGGTCGTGGAGACGGGTCTGGCCCTTTCCTCCACCTTCGGCGCCATCTGCCTGGACGACATCTCGGCGCCGCGCGCGTTCTCCATCGCCGACAATCTGGAGAACGGCGCGGATATCCCTGTCTTCTCCAACCAGCACCACGGCACCGCCATTCTGGTGCTGGGCGGCCTGCTCAACGCCCTGAAAGTGGTGAAGAAGGAGATCGAGCACGTCAAGGTGGTCATCTCCGGGGCCGGCGTGGCCGGCATCGGCGTGGCCCGCCTGCTGACGCGCGCGGGCGTGCGCGATGTGGTGGTTTGCGACCGCGCGGGCGCGCTCTACCGCTACCGCCCCAGCCGCATGAATTGGGCGAAGGCGTACCTCGCCAAGGAAACGAACAAGGCGGATCAGCGCGGCGGCCTGAAGGAGATGCTGCAGGACGCCGATGTCTTCATCGGCCTCTCCACCGGCAACATCGTCACTGAAGAGATGATCCGGGGCATGGCGCGCGATCCCATTGTGTTCGCGCTGGCCGTGCCGGAGCCGGAGATCGCGCCGGGCGAGGCGCGCGCGGGCGGCGCCCGGGTGGTGGCCACGGGCCGCTCCGACTTCCCGAACACGATGGACATCTCCCTCGTCTTTCCGGGCGTCTTCCGGGGATTGCTGGACAGCCGGGCGCGCAACATCCGCCTGCGCACGCTGCTCTACGCCGCCCGCGCGCTCGCCGACGTCATCGAGCCAGACGCCCTGCACGCGGACTACATCGTGCCGCGCATCTTTGATTTCCGCGTCGCCCCGGCCGTCGCCGCCGCCGTGGTCCGCGCCGCGCAGGAGGCGGGCGAGGCCGGCCGCGATATCGCGCCGGAGCTGGTCAGCGAGCGCACGCGTCGCTACGTCTACGAGGGCCGTCTCATCCCGGCGCGCCCTTCGGTGCGGAGCGAACACAAGACGTTCCGCGAGGAAGCGATCGACCTGCGCGAGCGCAACGGCGGCGTGCTGGAAGTGCGCTCCAAGATCCCGATTCGCGATCATCACATCCTGAACATGCTCTATGTGCCGCCGGCGGCGCTTTCCCCGGCCCACGTCATCCGCGACAACCCCGCGATGGTGGACGAGATCACTGCCAAGGGGAATCTGGTCGCCATCGTCACCGATGGCTCGGCAGTGCTGGGCCTCGGCGACATCGGGCCACAGGCGGGGCTTCCGGTCATGGAAGGCAAGGCGGTCCTACTGCAAACCCTCGCCGGCGTCGAGGCCTTCCCCATCTGCCTCGCGGCGCGCGATGTCGATGAAATCGTGCGCATCGTGCAGAACATCGCCCCGAACTTCGGCGGCATCAATCTGGAGGATATCTCTGCCCCGCGCTGCTTCGAAATCGAGCGCAAGCTGCGCGAGACGCTGGACATGCCGGTCTTCCACGATGACCAGCACGGCACCGCCATTGTGGTGGCCGCCGCGCTGATCAACGGTGTCAAGATTCGTGGCTGCGCGATGCAGGATCTGCGCGTGACGATCAACGGCGCGGGCGCCGCGGGCATCGCGGTGACAAAGCTCCTGCTGGGCCTCGGCGTGGGAGACATCGTGCTCTGCGACCGCAACGGCGCCATCTATGAGGGGCGCAAGGAGCGGATGGACTTCTCCAAGGAGGAGATCGCGCGGCTGACCAACAAGGAGCGCCGCACAGGCTCGCTGGCCGAGGTGATCGTCGGCTCCGACGTGGTGATCGGCCTCTCGGCGGCCGGCGCCTTTACGCCGGAAATGATCGCCTCGATGGCGCCGAACCCGCTGGTCTTCGCGCTGGCGAACCCGACCCCGGAGATCACGCCCGATCTGGCGCGGGAAGCGGGCGCGCTGGCGGTCGCCACCGGTCGCTCGGACTACCCGAACCAGGTCAACAACTCCCTCGCCTTCCCGGGCGTCTTCCGGGGCGCGCTGGACGTGAAGGCGCGCACCATCGACGACGCCATGAAGATTGCCGCCGCGCAGGCCATCGCCGAGCTGGTGGACCCCGCCGAACTCTCGGTCGATTTCCTCATCCCCGACAGCCTCGACCTGCGGGTAGCGCCGCGCGTCGCTGCCGCCGTCGCCAACGCGGCCATCACCAACGGCCTCGCCCGCAACCCGATGGACCCGCGCGAGGTCGAGATGCGCTGCCGCGATCTGGTGTACGAGGGCACGATCACGCTGTAGGGAAAAGCCCTCTCCCGAAGGAAAAGCCCTCACCCCAACCCCTCTCCCGATGCGCGGGAGAGGGGCTTTCGATGGCATCGCGCCATTTCCCTCTTGTCCCTCATTGCGGTACAGTGCGCGCCATGGACCTGATCAAATCCAGACAGCGCGTGGCCGACCACGGCGAGGTCTTCACTCCACCGTGGCTAGTGGAGAAGATGCTCGACCTCGTCAAGGATGAGACGGCGCGCATTGACTCCCGATTTCTGGAACCGGCCTGCGGCAGCGGCAATTTCCTCGTGCTGGTGCTGCAACGCAAGCTCGCCGCCGTGGAGGCGAAGTACGGCATGAATGCCTTCGAGCGGGGGCATTTCGCCCTGTTGGCGCTGATGTGCGTCTACGGCATCGAGTTGCTGCCGGACAACATCGCCGAGTGCCGCGCCAATCTGCTGGAGGTGTTCGCCGAATACCTGCGCCTGAACGCCGGGGACGACCTCTACCGCGCCGCCGCGACGGTGCTGGCGCTGAACATCGTGCACGGCGATGCCATGACGATGCGTGACCCCGCCGGCGAACCCATCACTGTGGTCGAGTGGGGCTCTATCGGCCGGGGCAAGTTCCAGCGCCGCGATTTCCGCCTCGATGAGATGACCCGGGCGGTCCCCTACCGGGACGGCGCAGCGGGCGCCACCTCCGCGCGCGCGCCCCGCCTGTTTGGCGAGGAAACGTTCTACCCGCCGCTCTCCGTCCGCGATCTCACCGCCGCCGCGCCCACCACGCCGGAGCCCACGCCATGAGCGACCCCGCCAGTCACCTCGCTCCTGCTGCCGCGCCGGCATTCGCGCTGCGCGGGCATAACCCCGATATCCTGACGTGCATCGCCAACCTCTCCAACGACGAGGTGTTCACGCCCCCGGCGTTCGCCAACCGGATGCTGGACACGCTGGCCGAGGCGTGGGCGGCGGAGCACGGCGGCGCGGACATCTGGGCCGATCCCACGGTGACCTTTCTGGACCCCTGCACGAAATCGGGCGTGTTCCTGCGCGAGATCACCAGCCGGCTGGTGGCCGGGCTGGCGGAGGAGATGCCGGACCTGCAGGCGCGGGTGGACCACATCCTGACGCGGCAGGTGTTCGGCATA
>JASGGF010000526.1:0-3323 GCA_047605145.1 Thermomicrobiales bacterium | reverse complement strand
CACTTTGCCGCCACCCACTGCTACGCCACTGCCAACGGCAACACCAGAGCCAACGCCCACGCCACTCCCTGATGCGCAAGCAACACACATCATCGAGTTAGAAGCCGAGCTCACACGGGTAGCCGCCATCCCAACGGCAACCGTCGCGCCAACGGCAACTCCCGACACCTGCGTCGAGACTGTCAGCCTGAACGATGAGTCCATCGTTATCCACGCCAGCGAATGGGCCAATGCGACAGTGGAACAGCGCAAGAACATTCTTCGGGAGCGATTTTCGCCGTTTCTTGGCCGGCGCATTGGCCTTTCGCTTACGTTTGGGCACTATTCAAGCCTTCAGTCGAGGGGAACAGGGGTGGCAATTTCCAATGAGGCAAACGAACTCCTGGAGGCCACACTTCCTGAGCTTACTGGTGGGAACCCAATCCTGAAAGACTATGCCTCACCAGAAGACGATGACGCCGGGGGCGTCACCTTCGAGGTCTACTTCCTCACCGATGCGTGCGCCTGACCCGGCGCACGCACCCGCTCCGCCCCGCTACGCCTCCGCAAGCGCCCCTTGCAGGAACGCCAGCCCGTCCGTCGCCAGCTGCGCCTGCGTTGGCGCGAGGGGTCGCCAGATGGCCGCCGCGCGGGCGATGATCTGCGCCTCCGGGGTGAACGACTCGATCACCAGCGGGCCGGTGTAGTTCACCTCACGCAGCGCCGCGATAATCGGCGGCCACGCGATGTGATCGAAGCCGGGCGCCCCACGGTCGTTGCCGCAGGCGTGGACGTGGTACAGCTTGTCCCCGGCCAGCCGGATCGCCGCCACCGGGTCTTTCTCCTCGATGTTCATGTGGAAGGTATCCAGCAGCATCCCCACGGCGGGGTGATCGAGGAGATCCACCACCTCGCGCACCTGCGCGGCCGTGTTGAAAAAGCTGGTTTCGAAGCGGTTCAGCGGCTCGATCGCCAGGCGCACCCCGCGACTCTCCGCGTAATCCGCCACCGGCCGCAGACCCGCCACCAGCCGCTCGATGGCGACGGCGCGCTCGTCCGGCGTCATCAGCCAGGTCTTGCCAACCGGGCTGTACAGCGGCCCCGCCACCACACTGCCGCCCGCGCCCGCCACCGCGTCGATGCAGTAGCGCACGTACTCCTGCGTGCCGGCGAGCAGATCCGGGTCGGTGAAATCGCGGTCCGGGGCCATCGCCGCGCACACCGCCGTGCCCAGGCCATTCGCCGCCAGCACCTCGCCGGTGCGCGCCGGGTCCCACTGCCCGGCCACCTCGATGCCCAGCTCCAGCACATCGAAGCCCATGGCCTTCACCTGCGGCGCCAGCGCCGCGATGGCCTCGTCCGTCGGCGGCGAAATAAAGACCCAGGAATTGACCCCAATGGGATTCATGCAGCGAATCTCCGGCATCTCCAACAGCGAGTACCCAGAGGCGCACGGTACGGGGCGGGGGAGGGGCTGTCAAGCGACGGCGGCGCCGATGGCTGCCGCCGGCGTCAATGCGCCGTGGGCGGTGTTTCCCGAGGCGCACGCACCCGCTGTCGCAATGGGCCGAGTGGCGCGCCCGGCGGTGTTCTGACTCCGGCGGGCTGGCGAACCGCGACATCATGCCCGTCTTGAGTGTATTCACAACCACCCCGAGCGAACATCGAGCAGCCGAGAAACGGTCCCCTCCGTCCGTTCCGCTCCACCATGAAACCCTCGCCACAACGCGCGCACGCCGGGCGCTGGTAGTGGCAGGCCATACACTCGAACTCCTGCCCAGCTGCCGCGTCGGGACGGAACACCATCACCCCTTGCTGGCATCTCGGGCATGGATCTAGCCGGCCATGGCAGAGCGGGAAGTGCTCACACGCCCAGAACGACGAGCCCTTCCCGTCTCGTCTGACGATGGTGCGCCCCTTGCAGCGCGGACAAACCAGCGTGGGACGAGGCGAGGCGCCGACTCTCCGCACATACTCGCGCAGCTCGTCGCTGTCCAGATCTTCCGTCACGAAGTCCGACGGCTCACGCGCCGGCACGATCAGGAAGACATGCCGCCGCGCGCGCGTCAGCGCGACGTACAACAGGCGGCGCTCTTCGGAGTGCGGGAACGCTTCGCCCGGCGAGAGCACCAGTTGCAACACCGGATCATCGGCGATCTCGGAAGGGAACCCCCGGGCTCCACGCTTGAGCCCCGGCACGATGACGAAGTCGGCTTCCTGCCCCTTGGCCTTATGCACCGTCAGAAAGCGCGCCGCTATCCCCTGCTGCGCCAACCGGACGATGTTGCCGCGCACATGGTGATCGTCGAGCGCGTTGTACCGGCCCAGAATCAGGACACTGGCGGGCTGCCCGGCAGCGCGCGCGACCACCTCGTCACAGGCCGCCGCCAGCGCGATGGCGGCAGCGGCAGCATTCTCCTCACCAGCCTCCTCCTGAATGATCGTCACCGGCTGGCTTTCGCCATCGCCAGACGCCGCACGCAACGCTTTGCGGAGCTGCGCGGGGTTCTTCATGACGAAGCGCGAGCTCACATCCACCAGACGCTGCGGATAGCGGTACGCAATATCGAGATCGACACGGGCAGCCGGCCCGACATGATCGACGAAGCTGGTCATGATGCCGACATCGGAGCCGGCAAAGCGGTAAATCGATTGCCAGTCGTCGCCCACCGCGAACAGGCGGGCGTGCGGAACCTGCGCTCGCAGATCCATGAGCAACCCCAGCCGCGTTTCGGAGATGTCCTGAAACTCGTCGATGATGATGTGCGTGTACGGGCTGGTGAACTGGCCCGCCTGCACATGCGCGCGGGCGGCGTTGATCATGTCGTCAAAATCAATCGTCCGGGTCTCGGCCAGCCGCGCTCGGTACGCCGCGAAGACCGGCTGAAAGACCGCGAGGAACGCGCGTTCCCGCTCGGTCTGCGCCTTCGCCTGCAGGGCCTCCCACGAAGCGCCCTGTCCCTGAAAGAGCGCCCGGAAGGTGTCGATCAGGCCTAGGAATTCTGCAAACGGGGTGTTTGCCTGCTCAACGATGGCGGCAATCTCGTCTTTGGAGAGCAGCTTTGGCTCGGCGCCGTGGTCGCGCAGTTGCCGTTCCAGCTCTCGCGTCAACGTGCCCTCTTCGCGCATCCACGAGTAGGTTTCGAGCAAGACCGTGCCATGGTCCCGGTGCAGCTTCCGCTTCCAGTCCATCGCCTCGCGGTACCGGGCGCCGTTCACGTTCGGGGCCGTCTTGCCGTCCCGGTTGATCCCAAAGTGCTCCAGATAGAGATCGTGCTCCGGCAAGTAGAAGTCAGGCAGATAGGAACGCTTCCACGGCGTGGCGGTGTCGTGCTTGTACGGCT
>JASGGF010000525.1:0-3335 GCA_047605145.1 Thermomicrobiales bacterium | reverse complement strand
CCGCTCGGCTGCTTCAGGCGTCGCCGAGGCTGTGGCTGTCGCTGGAACCACCGGGGGGAACTCCTCTTCTCCGCGCAGGCCGCGCACATAGCGTTCAGCCACCGCCGCTTGGTCCTCCAGCGCGGCGGTATCGAGAAAGTTCAGCATCGCTGACGCGACCACCGCGCCGTCGGCGAGTTCGCCAATCTGCGCAACGTGCTCCGGGGTGGACACGCCGAAGCCGACGGCAATGGGCAGGTCGATGTGCTGGCGGACCCGCGCAATGTACGGCCCGAGCTCCGGCAGCGCCGACCGCGCGCCGGTGACGCCAGTGGTGGAAACGCAATAGACCCAACCGCTGCCGCGCCGCGCGACCTCGGCGATGCGCTCATCGGTGGAGGTGGGCGCGATCAGGAAGATAAGGTCGACGCCCTGCGCCCGCAGCGCGTCTGCGATTTCGCCCGCTTCCTCGGCCGGGAGATCGGGGACGATGTAGCCATCGACGCCGCAGGCCGCACTGTCCAGCGCCAGCTTCTCGATGCCGTAGCGCAGCATCGGGTTGACATAGCCCATCAGGATGATCGGGATCTCGACGCCCTGATCGCGCAGGCGCTTCGCCATCTCCAGCGACTTGCCCAGCGTGATGCCGTGCGTCAGCGCCACCTGACTGGTGCGCTGCACGGTCGTGCCGTCCGCGAGCGGATCGGAGAAGGGGACGCCGATTTCCATCAGGTCGGCGCCGCCACGCACAATGCCGAGCGCGACCGCCTCCGAGATCTCCGGGGTGGGATACCCGGCGGTGACAAACGGGATGACGGCGGGCCGGCCTTCGGAGCGCGCCTTGGCAAAGGCGGCGGCAGTGCGCGGTGAGCCTACGTTTGTGGGGGCGATGGTTGACGGTTCGCCAGCGGTCACAGGTTCATCCCCAATGCGTTCGCCACGGTTTGCAGATCCTTGTCGCCGCGCCCGGAGAGGCAAACCAGCAGGGTCTTGTCCGGGCCGAGCCGCTTCGCCATCGGCATGGCGTGCGAGATCGCGTGGGAGCTCTCCAGCGCCGGGATGATCCCCTCGGCGTGACAGAGCAGCTGGAACGCCTCCAGCGCCTCGGCGTCCGTGACGGCCACGTAGCTGGCGCGCCCGGTGTCCTTCAGGTAGGAGTGCTCCGGCCCCACGCCGGGGTAATCCAGCCCGGCGGAGATGGAGTGCGCTTCCTGCACCTGCCCGAACTCGTCCTGCAGCAGGTACGTCTTCGCGCCGTGGATGACGCCGACCGAGCCCTTGGTCAACGTGGCGGCATGCTGCAGCGTATCGACGCCGTGCCCGGCGGCCTCCACGCCGACCAGCTCGACCTCGCGGTCTTGCAGGAAGGGGTAGAAGATGCCCATGGCGTTCGAGCCGCCGCCGACGCAGGCGACCACGCCGTCCGGCAGGCGGCCGGTGGTGTCCAGCATCTGGGCGCGGGCCTCGCGCCCGATCACGGACTGGAAGTCGCGGACGATCATCGGGTAGGGGTGCATGCCGACGACGGAGCCGATGATGTAGAAGGTGTCGCGGACATTGGCGACCCAGTCGCGGATCGCCTCGTTGGTGGCGTCCTTCAGCGTCTTCGAGCCGGAGCTGACCGGACGCACTTCCGCGCCGAGCAGCTTCATGCGAAAGACGTTCGGCGCCTGCCGGGCGATATCGAGTTCGCCCATGTAAACGATGCATTCAAGGCCGAGCAGTGCGCAGACGGTGGCGGTGGCCACGCCGTGCTGCCCGGCGCCGGTCTCGGCGATGATGCGCTGCTTGCCCATGCGCTTCGCCAGCAGGCCTTGCCCGAGGGCATTGTTGACCTTGTGGGCGCCGGTGTGGGCCAGATCCTCGCGCTTCAGGAAGATGCGCGCGCCGCCAGCCCGTTCGGTGAGATTGGCGGCGTAATAAAGCGGCGTGGGACGCCCGACGTAGTCGCGGGAGAGCTTGTTGAGCACGTCCTGAAACTTGGGATCGCGCCGCGCTTCGTAGTAGGCGGCTTCCAGTTCATCGACGGCGGGCATCAGGGTTTCCGGGGCGTACTTGCCGCCAAACTGCCCGAAGCGCCCGCGAGCATCGGGAACGGCCCCCAGCGGCGCGAACGCGGCCGCTGCGTGCTCCTGCTTGAGATCGACTGCCATGGATTTGCTCCCGCGACGAAGCGCCTGCGACCCAGTTGGCCGAGGCGCGTCCCGTCATTGTGACACGCCCTCCCGGAATATGCCCAAACGCAGCGCAGGTTGCTGCCGGGAGGATGGGGCTGGTGGTACGGTTGTGCGTTGCGCCGGGTCCGAACGGACACCGGAGCGGCGACGAACGTGATGTATCCAAGGGCGTCAAGGGTGCAGAAACCCGCCGGAGAATCGAATGGCCGCACCGGACTGGTGCGCGCCCTCTCTCCTGCCGAACAACAGTATCAGGACCACCTCCATGCGATTGGGGAGCGCCGCCGCGAACTGGCGATCCTCGAGCAGGATCTGACCGCGCTGCGCTCGGCGGTGACCGACTTCGAGGCGCTGGCGCAATCCCGCCTCGGTGAGCTGTTCACCGAACTGCGGCGACTGGAGCGGGAAACGGCCGACTACAGCAGCCGCCTGACCCGCCTGCGCGCCGCGCTCGACGCGCGGATCGACGATGCGCTGGAGGGGCTGGACGAGGAGCAGGAGCTGCTGGAGGAAGCCGCCTTCGCGGCGGCAGGCGCGCGGGCGCGCGGGCGCAACCCGCACGTGCCGGAAGCGGCGCGCCGTTGGCTGGCGACCGAAGCGACGGAGGCCAAGCGCCTCTACATCGACCTCGCCAAGCGCCTCCACCCGGATCTGGCCCGCGACGATGAGGACCGCATCCGCCGAGAGCGCATCATGCAGCGCGTCAACGAGGCGTTCCGGCTCCGTGATCTCGCCGGTTTACGCGCGGTGCATCTGGAATCGATCGCGGATGACCCGAACTGGGAGCAGCGCCCGGTGACGGACCGTTTGGCGTGGGCCGATCAGGAACTGCGGCGACTGGAGACGGCGCTGGGTGAAGCGCGCGGCGGGCTATCGCGGCTGCGCGGCGGGGAGCTGTTCCGCCTTTACACGCGCCACGAGGCCGGGGACCCGGTCTTCGACGACCTCAAGGTCCGCATCGAGGGCCGCATCGTGACCGAGACGTCGCGGCTGGAGAAGATGCAGGCGTCGTACAGCAAGCTGGTGGACCGCTGGCGGCTGACGGGGTAGCAGGTAGGGCGGCGTCTCCCGCCGCGTCTTATCTTGCCTGCCGGGTCCCTTGCCGCTCCGTACCCAAGCGAGCTTTCCGCGCTCCACCGCTTCCTCCCAAACCCCGATGTAATCCCGACGAAGGAGGGA
>JASGGF010000524.1:0-3342 GCA_047605145.1 Thermomicrobiales bacterium | reverse complement strand
CTCGGCTGGATCGCCCGTGGCACCCCGTCACCCAAACTGTCGGGATGACAAGGGGTTGGGGGTGAGGGTTCCCCGCCGTTACCCCGCCGCGCCCACGAGACTGCGCGCGCAGGCGTCAATGCGCTCAAGGGCGCGGCGCAGGTTGTCGTCGGAGTTGGCGTAGGAGAGGCGCAGATAGCCCTCGCCCTGATCACCGAACGAGGTGCCGGCGATGGCGGCCACCCCGAACTCATCGAGCAAGCGGTCAGCGAACGCCTTGCTGCTCAGGCCTGTGCCGGTGATGTTCGGGAAGACGTAGAAGGCGCCCGCCGGGGTCAGGCAACTGACGCCGGGGATGTCGTTCAGGCCCTCCACCATCAGGTCGCGGCGCACGCGGAAAGCGCGCACCATGTCGCGCACGGCGTCCTGCGGACCGCTCAAAGCTTCGAGGCCAGCGCGCTGCACCAGCGAGGCGGTGCACGAGACGCTGTTCACCATCAGGCGGCTGACCTGATCGGCGATCCACTCTGGCATCACGCCGTAGCCAAGGCGCCAGCCGGTCATCGCGTACGTCTTGGAAAAGCCGTCAAGGATGGCGGTGCGCTCCACCATGCCGGGGAACGAGGTGATGGAGTGGTGCTCGCCTTCGTAAATGATCTCGGCGTAAATCTCATCCGCCATCACGAACAGGTCGTGCTCCACGGCCAGTTTGGCGATCGCTTCAAGGTCCGCCTTGGTGAACACGCCGCCGGTGGGGTTGGCCGGGCTGTTGATGATCAGGAACTTGGTGCGCGGGGTGATCAGCGACTCCAGCTCGGCGACGTCGAGGCGGAACTCGTTTTCCTCGCGGATTGGCAGCGGCACGGCCTTCGCGCCCACAAAGTCGATCATGCTGCGGTAGATCGGGAAACCGGGGTCCGGGAAAATCGCTTCGTCGCCCTCTTCCAGCAGCGCCATGATCAGGAAGAACATGATCGGCTTGCCGCCGGGGGTGACCACCACGTTCTGCGGGCCATAGCTGGAGCCGTTGCGGCCGTTGATGTAGTCGGCGATAACCTGCCGCAGGTCCGGCTGCCCGGACGACGGGCCGTAGTGGGTCCAGCCGTCGCTGATCGCCTTCCGCCCGGCTTCGCTGACGTTGGCCGGGGTGTCGAAATCGGGTTCGCCGATCTCGAGGTGGATAACATCTTTGCCCTGCGCTTCGAGCGCGCGGGCGCGCACCAGCACCTCGAACGCGGTTTCCGTGCCTAGCCGCTGCATGCGCGACGCCAGCTTCATTGCCTGCTCCTGATCTGCTCCGCCGACTTCCATTGCGTTTTGCGAAGGATAGCGGAGCGCGCCTCCGGGGCAGACAGGTGTGCGATGATCGCGCGCATGGGTTTGCGCAGCAGCGCAGGGGAGCGTGGCAATGGCGCCAGCGTTGACGGGGTCTGGCTGGGAGTATCTGATTCTGGGCCGGGGCGAGGCGAGCCGGCTGACGGCGCTTGGCCGCGAGGGGTGGGAACTGGTCGCGGTCACCGACGGCCCGGAGGGCGGCGAGCTGTTCCTGAAGCGCCCGCTGCCGAGCTTTCGCGAGCAGATCACGCTGGACCAGCGCGAGAGCTACGTGGCGGAGGAAACGGCGTGAGGCGCGGCGGCATTCTGCACCCGGCGCTGGGTCACCTGCTCTCCAGCACCGGCCACACCGACTACTTCACGATCTGCGACCGGGGCTTTCCCGTGCCGGACGGCCCGAAACGTATCGACCTCGCACTGGTCGATGGCATCCCGACGGTGCTCGAAGTGCTGCGCGCCATCAACGCCGAGTGGGTGATCGACCGGGTGCTGATCACCGAGGAGATGGCGCGCGTCAGCCCGGAGCGGGTCGCGGAGATGCGCGAGCTGCTCGGCGATGTCCCGCTACAGACCGTGACGCACATCGAGTTGAAGCGGTTGGCCGCCGGCGGTAAGGCGACGGTGCGCACTGGGGACTCGGTCCCCTATGCCAACATCATCGTCGTTTCCGGATAACTGACGGGGGATCTTCGTGGCGCACGACGCAACGCTCTTCGACCGCATGGCGCGCGATCTGTATGTCGCGGTCATTTCCGACATGCTGGATGGGCTGGGCCTGCGCGATCAAGTGCTCCAGCCCGGCATCGTGCCGATTGACCCGGCGCACGCGCCGGTGCTGGTCGGGCGTGCGGCGACGATGGTGATTGCGTCGCAGTTCGAGGTGGTGGCGCAGCCGTACACGAACCAGATTGCGGCCATCGACGCGCTGCAGCCGGGCGATGTGGCCGTAGTGGCAGTGGGCGGGCGCGATGACATCGCGGTCTGGGGCGAGTTGTTCTCCAACGCGGCGCTGGCGCGGGGCGCGCGCGGGATGGTGACGGACGGCTGCCACCGCGACACGCGCATGATTCAGGCGCTGGGGTTCCCGGTCTTTTCGCGCGGCGCGCGTCCGGTTGATATCTCCGGGCGGGGCACGGTGGTGAGCCACGGGCGGCCGGTGGAGCTGGCCGGGGTGCGCGTCCAGCCGGGCGACATCGTCTTCGCCGAGATCGACGGCGCCGCGATCATCCCAGCCGCCGTCGCAGACGAGGTGGTGACCAAGGCGTTCGAGAAGGTGGCGAAAGAGGATGGCGCCCGGCAGGATCTGCGCAATGGCGCCCTGCTGGCGGAGGTCTGGGCGCGCTACAAGGTGCTCTAGGAACGATTTCCCTCGCCAAAACTTGCTGAAAGTGAAACAACCGGCGAACATTCGGGTATGACGTTGTGCGTAGCGCGCCGATGTCGAGGATGACCTTGCCTTGCGCGCTGCCGTGTGATCAGGAAAGCGGGACGCATCATTATGGACGCCTCCAAGCCGCGTGGTGAAGGAATGTCGCTGACCTCTCGCGGGCCGAGCGGGCCGGTCGAGATGGAAGATGTGGCGGTGCTGCTCAACCCGAACGACGGGGTGATCATCGCCAAGCAGCCGTTGCTGCCACGCACCATCATCACCACGCCAGAGGGCGAGATCCGGGTGGGGCAGATGATTCCGCCGGGGCACAAGGTCGCGCGCAAGGCGATTGCCACCGGCGGCGAGGTGCGGCGCTACAACCAGATCATCGGCTACGCCACGCAGGATATCGCCGTTGGCGACCACGTCCACTCGCACAACCTGTCGGTGGGCGAGGGGCTGGAGTTGGACTACGCCTCGACCACCGAGTACGTGCCGGTGGAGTTCGTGCCGGAGGCTGACCGTCGCACGTTCATGGGCTACCGGCGCAAGAACGGCAAGGTCGGCACCCGCAACTACGTGGCGATTCTGGCCTCGGTGAACTGCTCGTCCTCGGCGACGCAGCGCATCGCCGCGTATTTCCGCAACCCCGAGGTAAT
>JASGGF010000523.1:0-3344 GCA_047605145.1 Thermomicrobiales bacterium | reverse complement strand
GTCCGGGACGGCTAGGCGCGCCTAAAAAAACCCCTCGCCCTTCGCAAAGGGAGAGGGGTTGAAATGAGGGTTTTTGCGGCGCCCTACACCACCGCAGCGGCCACCCGCGCGCCCACCGGCGTCCGCCAGTCCGCGTGCGTGATGCTGGCGCCGCGCGCTATCTCGTCCAGCATGATCTTCAGTTGCCGCCCGACCGGCCCGGTCTCCCCGTCACCGATGACGTGGCCATCGACGCGGCGCACCGGCGTGATTTCGGCGGCGTTGCCCACGAGGAAGACCTCGTCCGCCAGATACACCTCCGTGCGGTCCACGAAGCGCTCCTGCACCGTCAGGCCCAGATCCTCGCGGCACATGGTGATCACCGCGTCGCGAGTGATGCTCTCCAGAATGCCAGTCTGCAAATTGGGCGTGATCACCTCGCCGTCGCGGACGAGGAACACGCACGCGTTCGGGCCTTCCGCCACGTACCCGGCGCCGTTCAGCACCAGCGCGCCGTCGTAGCCATCGCGCCGCGCCTCGCGCAGGATCATGGCGCTGTTGCGGTAGTTGGAGAGATTTTTGACGCGCGGCGGCATCGCGTCCTCGCTCATGCGGCGGTACGACGCGAAGCGCAGCGCCTGCCGGTTATCGTCGCGCAGGCGAGAGGCCAGTGGCCACCAGTCCACGAAGATACCGAAGCGCGAGGCCGCGAAGAAGCCGCCGCTGGCCGCCTCCTCGGCGTAAGCGAGGGGCTGCAGGTAAACATCCTCGCGGCAGTCATTCGCGCGGAGGGTCTCCACACAGGCGGCCATGAGGTCCGCCTGCGACCACGGGCAGTGCAGCTCCATCAGCTTCATCGAGCGCATCATGCGGGCCATGTGCGCCTCCAGCCGGAAGATGAACAGCTCCTCCTGCGCCGGGTTCGAGTAGCCGCGCATTCCCTCGAACACACCCTCCACGCCGGACCACCCGAGGTGCGTCACCGGCATCAGCGCCTGCGACTCCGGCGTGAGTTCGCCGTTCCACCAGATCAGTTTCTCCTCCATCGTGGTTGCCCCTTCTCCTGCGTTGCGTCCAATTCCAAACCCGAAGCCGTGCTTTGCCCCACTGGCCGGCATCCCCGGCGCCTCCACGTCTCAGACTCCTCGCGCGCCAGGCGCGTCCATGAAATCCGGGCGGCTCTCGGCGCCCCGGCGTTGCGCCATGACGCCGATAGCGATGAGGGCGCCGGTGAAGGCGCTCAAGATGACGAGTGGGAGTGGCATGCTCTTCCTCCTCCGGTGAGCAGCGCGGTGGCCCGCAACCCCGGCCGGGCGCAGAGCCAGCGCCGCGCCACGATCACCAGTTGCCGCATGGGGAAGTGGATTCCCCAAAGGTCCCGCCGCGCAGCGCCTTCCGGTTTTACGGCCGGCGCCTTCAGGAGCGTGATGCGCTGTTCGTTGTGGGCGTGCGCCCGGGCCATGCGCTCGCAGGACTGCGCGCGTTCTTCGGCGTCAAGCAATTCCAGTAACACGAGACCGCACTCCTGTGACCGATCCGAATTGGGAGTCCGGCCAGCGTCGACTCTGACTTCTCCCGTGGATGAACTCCCGGCGCGCTCTCCGGCAGTCTTGGCGAGTGGCCTGATTGGCCCCCAGCCGTTGCGGCACAATAGGGCCAATATCAAGCTGTGTAGATAGCCAATTCGCGAATGGATATTGCCAATTAGGCGTCCGACCCTTATCGTGGCCCCACTATGGGAATGCCTACGCTCGCATTGGATCTCACGGACACGGCGCCGCTCTACCGGCAGCTTGAGGAGGCGTTGGCGGCCGCCATCGGCGATGGCACGCTAGCCGCCGGAGACCGGCTCCCCTCGGAGCGCGCGCTGGCGGAGCAACTGGGGGTCAGCCGCACCACGACGGTGACGGCCTACCGCGAGCTGGAAGCGCGCGGGCTGGTGCGCGGCAGCACGGGGCGGGGCACGTTTGTGTGCGCGGTGGAGACGCCGCAGGCAGCAGCGCCCTTCGCATGGCAGGGGAAGGTGGCGGCGGCTGCCCAGCGCACCAACGATGTCACTCTGCGCAGCCTCGTGCAGCACCCCACGGACGAAGTGATTTCGTTCATGGCGGGCCAGCCAGCGCTCGAGCACTTCCCGGTGGCGGCGTTTCAGCGGGCCATGCAGCATGCGCTAGAGCACGGCGTCCCGGCGGCGCTGGGCCTCGGTCCGACGGAGGGCCAGCCCGCGTTGCGGCTGGCGCTGGCGCAGCGGTTCGGCGTGCGCGCCGAGCAGGTGCTCATCCTCTCCGGCTCGCAGCAGGGATTGGACCTGCTGGCGCGCTGCCTGCTGGAGCCGGGCGATGTCGTGGTGATGGACCGCCCCGGCTACCTCGGCGCGATTCAGGTCTTCCGGGCCGCAGGCGCGCGCATCGCCGGCTGGGACGCCCGCCGCGCAGATCTGGACGAGCTGGAGGACCTGCTGCAGCGCTACCGGCCGAAGCTGCTCTACACCAATCCGACTTTCCACAACCCGACCGGGCGCACGCTCTCGCTGGAGACACGGCGCGGGCTGCTGCAACTCGGCCAGCGCTACCGCATCGCGATCATCGAGGACGACCCGTACAGCCCGCTTCACCTCGACAAGGCGCCGCCGCCCTCGCTGCTCTCTTTGGACGATCAGGGGGTGGTGATCTATCAGGGCACCTTCTCGAAGACGCTGGCCGCGGGTCTGCGCCTGAGCTGGATGATCGCGCCAGAGGCAGTTGCCGAGCAGGTGACGATGGTGCGGCAGCGCGCCGATCTGTTCAGTGGCGGGGCGTATCAGTTCGTCGTTGCCGAGCTACTTGAGAATGGCGTCTTCGAGCGCCACCTCGCGGCGCTGCGCGTGGAGCACCGCGCCCGGCTGGAGGCGATGACCACGGCGCTGCGCCAGCAGACCCCACCGGGCGCCCTGAGTTGGGTCACGCCGGAGGGTGGCCTCTGTCTGTGGCTGCAAGCCCACGGGCATCTGGATGTGCGCCTGCTCGTGCAGCAAGCGGCGGCGCTGGGTGTGGAAATCCTCGGCGGGGAGCACTTCTACCCGGACGGCGGAGGCCGGCAGGAGTTCCGCCTCTGCTTCACCCGCAACCCGGCGCCGCAGAACGCTCTTGGCGTCGCCCGCCTCGCCCGCGCCTTGCACGCTGCGGAAGCGCTGAGCGGGAGCATGGTGGAGACGCGCCCGCTGGCGTAGCGCCAAGAAGTCCTGCCCAACCCCTCCCCTGAAGTTCTTGCGCGGCTGACTGGGGTAGGAAAGGACACAGGCTGACGTCGAGGCGACGGCCCTCACCCCGGGCCCCTCTCCCGATGCGCGGGAGAGGGGAGCCGACCGGCGGCGCCCAAGGTGTGGT
>JASGGF010000522.1:0-3364 GCA_047605145.1 Thermomicrobiales bacterium | reverse complement strand
CTTCCAGCACCAGCGCGCGCACGAGCTGCGGGTGGCGCGCGGCCAGGTGCAACGCCGCGCCGCACCCCATCGAGTGCCCGATCACCACCGGGCGCTCCAGGCCCAGCCCGGTGATAACCGCCGCCAGGTCATCGCCCTGCATGGCGTAGTCCCAGCCGGGCGGGGGCGGCGACGATTCGCCATGCCCGCGCGCATCCGCCATGACGACGGCGTGACCGGCGGCCAGCGCGGGCGCCACGCGGGGCCAGCAGGCGCCGCTCTCGGTCGCGCCGTGCGCCAGCAATAGCGGAGGGGAGCCGTTGCCACCCCGCGCGTAATGGATGTGCCCGCCGGGAACCTCGACGTAACCGGATTGCAAACCTTCCATAGCGAACCGTGCTCCCAAATCATGCTCACGCTGACGCGCCGGCAGTGTACGCCCACGGGCATCATCCGCAGACAGCAACGGCCGGGAGCGCGGCGGCGCTCCCGGCCGAAGGTATCCAGGCAGCGAGGCCGAGTTTTACGACCCCAGTTTCGCGGCGCCAGCGCCCGGGAACTTCTGGCCGGCCAGTACCGTGCCCCAGACGACGAGGTCCAGCAGGTCCGTGGGATCGACATCCATCGGGCTGTGATCGAGCACGGTGAAATCGGCCCACTTGCCCGGCTGGATGCTGCCCAGCTCGGCATCAAGCCCTAGCAGGTACGCCGAGCCGAGCGTGACGGCGTGCAGCGCCTGCTCCGTCGTGATCTTCTCCGCCTCGCCCAGCACGCGGCCCTTCGGCGTGACGCGGTTCACCGCGCACCACATGGAGTGGATGCAGCCCAGCGGCGTCACCCCGGCATCGGTGTGCAGCGAGAAGGGCACGCCCTTGGCGGTTGCGGTGGCCGCCGCCTCCATGCCCACCGCGCGGCTGGGGCCGACGGTGATCTCGTAGTGCTGGTCACCGTAGTACCAGAGGTGGTTGGCAAAGATGTTGGCGCACACCCCCAGATTCGCCATGCGCTCGTACTGCGCCGGGGTCGTCAACTGCGAGTGCTGCACGACGTGCCGGATGTTCGGCGAGGCGTGGGCGCGGGCAGCCGTCTCGATAGCGTTCAGGAAGATCTGCACCGTGCCGTCGCCGTTGCAGTGCCCGGAAACCTGGATGCCCGCCGCCTGCAGCGGCGTCACCCACTCCACCACCTCGGCCTCGGTCATGAGGAGCGAGGGGTAATCGTTGGGAGCCTGGTAGTAGCCCGGCCAGTTCATGTAGGCCGTGAAATCCTGGATGGAGCCGTCCATCACCAGCTTGATGCCCCGGAAGTGCAGCTTGTCTGTGGTGGAAGCCTGCAGATTCTGGAACGCCTCCACGATGTTGCCAGGGGTAAGTTGGCTGCCGGGGAGGGTGGGTTCCGGGTAGGCCATGATGCGGGCCGGGTAGTCCGGCGCGTTGACGGTTTCCGTCCACGGCGGCAGGGTCTCGGGGATCGCCAGCACGGTGGAAGCCATGTCGGCCACAGTGGTGCAGCCGCAGTTGGTGGCGAACTGCCCCAGCGCCTTGATGGTGGCCGGGTCCGAGGCGGACTTGACGATGAGGTCGAAGATGGACGGCGCCAGGCCCATCGCCGAGGGGCTGTTCAGCTCGCCGGTCGGCTCGCCATCCTCGCCCTTCAGCGCGCCGGGGTCGGTCACCGCCGAGGTGATGTTGTTCGCCTTCAGGGCGGCGCTGTTGAGCATCAGGGTGTGCTCGCTGGCGTACCACACCGCCACCTGCCGCGTGGTGGAGACCTGGTCCAGCGTCTCCTTCGAGAAGACCTGGCCGTTGCCCCGGAAGTAGATGGGGTCGAACTCGATGCCCAGCAGCGGCTGATTCGGGTCGGTCAGCTTCGCGTCCTCCTCCTTGAGGAAGCTAATCAGCGCGTCGAAGCTGGTGATGCCGGGCAGCACGCCACCATCGACCGCCGGGCGGTCGAAGTAGCCGACGTAGGGGTAGAAGGCGTTGAACCCCTCAAAGATGTGGTTGTGAGCCTCGATCAGGCCGGGGATGATCACCAGATCCGCGAAGGTGGTGTCGATGGTGTACTCGCCCCAGCCGGTGAGATCGCCCAGGTTGCCGGCGCCAAGGATGCGCCCGTTGCGCACCGCGACGTGGGTGGCCTCCGGCGTCACCGGGTCCAGCGTGATGATCTTCTTCGCCTGAAAGATGGTGATGGGGCCAGAACTGCCGATGCTCGTGTCGCCAGTCGCCGGGCTGCTGGTGGACGCAGCGGCTGCGGGGGTGGCGACGGGAGTCGCCTCCTGCGCGCGCGCCTGCGCGGCGCCACCCAGCGCCGCCGCGAGGGAACTGGCAGCCGCACTCTGCACGAGAGATCGCCGGGAGAGAAACCCTGTCATGCGCTTGTACCTCCAGCACCAATCCTGTCTGAACCCAACGGTCGCCGCACGCGCGGTAAATCTGTAGTTCAGATTACTGGATTGCCGGGGTCATGTGTGACGCTGCCCTCTGCCACTCATCCTGATTTTACAAATACTCCACGTTTTGGCGGGACTCGGTGTGCCAGCCTTCGCGCGGAGGCTGGCGCAGGCGCGGCCAGGAGGCCAGCTTCGCGACCCCCGCTGGCGGCGGAGGCGGCAAGGCCGGCGCGTCAAACGACGCGAGCGCGGCGCCCGCAACGTTGCGGGCGCCGCGCAACGCCAAGACGGCACAGGCATGTCACCTGGGGCCATTCGGCGCCCGTGATGCCGGGGCGGGGCGGAGAGGCGGCGCGTGGAGGCTGTCTACCCGGCTGGCCCCACCCCGAGCGCCATGCCATCCAGCACGTTCCACGCCCACATGAAGTCCGCCCAGGGGAAGAACTTGTAGGCGCCGTTGGCGGGATCGGAGACGTAGACGCCGGCGTCATCGAAGCCGCGCGCCACCACCACGTGCATACCCGGCACGAGGTGGAAGCGGGTCTCGCCCATGTACTGATCGAACCCGACGTCGCCGAAGAGCCCCAGCCAGACGAGGACGGGCATGCCGTCCGTCAGCAGCGCCTTGAGCTGGGTGGCGTCGCCGGCGCCGTAGAAGGATTGCGTCCAGTACCCGAACGCGTTGAGCGGCCCCACCAACGGCGCGGCGTAGACGCCGTAGTCGTCGGCGCCGCCCCAGACGCCGTTGATATCGCCCCGGTAGCCCCAGTGAGGGTTGTCCGACAGCGGCACGATGGCGTCGAACGCCCACTCGGAGCGCCAGTCCCCGAAGTGGGCCATGGCGATCACCGCCGAGGCGTACTCGCAGCTGAGCGGGCGCTGCTGCACGTAGGTCGGGACAGGGAGGTAGGCGTAGCCCGGCCCGACATCGTGCGCGGCGCGCGCCGGGGCCACCCCCGCGAGCGCCAGCGGCGCGGCCAGCGCGCCGAG
>JASGGF010000521.1:0-3374 GCA_047605145.1 Thermomicrobiales bacterium | reverse complement strand
GCCGCCTGAGGCCGAAAACCTGCATCGAGGGCTTGACGTCGCACACAGTGTCTCACCTGCGGGTTCGGAACGACATCGGAGTTGGCTGACGGGCGCGGGCGCCGACGTGGCGCTGCTCCGGCGCCGTTGCCCCGGGGGGATAGCGGCGCACGGTTCCTCGCCTGCGGATTCGGAGTGACGTCGTTGTGGGAAAGGCCGCGGTGGGTGTCGGAAATGCGAACGAGGTCTATCCACAAGGCCGAGACGCGGACACGCGGCGTCCCACCCCGGCTGTTCGCCCTCCGAAATCCCCGGTCTCATCCACCCCGTGCCCCCTGAGCCGAAGGCGCCACCCCCTGAGGCCCGCAGGCCGTCTCCCCCCAAGCGCCGCAGCGCGACTCCCCCTCCGTCTATACTCGTCAACTGGCATTTCGACCGGCGTCCCCTGCGAGCGAATGAGCGACACGACCAGCGATATCGCGAAAATCCGCAACTTCTCCATCATCGCCCACATCGACCACGGCAAGTCGACGCTCGCCGACCGCCTGCTGGAGCAGACTGAGACCGTCTCCAGCCGCGAGATGAAGGCGCAGCTCCTCGATTCCATGGATCTGGAGCGCGAGAAGGGGATCACCATCAAAGCGCGCGCCGTGCGCATGAGCTACACCGCTCGCGATGGCCAGACCTACGAGCTGAACCTCATCGACACCCCCGGCCACGTCGACTTCTCCTACGAGGTCAGCCGCAGCCTCGCCGCCTGCGAGGGCGCGCTGCTGGTGGTGGACGCCGCGCAGGGAATCGAAGCCCAGACCATGGCGAACGTGTACCTCGCGCTGGAGCAGGACCTCACCATCGTCGCCGTCATCAACAAGATCGACCTCCCCTCCGCCGATCCGGATAAGGTCACGCACGAGGTGCAGCAGTTTATCGGCCTGCTGGACGACGAGATCGTCAAGGCGTCCGCCAAGACCGGCATCGGCATCACCGACATTCTGGAGGCGGTCGTCACGCACATGCCGCCGCCCGTCGGGGATACCACCGGGCAGACGCGGGCACTCATCTTCGACTCGCACTACGACGCCTTCAAGGGCGTGATCGCCTACGTCAAGGTGGTGGATGGCAAGATTGGCGGCAACGACCGCGTGCGCTTGATGGCCACCGGCAAGGAGGCAGACCTGCTGGAGGTCGGCTTCTTCGACCCGGACATGCACCCCGTCGCCTCGCTGAAGACCGGCGAGGTGGGCTACCTCGCCACCGGCCTGAAGGTCGTGGCGGACGTGCAGGTGGGCGACACCATCACCCTCGCCACCGACCCAGCGCGTGATGCGCTGCCCGGCTACCGCCCGGCGCAGCCGATGGTCTTCGCCGGGCTCTACCCGGTGGACAGCGAGGACTACCCGGAGCTGCGCGAGGCGCTGGAGCGCCTGCGCCTGAACGACGCCGCCCTGACGTGGGAGCCGGAAAGCTCCGAGGCGCTGGGGTTCGGATTCCGCTGCGGCTTCCTCGGGCTGCTGCACATGGAGATCATTCAGGAGCGGCTGGAGCGTGAGCACGGCGTGCAGCTTCTTGTCACCGCGCCCAGCGTGGAGTACGAGGTGGAGATGCACGGCGGGGCGATCCGCAAGATCGACAACCCCTCCGATATGCCCTCCCCCGGCGAGATCGAGGAGATCCGGGAGCCGTGGCTCGACATCGCCGTGATCGTCCCCTCCCGCTACATCGGCGCGGTGATGGAGCTGGTCACTGGCCGGCGCGGCACATACCGCGAGATGACCTACCTCGATGAGGAGCGGGTGCAGCTCAAGTTCGAGATGCCGCTCGGCGAGTTGATCGTCGATTTCTACGACCAACTGAAGAGCCGCACGCAGGGCTACGCCTCGCTGGATTACAGCTTCCGCGAGATGCAGGCCAGCGACCTCGTCAAGCTCGATGTGCTGGTGAACGGCCACCCGGTAGACGCCCTCTCGCTCATCACTCACCGCGACGACGCCTACTCGCGCGGGCGCGATCTGGTGCAGAACCTGCGCGGCCTCATCCCCCGCCAGATGTTCGATGTCCCGGTGCAGGCCTCCATTGGCAGCCGCATCATCGCCCGCGAGACGATCCGGGCCATGCGCAAGAACGTGCTCGCCAAGTGCTACGGCGGCGACATCAGCCGCAAGCGCAAGCTGCTGGAGAAGCAGAAAGAGGGCAAGGCGCGCATGAAGGTGGTCGGCAACGTCGAGATCCCGCAGGAGGCGTTCCTCGCGGTGCTCAGCCTCGGCGGCAGCGCCGACAAGGCGGCCGCCAAGTCATGAGCCAACCCAGCCAGCCCAGCCAGCCGGGCGGCATCATCATCATCGGGCTCGGCCCTGGCGACCCGGATTTGCGCACCATCGGCGCGCAACGGGCGCTGGACGCCGCCAGCCGCATCGTGCTGCGCACCGGCGAACACCCCGGCCTTGACGACATCACCGGCGACCCGCGCACCGTCCTCTGCGACGACCTGTACGAGGCGGCGGAGGACTTCGCGGCGGTCTACGCGGCCATCACGCAGCGCGTGCTCGATCTCGCCGCCGCCGGGGAGCAGGTGGTCTACGCCGTGCCCGGCCACCCGCGCTTCGCCGAGCAGGCGGTGCGATTGCTGGCCGAGCGCGCACCGGCGGCGGGCATCCCGCTCACCGTGCAGGACGCCGTCTCCTTCGTCGATGTCTCCGCGACCGCCGTATCCCTCGATCCCATCGACGCCGGGTTGCAGATGGTGGATGCCCAGCACCTCGCCGCCGTGGTGGACATGGAGCCGTTCGGCGCGGGTTCGCTGGGTGTTGATCCGGCGCGGCCGCTACTGGTGGCGCAGGTGTACAACCGGGAGATGGCCGCCGCCGCCAAGCTGGCGCTGGGCCGCGTCTACCCGGATGAGCACCCGGTCACCGTGGTGCGCGCCGTGCCCGGCGATGCCGCCCAGACGCAAACCATCCCCCTCGCCCAGCTCGACCGGCAGGCGCCCGACCACCTGACCTCGCTCTACGTGCCGCCCCTCGACCCCCTCGACGCCTTCCGCTCCGGCGAGACGCTGACCCGCATCGTGGCCCGCCTGCGCGCGCCCGGCGGCTGCCCGTGGGACCGCGAGCAGACGCCGCAGTCGCTGCGCAACTCCGTGCTGGAGGAGGCCTACGAGGTCGTGGAGGCCATCGACGCGGAGGACTACGCGGCGCTGGCCGAAGAGCTGGGCGACTTACTCCTGATTGTTTCCATGCAGGCCCAACTGGCCGAAGAGGCGGGCGATTTCACCGTTGAAGACGTCTACGAGGAAATCACCCGCAAACTGATCCGGCGTCACCCGCACGTCTTTGGCGACGTGACGGCAACCACTCCTGACGCAGTCGTAACCACGTGGGAAGGTGTGAAGGCGGCCG
>JASGGF010000520.1:0-3377 GCA_047605145.1 Thermomicrobiales bacterium | reverse complement strand
CCAGTTGACTTTCACCCCGCCGCCCCGTAGTCTGTCAGCCTGCCTCATTCGCGAGGCGCTTCGTTCGCCGGGAGATCGACCATGGCTCGATTGCTTCCACAAGCCGCCAACACTGGCCGCCTGCACGGTCGTGTAGTGGCGTGCCGTCCGGTGACGGACGTCATGGCCGGCGCTAGTGGCCGGAGTCTGCCCAGCGAATGGGGGCCGTGAGCGGATCGCTCCACGCAGCCGTACCACCCACCGCGGGCAGAGGATTTCACCTCTCGCCCGCGGTTCTTTTTTGCCCGCTGGCGGGAGACGCACGGAATAGCCGACATCAACACAGAAAGGCATCGCAGCAGATGGTCTCGACTCTCGAACGCACGGCCAGTCCCACGCACCCGCTCATCGCCCCCGGTAACGGCCCGGCAGCCGAGGTGCGAAACGTCTCCAAGGTCTTCGAGCACAAGCCACTCTTCCGCCGCAGTGAGCGCAAGGTCGTCACCGCCGTGGACGATGTCAGCTTCAGCGTGGCGCGCGGCGAAATCTTCGGCATCCTCGGGGCGAACGGCTCCGGCAAGTCCACGCTGATCCGCATGCTCTCGACGCTGCTGATTCCGGACTCCGGCACGGTCGAGGTCTTCGGCCTCGATGTCCAGAAGGACGAGGCGCAGGTCAAGCGCCTTATCAACCGCGTCTCCGTGGAGGCATCGTTCTTCAAGAAGCTCTCGCCCGCCGAAAACCTCGCCTACGCCCTGCGTTTGTATGGCCGCTCCGGCGCGGACGTGCGAGAGGAAAGCATCGCGGTGCTGGAGCGGCTGGGCGTGGCCCGCAGCAAGGTCAACGAGCCGCTGGAGCAGCTCTCGCGGGGCATGCAGCAGAAGGTCGCCATCGCGCGGGCGCTGCTGACCTCGCCGGTGCTGCTGCTGCTGGATGAGCCGACCACCGGCCTCGACCCACGCTCCAAGCTGGACGTGGAGCAGTTCATTCATGAGCTGCGCGATGGCCACGACGCCACCATCCTGCTCTGCACCCACGACATGCACGAGGCGGCCTCTCTCTGCGACCGGGTGATGCTGCTGCATCAGGGCAAGCTGGTGGCGCTGGACACCGTGCCGGCGCTGCAGGCGCGCTACGCCCCGGAGCTGGGGAAGGACGAGCCCTCGCTGGAAGAGATCTTCATTCACCTGACCGGACGGTCGCTGGATCACGTCGAAGACGACGACGCGGAGGACGCATGAGCCAATCACCAACTACTCGCACCCTACCCGGCGCTGGCCCGTGGTGGGAGGCCCGCGCCTCGCTCGCCTTCGTGGAGCGCAACCTGTATCTGGTGCGCCGCTACTGGCACCTGGAGCTGGCGTTCCTCATCTTCAATGTCGCCTCCGCCATGAGCGTGCTCTACATCGGCAAGGCGCAGATGGAGATGGGCGGCGGCGGCAACGCGGAGGGGCAACTCGATCTGGTGCTCTTTCTCGGCATCGGCACCGTGGTCTGGGCCTACCTGCGCGCGGTCTTCGCGAACGTGGGGGAAATGGTGGCGTGGGAGCGCTGGGAAGGCACCATCGAATACACGATGATGGCGCCAATCTCCCGGCTGGCGCACATGCTGGGCGTGTCGATGTTCAGCATCATCTACGGCCTGCTGCGCTCGGCGCTGTTACTGGGGGTGCTCTCGCTCTTCTTCAGCGTCGATCTCAGTCAGGCGAACATCCCCGGCGCCACGGTCATCCTGCTGGCCGGCAGCATCAGCTTCCTTGGCTTCGGCATCATGGCCGCCGTGCTTCCGCTGCTCTTCCCGGAGCGCGGCGAGGAAATGACTTTCGTCATTTCCAGCATCCTGCTGCTGGTCTCCGGCATCTACTACCCCATCTCGGTGCTGCCGGGCTGGATGCAGCCGCTGGCGACCGTCTCCCCGGCCACCTACGTGCTGGAAGGGATGCGCGCCGCGCTACTGGATGGCAAATCGACGCAGGAGCTGGTCCCGTTCCTGTGGCCGATCCTGCTGATCGGCGCGCTGGCGGTGCCGGTGGGCATCGCCATCTTCAACTGGGGCGAGCGCTACGCCAAGCGCACCGGCCGCCTGAAGCGCAGCGGGTAGCCACCAGCCACACAACGTCGTGTCGTCTCGAGCTTGTCGAGAACGCTTGCTGTGAATTGGCTAAGCGAGGTGATTACCCCGGAGAAGCCCTCACCCCAACCCCACTCCCGATGCGCGGCTGACTGGGGTAGGTAGACGCTTTATGGGGCTTGGCAGCACCGAGAAACCCTCACCCCAAACCCCTCTCCCTTTGCGAAGGGCGAGGGGCTTACGGTAGTGGATGGCGCGGCCGTTCCGGCAAAACTCGCGGCGTGAAGCCGAATTGTCACGCCGCCGCGAGTCGGCTCCCCTCGCCCTTCGCAAAGGGAGAGGGGCTGGGGGTGAGGATTCTTCGCCGTGGCGGCGTGTCCATCCCCAATACCTACCCCAGTCAGCCGATGCGCGGGAGAGGGGCTTCCGCCTCAGACAGTTGCGCGAACTTCGGGGTGATGCCGCCAAATCTCGCCATCGGCGCCGCCAATTGGCTCCCCTCTCCCGCGCACCGGGAGAGGGGCAGGGGGTGAGGGCTTCTCCGGGGTTTCGGGCGTTCCAGAGGTAATTCACAGCAAGCGTGAGAGACCTCGTTCGATATGCTGCGAGAGCCAACGACGAGATCCGTCGACTTCGCTCGGGAAGACACGATGATGTCGCGACGCCACCGATGACGCTGCCGGCGGCGCTCAATCCGACGACAGCGTCTTCAGCGCCGCAGCAACGTCCCCGAGGAACGCGGTGGAGAGGCCATAGCTGGAGGGGAAGAAGTAGGCCGTGGCAAAGGTGCGCCCGTTGCGCAGTGCCGGCAGCGACTGGAACGTCGGGACGTCGTCCAGCACATCCAGCCCGCCTTCGCCCGGCATCGGAGCCATCAGCACATCGGTGTTCGCCAGCAGGTCGAAGCGCTCCAGCGATTCCTCGATGTACCCCTCGCCCTGCGTGGCGGCGGCGCCGAACTTTACCCCCGCCGCCGCCGCCACCTGCCCGTGCGAGGAACTGGGGCCATAGAGGTACCAGTTGCTCGGCGTGGCGCTAACCAGATCCCACGTGAAGGCCGCCAGTTGCCCGGCGTAGGTCTCGTTGATCTCGGCTGCGTACGCTTCGTAGTCCTCGCGCAGCGCGTCCATCTGCGCCTCTTTGCCGAGCGCCGCGGCCACCCCCGCCGCCTCCACCGGCCAGTTGCCGGCCGCCTGCCGCCACTCGAAGAGGGCGGTGGGCGCGATTACGCTGAGCTGCTCGTACGGGATGGACTGGTCCGCCGGGTCCAGCCAGTCGGCTCCCACAATCAGGTCTGGCTTCAGCGCCGCCACCTGCTCCAGATCGA
>JASGGF010000519.1:0-3379 GCA_047605145.1 Thermomicrobiales bacterium | reverse complement strand
GCGGTGCTGCTGGCGTACGGCTACTATCTGTGGCGCGGCAGCCGGCCGGCGCGCCCGGTCCGGGCTACGCCGCCTCCTCCACCCCCAACGCCGCCGGCGCCAGCCGCCACCGACCCCAGCACCAATACCAATACCCGTTCCAACACCAACGCCGATAGCAGCCTGAACGGGTGACCATGGCTGTTCCGGAGCAACCGGCGCACACGGTCACGACGCGGCCCAGTATCCGGGTGCGGCTACGCCGCTTCGGCGATCAGCTGCTGCCCGCCATCCGCGCCATCAACCTGACCGGGCTGGCGGCGCAGGTGTCATACAGCATGATTTTCGCCATGCCCTCCATCCTGCTCATCGTGGCGCTGATCGGCACCACGCTGGATGCCAGCACGGGCTATTCCATCACGGATGAGGTGCGCATCTTCATTCTGGACGCCCTGCCGGAGAGCGTGCAGCCCACGGTGGACAGCCTGGTGAACGACGCCCTGCTGCGGGCGCGGGCCGGGCCGTCCCTGACCAGCGCCGTGGTGGCGGTGCTGGTGACGCTGATGGTGGCGGGCAACGGGCTGGGCGAACTGGCGGCCGCCTTCGACCGCGCCGCCGGCATCGAGGATCACCGGCCACTCATCCTGCAACGGCTCATTTTCACGGCCTCGGCGGTGGGCATCGGCATCGTGCTGCTGCTCGGGTTTGCGCTGTACATCTGGGGCGGCGATCTGGTGGCGCTGGCCACGCAGCGCTTCCGGCTGGCGCCCATCTGGTCTGCCGGGTGGGACGCGCTGCAAGGCCCCATGATCCTGCTATTGGGATTTGCGGCGGCAACCTTCCTCTACATGACCAGCAGCGACCGCTATGATCTGCGGGAGGCGGCGCCCGGCGGGCTGGTGGCCACCATTATTTGGCTTCTGCTGGTGAAGGGGTTCCAGATTTACCTGCATTTCGCCAACCCCGGCTCGGCCTACGGCGCGGCCAGCAGCTTGCTGGTCTTTCTGGTGTTCCTGTACCTGTCCAGCATCGGCCTGATCCTGGGGGCCATGGTCACCGCCATCATCGTGCGCAACTCGCTGCGGCGCGACGCGCTGGCAAAGGGCGCGCGATGACCCGCCAGCGCACTCCCTTCTGGCGTCGCGCGCTCTCCATCCTGCTGCTGCTGCTCTGCTGCCTGGCCGCGCCGGTGGCGCTTGTCACAGGCTGGGCGCGCAGCGTGATTCTGGACCAGAACACCTACGTGCGCACCGTCACCCCTATCGCCAATGACGCCGAGCTGCAAACGCTGCTGGCTGACGCCGTCACGGATCGTATCGTGACCGAGGCCGTGGGGGATGCGTCCAGCGCCACGCAGGCGATCCTGGCGCGGGCGCTGCGCGATGTCGTGGGCAGCGCCACGCGTGAGGTGGTAGCCAGCCCGGAGTTCGCCAATGCCTGGGTACAGGCGAACACCGAGGTCTACCAGTTGCTGGCGGCGGGCATCCAGTCTGGGTGGGGGCAGCCAGTGATCCTCGATCTCTCGCCACTGGCGGGAGCGATCCAGGCGCAGATCGACGCCGCCAGCGAGGTGCTGCCGCTGGAGATTTCGATCAGCCCGGACGATCTGCGTCTGGAGGTGCTGGACGCGCAGACCGCCGATTCTGTCCGCCGAGTGCTGGATCAGTTGCAGATCGCGTTCTGGGCCGCGCTGGCCGCTGCCATCGGCGCCGCCGTGCTGAGCGTGGCGCTGGCCGGCAACCGCCTGGGGGCGCTGGCGCGCCTGGCGTTCGGCCTGGCGGTGGCGATGGCTGTGCTGATGGCGGCGTTGCTGCTTTCGCGCGGGTGGGCCGCCGGGCAGACCGGCAGCGAGGCCGGGGCGGTCGCCGTGCAGGCGATCATGGACGCCATTTCTCAGGGACTGCGGCAAGCCACCATCGTCATCGCGGCGGCGGGGTTGCTGCTGGCCGCGCTTTTCGCCGGGTTGAGCGCGCTGCGCGGCAACCCGGCCGCCACGCAAGGATAGCGACACCGTGACGCCCCCAGCCCCTACCCTGCGCCGGGCCACCCTCGCCGATGCGCAGACCATCGCCGAGATTCACCTGGCCGCCCGCCGCGCCGCAATGCCGTGGCTGCCGGAGGTGCACACTGACGCCGAAACCCACTTCTGGGTGGCGAACGTGATGTTGCCGCAGCAGGAGGTCTGGGTAGCGGAGGTCGCTGGCGCGGTGGGCGGGTTCGCGGCCCTCCACGAGGGCTGGCTGGAGCACCTGTACATCGCCCCGGCCCATCAGGGGATCGGCCTGGGCAGCGCGCTGCTCGATCTGGCGATGGAACGCTCCCCGGAGGGGTTGCAGCTGTACGCCTTTCAAGGCAACACCCGCGCCCGCCAGTTCTACGAGGCGCGCGGCTTCGTGGCCGAAGCGTTCGGGGACGGCGCGGACAACGAAGAGGGCGCGCCGGACGTGCGCTTCCGCTGGCCCGGACGCGCCACATGAGCGACGCGCCGCCGGTTGCCGTGGGCGCCGACCGGCGCGACAACCTGCCCTTCCGCCGGGACGCGCTGACCTGGCTGATGTACGGCATGCTCGGCGTCTACAACTACCTGCTGAGCGGCCTGGGGCCGCTGATGCCCTCCCTGCGGCAGGAACTCGATCTCTCCTACACCGTCACCAGCCTGCATTTCAGCGCGTGGGCCATCGGCATGATCCTGGCCGGGCTGGCCGGCGACCGCCTGGTCCGCGCCTGGGGCCGCCGGGCCGTGTTCTGGCTGGGCGCGGCGGGGTTGGCGGCAGGCGCCGTGGCGCTGACACTGGCGAAGCAACCCCTGCTCACCATCGGCAGCGTGCTCCTGATGGGCGCCATCGGCTCGCTGGCGCTGGTGCTGATCCCGGCGGTGCTGGCCGACCGCCACGGCGAACGGCGCACGCTGGCCATCGTCGAGGCGAACACGCTCTCGGCGGCGACCGGCGCGCTGGCGGGGGTGCTGATCGGACTGGGGCAGACCACGCCACTGGGCTGGCGCGGGCCGTGGTTGCTCATCCTGGCCGTGCCGCTGGCGCTCTTCCTGCGGTTCCGCGCCTTGCCGCTTCCCCCACCCCCAGCGGCGCCCACCTCGCCGAGCGGGCGGGCCACGCCTGCGCGGCTGCCGGCGGCGTACTGGGCGTACTGGGTGACCGTGGTGCTGGTGGTCGGAGTGGAGTTCAGCCTGATCTTCTGGGGCGCCGATTTCCTGGTTTCAGCAGGGCTCTCCGTCGCGGCGGCGGCCACCACGGTCAGCCTCTTCCTGTGGGGGATGGTGGCGGGCCGGCTGGTAGGCCGGCAGGCGGCGCAGCGGCTGCCCGGCGAGCGCCTGCTGGCGGTGGCGCTGGCGCTCGCGGCGGTGGGGTTCCTGCTCTATTGGCTGGCGCCCGTGCTGCCG
>JASGGF010000518.1:0-3385 GCA_047605145.1 Thermomicrobiales bacterium | reverse complement strand
CCACCACGTTGTCCGCCATCGGGGAGGCGTTGCTGATCACCACGCCGCCGTAGGAGTGCGCCACGAGCAGGACCGGCCCGGGGATTTGTTGCACGACGCTGGCGATGTATGCAGAGTCGTGGGACACGCCGCGCAGGGGATTGGGAGGCGCCACCGCAGGGATCCCCGCCGCCTGCAGCCGCGTGAGGACACCCGCCCAGCCGCTGGCGTCGGCGAAAGCGCCGTGCACCAGGACGACGGTCACAGGGGCATCGGCGACGGGGGTAGCCTGGGACATGATCGCCTCCTGCGGCGTTGTGGCGCCGCGGCTGGTGGGGGTGAGGCCCTGCGCGCGCCGGGCCGGCGCGGTGAACACCAGGCTGGCGGCCGATGCGGCGACGCCAGCGCTCGCGGTTTGCAGGAGTGTGCGGCGGGTCGCGCGGGTGGGGGGCGGTTCGGGATTCACATCGGGGTTGCTGACAGGCAAGCGAGTGCTCCTCTCTGCGGCAGACGCGCCACATGACCAGCCATGCCTGACCGTGGGACGCGCTATCAGCATGGCCTCCGTGCGGCGGCTACACAACGTGAGAATTACCTGATTCGGCGATCCGGCGATCTAGGAGGGGACGGGGAATATTGCGTGGTCAGACCAAACCCCGGCGCACGGCGGAGGTGGCGGCGGCGGTGCGGGACTCTGCGCCGAGCTTGCCTAGCAGGCGGGTGACGTGCCCCCCGACCGTGCGCGGGCTGATGCGCAATTCCTCGGCGATGCGGCGGTCAGAGTACCCCTGAGAGAGCAATCGCAGGACATCGCGCTCTCGCGCCGTCAGGGTGATCTCAGGCGTGGCCGGCTCGTGATCTGGCGCCGGCGCATCCTCCTGCAGCCACCGTCTCGCCAGGGCTAGCGCGTTGTCCCGGCTTTCATCGGGTCCGGCAGGAGGGGCAATCGCGGCCAGCTCTGCGGTGGAGAACGCCGGCGGCACGCCTGCCGAGTGGGCGCGGGAGTAGGCGATGCCGTCGCGCGCCAGCAGCGCCACCGACGCCTGAGCAATCATGGCGGCGCGGTCCGGCTGGCCGGCTCGGCGGAGCCACGCCGCTGCGGCATCGAGGGTGTAGGCCACTTTCCACTGATCGTTGAGGTCCGCGAAGATGGCCAGCGCCGTGTCGAGCCGCTCGGCAGCCTGGCGCGATCCGGGCGTCTGGTCCAGGTTGGCCAGGTACGTCAGCGTGAGCGCCTGCGTCCAGCGGTCACCCAGTGCGCCGAATTGCGCGGCGGCGGCTTCGAACCGGGCGGCCGCGTCTGCCCGCTGCCCGGCGTGCATGGCGACAAACCCCAGATTGTGTTGCGCCATGGCGAGCCCGGTGGCGTTCCGGATGTCTTCCCAGATCGGTATCTGCTGCTGAAATGTCTCCCGGGCTTCCTGCAGGAGCAGGGCATCGACCTGATCACCATGGCACGCGAGGCCAATCGTGGCATGGCCCAGCACGCGCAGCGCGTCGCCTTCGCCGCGCCGGTTTTTGGCGGCGCGCTGGCGCCCCAGCGCGGCCACGGCCAGGTCGTGCGCCCGCTGGAAATCGCCCTGCCAGTAGAGAATCCACGCCAGCGTGACCATCCCGGCGGCGCGCAGATCGTCCGGAGTCTCACTGCGCTCGGTCATGGCGAGCACCAGCTCCAGCCATTTCCGCCCGTCGCTGAGGCACCCCCGGATCGGCCAGAAGCGGAGCAGCGCCTGGCAGAGCCGCATGGCGATGGCCGGATCATGCGCTGGTGCCCAGGCGAAGGTCGCGCGCAGGTTCGGCTGGTCGGCTTCCAGCAGATCGAGGTAGGCGCTCTGGTTCTGGCCGTACAGTTCGGCGGCAGCGGCCTCGGCGTTGGCCAGCGTCACGGCGGCGTGCGCCGCTTGCAGGGCGTCCTCTTCGCCGTGGGCGCAGAGCCGTTCCCAGCCGAACTCCCGCACGGTCTCGTACATGGTGAAGCGGGCTCCGCCCCCAACTTCGGGCGCCGGGCGCATCAGGCTCTGCTCCGTCAGCGTGGTCAGGCTGTCCACCACCGCCAGCGCGCCGCCCAGCCCGATGGCCTGCCCCAGCTGCTCCGCCGCCGCCAGCGAAAATCCGCCGCGAAACACCGAAAGCGCCCGGAACACCTGTTGATCACGCGGGGAGAGCAGGTCATAGCTCCAGGCGATGGTGTCGCGCATCGTCTGCTGGCGGCGCGGCAGATCCCGGGAGCCGCCGGTCAGGAGCGGCAGGCGTTGGTCCAGGCGCTCCATGAGGGCGGCCGGCGGCAGCACGTTGGTGCGCGCCGCCGCGAGTTCGATCGCCAGCGGTAGGCCATCAAGCCGCGTCACGATGCCGGCGATGGCCCGGTGGGTCTGCGGCGAGGCCGCGGCCGCCATCTGCGCGGGCATCCGCTCCAGGAAGAGGCGCACCGCCGGCGCGGCGGCAGGGTCTTCCATGGTCTCGGGCAGGCCCAGCGGCGTGACCACGTACTCCTGCTCGGTGGAAAGCCGCAGCCGCACCCGGCTGGTGACCAGCGCCGTCACGCCGGGGGCATCGTGCAGCACGCGCGCCAGCCGCGCGCTGGCCTGCACGACGTGCTCGAAGTTGTCCAGGAGCAGCAACAGCCGCTTGTCAGCTAGATGCTGGGTGATGCGCTGCAGCGCGGGATCCTGCCCCATAACGCGCAGCTCCAGCGCCCGCGCGATGGCGGCGCACACCTGATCGTCATCGGTGATGCGGGACAGCGGCACATGGACTACGCCATCCCGGAAGCGCGATTCAACCTCACTGGCGCACGCCAGCGCGAGGCGCGTTTTCCCCACCCCGCCGGCGCCGGTCAAGGTCACCAGGTGGATGGCATCCTGCTGGAGCAGCGCCGACACCGCCGCGATATCGTGCGCGCGGCCCACCAGCGACGTGGTGGGCAGCAGATCGTCACCCTCTGGCAAGGGAGACGGGTCAGTCACCAGCCCCAGCGAAGGGAGGCTCCAGCGCGTCCCCGGACGTGGTTGACTGCTCATCGGTTTGCCATTGCGCTCCTGTTGACGCACGCGCCGCACGCCGATGCCTGCCCACACGGGTCACAGTCATCGTACGACATCCCCGGCGTGAGGGAAATTGGCGCACAATGCCAATGGGACACGCCACCATTTGGCGCACACTGTTATGCTGGGTTACGCATCAACGTGCCAGGCGGCGTCATCCAGCCCATCGTGAACCCCGGGGAGCCGGCGATGCCCGAATCCACCATCGACAAGGTCGCCAGATCGCTCGCCACCCGGCGCGGCGCGCTCCGCGCCAGCGCCGCGCTCCTGCTCGGGCCGGGAGTGGTGGTGGGTGAGGCCACGCCTGGCGCCGCTCGCAAGTGCAAGCGCGCTGGCGCGCGCTGCGACACTGGCCGCTGCTG
>JASGGF010000517.1:0-3387 GCA_047605145.1 Thermomicrobiales bacterium | reverse complement strand
CTCGCCGCAACCGCAACCGCAGCCGCTGCCACCGACGCCGCCGAAGCGCCGGAGCAGCCGCCGCTAACTGAGGAGAACGGCCCCGTCAGCCAGACGGGGCCGTTTTGTTGCGCGAGCCGGGCTTGACGGGTTTCCAATCGGCGCGGATGGCATCCCGGAAGGTCTCGTATTTCTTGCCGGCGGCGATAGCTTCGGCGACCGCAGGCTGGAAGACCGTGTGATAGAAGTGCGCGCCCATGCGATCAATGACCTCGCGGTGGAAGGTTTCGTCCGTTTGCAACTCACCGTCGAGTGCGCGGAACTTGCTGCCGTCAATCTCGCGGAAGCGGTTGCCCTCCGGCGTGGGTTCCGGACCAGCGTGACGCTTGCTGGCGTCGTGACCCTCCGGTTTCGCGGCGCCGCCGAAGCGGCGGGCGGCCACGATCTTGGCCACCCGGATGCCGTAGCCCTCCGCCACGTCTTCCGGCTCGCCGTGGGCGAGCGCTTCCAGCCGTTTCGTTTCCGCGAACACATCGTAGCGGCGGATGGGCCGCAGGGGGCGAAGATCGCTGTCGCTCATGAGGGTGCTCCTGTGTGGAACGCCAACGGCGTGTCATCCTGTGGCAGGTAAGGCCGCGTGGGTGAGGATAGCGGGAGGCGACGATGGCACAGCGGTTCGCAGCTGCGCTGCAGGCAATTGATGAGTGGGTGGGGGAGCGTGGGGTTCCCGGTGTAGGCGCCGTGGTGTGGCAGGGCGGCGAGGCCGTGGCCGAGCGCTACGCAGGGGAGGCGCGGCCGGGCCAGCCGGTGACGGCGAAGACCCTGTTCGCGATGGCCTCGGTGACGAAGCCGGTCTCCGCTGCGACAGTGCTGACGCTGGTGGATGCCGGGCTGCTTTCGCTGGATGAGCCGGTGGGGCGGATAGTGCCGGAGTTCCGGGCGACAGGGGAGCTGAACCCCGAGCTGGAGCGATTGCGACCGCGCATCACGACGCGGCAGCTGCTGAGCCACGTGTCCGGCCTGCCGGAGGATCTGGGATCGCGCGAGTCGCGGTACACGCAGCAAGTGGGCATCGACGAGGTTGTCGATCAGATGCTGCGGACGCCGCTCGTTTCCGCGCCGGGGGAGGAACTGCGGTACTCCAACACCGGGTTCGGGGTGCTGACGCGGGTGGTGGAGCGCGTCGATGGACGACCGTTTTGGGACGTGGCGCGGGATCGTGTGCTGGAGCCGCTGGGGCTGCGCGACATCGTGCCCGATCCGCAGGGCGCGGACGCGGCGCGGACAGCGGCGCTAGCGGATTCGCTGCACGCCGGCACGGAGATCGAGACGTACAACGGGGCGTACTGGCGGAGTCTGGCGCTGCCGTGGGGCGGGCTGTTCGGATCACCGCGCGATGCGGCGCGGTTCGCCGGGGCGTTCCTGCAGCGCGGTGAAGGCGTGCTCTCGCCGGCGGTTGTGGGGCTGGCGACGCAGGACCAAACACTCGGCGTGCCGGGCGGGGTGGAGAGCGCGCGGGTGCACTGGCCGCAGGGGGCGTGGGGGCTGGGCTGGGAGGTGAAGGGGCCGAAGCGCAACCACTGGACGGGGGACCTGACCTCGCCGCGCACCTTCTGCCACTTCGGGCACGCCGGCACGCTGTTATGGGCCGATCCGGAACGAGATCTGGCGCTAGCGGTGTTCAGTAACCGGGCGGTGACGAACATGTGGTCGTTCATTCTCAGCCGCTGGGCGCGCCTGAGCAACGCGGTGGTAGCGGCCAGCGGCGTGTAGCGAGGCGGGCTACCGGGGTGAACTGTGCGCCGGGCACGATGACTCGCGGCGTGCTGACGTTGACACTCCGCGACAGGGTCACTACCGTTTCGGGTCTGTCCACATATTTCCCGGAACTGGCGCATCGCCAGGAGCCGCTTCGCACGCAGACCGCGCCGTCGGCGCGGAGAGGAGTTGAGCGTTGAACGGGGAACGCACGCAGGTCGATACGCTCGTTGCCGAGGCGCGCGCCGGGCGCCTGAACCGCCGCCAGATTGTGCAGCGCGGGTTCGCGCTCGGATTGGGCGTGGCGGGGATCGGGGCGGCGCTGAGCAAGCTGGCGCCGATGGTGGCCGCGCAGGACGCGACGCCCGCCGCCGGCGGCACGGACGTGGTCGGCATCGTCGGCAAGGCGATGACGCCGGAGGAGATTTCGGCGGCGATCCAGGCCGAGGGGCAGGTCAACGTCGGGAACTGGACCTACACGGCCAACGACACGCTGATCGCCAAATTCACCGAGTACGTGAAGACGACGTACGGCGTGGACATCAAGCTCAACTACGAGGCCAGCCAGGCTCCGAGCACCTACATCACCAACCTGTACACCGCGCTGCAGAGTGGCAACCCGCCCTCCTACGACGTGATGGCGATTGAGGAGAACTTCTGGGCCGAGGCGATGTCGCAGCCGGAGCCGGTGGCGGAGGATTTCCTGCCGTCCGCGCTGGTCCCGAACGCCGACCGTGTGCTGGACATGTTCAACTACGCGCCGACGGCAGTCGGGTTCCAGGCGTCGGCGACGCCAGGGATCGTGTTCGACAAGGAGCGCGCTCCGTGGTTGGCCGACTGGACCGATCTAGCGGATGAGCGCCTGAAGGGACGCCTGACGATGCCGCTGCCGGGCGACATTACCTGCGGCGGGATGATGCTGGGCGTGGCCGGGGCGCTGGGGCTCGATTACCAGAAGCCCGAGGAGATGACCCAGGCGATCGACTTCCTGATCCAGAAGGTTCACCCGAACGTCCTGCAGTACACCACCGACAGCTCGACGATGCAGCAGCTGCTGCGCGCGGGCGTGGTGGATGCGGTCGGGTTCTGGAACTCGCTGGCGCGCATGGAGTTCCTGAACGGCCAGGCGAACACGGCCTTCATGCTGGCGAAGTCGGGGCAGTACCTGGTGAACGGGTACATGTGGATCCCGAAGGGGACGCCGCACCCGATCCTGGCGCAGGTGTTCGTGAACTGGCGGCTGAGCGACGAGGCGCAGTTCCCGCCGGACAGCTGGGGGCTGGAGCACGGTCCGTGGGCCGAGCTGAACGAGGGCATTCTCGGCGAGTCCTACGAGAACCTGATTCCGGAGTGGTTCGCGGCGGACTACTTCAACTACTACCCGACGATTGCCCAGTTGACGGAGAACTACCGCTCGGTGGACTGGGACTACTACGCGGCCAATGTTGGCGAGTGGATGGACTACTACGCCAAGGGCATCGGCCAGTAACGCTTCCACGATCTCAGGCAGCGCCGTGGCGGGAATATCCGGCCACGGCGCCCGCGTAATTCAGGACTCCAGACGATCATGGCGCACGCACCAGGCGACGTAGTCATCGAGTACGAGGTAGCCGAGGCGCGCCCGCGCGGCTTCTGGAGCTCGGCGCGGGC
>JASGGF010000516.1:0-3418 GCA_047605145.1 Thermomicrobiales bacterium | reverse complement strand
GCACGCATGACCGCATTGCTCCGGGTGGTTGACCTGCACAAGAGCTTCGGCGCCACCGAGGTGCTGAAAGGTGTGGATCTGGAGGTGACGCCGGGCGAGACGATCACGGTGATCGGGCCCAGCGGCTCCGGCAAGACCACGCTGCTGCGCTGCGTCAACTATCTGGAGCGCCCCACCAGCGGCCACGTCTACATCGAGGACCGGCTGGTGGGGGAGACGTGGAACGGCAAGGCGTTCCGGCCGGTGGGCGATCGCGAACTGGCGAAAGAGCGCACCGAAATGGGGATGGTGTTCCAGCGCTTCAACCTCTGGCCCCATCTCAGTGCGCTCGACAACGTCACGCTCGGCCCCATCCGCGTCCTGAAGCAACCGGCGGAGCAGGCCAAGCTGGATGGCCGCGAACTGCTGGACAAGGTGGGGCTGGCGCATAAGGCGGACGAGTACCCGGAACGGCTTTCCGGCGGGCAGCAACAGCGCGTTGCCATCGCCCGCGCGCTGGCGATGCAGCCGAAGCTGCTCCTCTTCGATGAGCCCACCTCCGCGCTCGATCCGGAGCTGATCGGCGAGGTGCTGAACGTGATGCGGGCGCTGGCGCAGGAGGGGCGCACCATGCTGGTGGTCACCCACGAGATGCGCTTCGCGCAGGACGTGGCGGACCGCGTCATCTTCATGGATCACGGCGTGATTGTGGAGCAGGGGCCGCCCAGCCAGCTCTTCGCCAACCCGCAACACGCGCGCACGCGCGAGTTCCTGCGGCAGGTCGTGGAGCGATAGCGGCATGTTCTGGCAACGGTTCCGGGAAGAACTGCCGTACTTTCTGGAGGTGCTGATCCCGGCGGCTGGCATGACCGTGCGCATCGCCGCCGGGGCGTTCGTGCTGGCGATTGTGGTGGGGCTGGCGCTGGCCCTGCTGCAAACGTTCCGCATCGGGCTGCTGAACATCATCCTGCGCGCGTACATCGAAGTGGTGCGCGGCACCCCGGTGCTGGCGCAGTTGTTCATCCTGTACTTCGGCCTGACGCAGGTCGGCATCCGCTTCACGCCGGTGCAGGCCGCCATCATCGGGCTGGGGCTCAACGGCGGCGCCTATCTGGCTGAGGTGTTCCGGGCCGGCATCGACTCGATCCACCGGGGGCAGATGGAAGCCGCGCTAACGGTGGGCATGACGCCGCTGGCGGCGATGCGCTGGGTGATCATCCCGCAGGCGCTGCGCGTGGTGGTGCCGCCGACCACGAACTACAGCATCGCGCTGCTGAAGGACACCGCCGTCGTCTCCGCCGTGGCGGCGCCGGAGATCATGTTCAAGGCGCGCAATCTGGTCACGGAAACGTATCTCAGCGCCCAGATCTACCTGCTGGTGGCGCTGATGTACCTGTGCATGAGCCTGGTGCTGGCGTGGATTTCGCGGCGGCTGGAGCGGCGGCTGGCGGCCAGTAGCGCCACGGGCGACGGGAGCGCGACCTTCGCATGAGCGACCTCTTCGCCGTCTATCAGGAGCACCTGTCCACGTGGCTGCCGCAGCTGATCGAGGCGGCGGGCAACACCCTGCGCATGACGGTGCTGGCCTTCATCCTCGCCTTCATCGTGGGGTTGCTGCTGGCGCTGGCGAAGCTCTCGCCAGTGGCGCCGCTGCGCTGGCTGGCGAGCGGCTACATCGAGGTGCTGCGCGGCATTCCGGCGCTGGCCGTGCTGTTCCTCATCTACTTCGGGCTGGCCGATTTCGGCATCGTCTTCGACGCCTTCCCGGCGGCGGTGATCGGCCTCGGGCTGAGCGGGGCCGCCTACATGGCGGAGATCTTCCGGGCGGGCATCGAGTCGATCCACCGGGGGCAGATGGAAGCGGCGCTCACGGTCGGGATGACCCCCATGGCGGCGATGCGCTGGGTGATCCTGCCGCAGGCGCTGCGGGTGGTGCTGCCGCCGCTGGCGAACTTCGCCATCGCGCTGTTGAAAGACACCTCGGTGGCGTCCATCATCTCCGCGCCGGAGCTGATGCTGCGGGCGCGCGATCTGGCCTCTTCCAGCTTCCTGCCGCTGGAGGTGTTCATGCTGGCCGCCGCGATTTACCTGGTGATGAGCCTGCCGGTCGCGTTCCTGACGCGGCGGCTGGAGGCGCGTTTCGCGCGCGGGCAGGCGCATTCCTGACGAGGGTAGGTATCGGGGCACGGGCTGACCTCCCGGCGACAGCCCTCACCCCCAGCCCCTCTCCCGAAGTACTTGCGCGGGAGAGGGGGGCCAGCTGGCAACGTTGTGGTGGACATTCGGCGTCATTGCGCCGAATCTGGTGCGGCTATGCGGGTCAGGAGCCCCTCTCCCGCGCAAGTACTTCGGGAGAGGGATTGGGGTGAGGGCTTCTTGTTCGGGGTGAGGGCTCTTCGTTAGGGTATCCGGGGTTCTCGGAACGTTCTTCAGAAAGGAACATTCTCGTGGTCACTACCGCCAACGCCGTCGTCATCGGGGCCGGGTCGTTCGGCTCCAGCATCGCCTACCACCTCGCGCAGCAGGGGCTGAGCGACGTCGTGCTCATCGACCGCTTCGGCGTGGGGGAGCAGACCTCGCCGCGCGCCGCCGGGCTGACGCAGCAGATTCGCCGCGAGCGCGAAACGACGCTGCTGGCCAAGCGCAGCGTCGAGAAGATCGCCTCGTTCACGGCGGAGACTGGCATTCCGCTGGAGTTCCACCAGTCTGGCTCGGTCAAGATGGCGCGCAACGCGGCCGGCGTGGCGCAGGTGGCGTGGGAGCTGCGCGCCGGCAAGGCGCTGGGCCTCGATATCCGCCCCATCGATAGCGACGAGCTGGCGGAGCGGGCGCCGTGGGCGAAGGCCGACGGCGTGGAGGCGATGTGGATCACCCCCAGCGACCTCTACCTCGAGCCGCGCCAGATCCCGCAGGTGTTCACCGCCGCCGCCCGCGCGCTGGGCGCCACGATCCTGACGCACCAGCCGGTGACCGGCCTGCTGCGCGATGCCTCCGGCCGGGTGACCGGCGTGCAGACTAGCAAAGGCGACATATCCGCGCCGATCGTGGTGGACGCCGCCGGGGCGTGGACGCGGCAGGTGGCGGACGAGCAGGGGCTGCGCATCCCGATCGTGCCGATGCGGCACCAGCTGTTCATCACCGAGCCGCTGCCGGGCACCAGCAACGACCAGCCGATCTGCCGTGTCATCGACGCCAATGTCTACGTGCGCCCGTGCTGGGGCGGCCTGATGCTGGGCGGCTACGAGACGAACCCGCTCCCCTTCGAGATGCGCGACGCCTCGCCGGAGTTCCAGATTGCGGACATGCCGCTGGATGAAAGCGTGCTGCGCAAGCTGGCCGACCTGACTCGCGAGCAGTTCCCCATCCTGCAAAACGTGCCGCTGCAGCTCTACCGGGGCGGCCTGCCGACGATGACTGCCGATGGCAAGCACATTCTGGG
>JASGGF010000515.1:0-3418 GCA_047605145.1 Thermomicrobiales bacterium | reverse complement strand
CCCACTTCTTGATGCTGACCTGATAGTGATCGCCCTGAATGAAGACGGGGCCGGTGAAGCCTTCCTTGATGGCGGCGCCGAGGGCGTTGCTGACGTACTCACCCTGCCGTTGGGCGGTGTAGGACATCTCGGAGCGGGCCAGCTCAAAGAGCAGGATCTTGCAGTCGTTCGCCAGCGCGGCGCGGAAGGCGGCGCGCATGGTGTCAAAGGTGAGGGCGCGCACGTTGATGGCGGGGGCGGTGCGGTGGGTGTACTCGCCGCGCCCGCACGCGCGGTAGACCTCTTCGATGGAGGCGGGCCACGCGCCCAGCTCGGCGGCGGCGAGGCGGATTACCCAGCGGGCGGCATCCCGTGAGGCGCCGTCTCCGAAGACGGCAGTGGCGACCAGCCGGTCGATGACGGTGGCGCGCAGCGTGGCGGCATCCTGAACGGCGACGCTGCCGGCGTCTGCATCGATGGCGACGACGCCATCCAGCCCGTGAAGCAGATCGTGGATTGAGTCAAATGGGGAAACCGCCTGCGTAGTGATGGCGGAATCGGTCGCGGTCATGAAACGCCTCCTGTCCGTGGTCACGGCACGAATACTCGCGGCCTTCATTGTCCCAGAAGCAAACGCCCCGTGGCGGGCGGTTCTGGCGAGAACCGGGCCACGGGGCGTTGGGTGCGCTGCAGCGGGGGCTACTTGACGGTCAGTGTGCCCACCATGCCGGCGGCCTTGTGGCCGGGGATGTTGCAGTAGTACTCGTAGGTCCCGGCCGGGGCGTTGATCACCACCTGCTCGGTGGCGCCCGGCGCGATGTCCTGCTGGATGTCCAGTTCATCGATGCTGAAGTCGTGCGTGGTGACGCCCTCGTTCGGCAGGATGATGGTGACATCGGTGTTCGCCGGAATCGTCATCTCCTTCGGATCGAAGTAGATGTCGTGGGAAACCACCGTCATGGAATCGGCGGCGGCGGCCGGGGCGGCTGCCTCCTCAGCGGCGGGGGAGGCTTCCTCAGCGGCGGCTTCCGCAGTGGCCGGGGCGGCGGCCTCGGCGGCTGCCGGGGACGCCTCTTCGGTGGTGGCAGGCTGCTCGGCGGTGGCATCCGCCGGGGCGTCAGCTGCTGGCGCGGCAGCGCCTTCGACCACGGTCAGGGTGCCGATCATGCCCGCTTCCTTGTGGCCGGGCACGTTGCAGTAGAACTCGTACGTGCCCGCCGGGGCGTTGATGGTGATTTCCTGCGTTTCGCCCGGCTGGATATCCTGCTGGATGTTCAGCTCGTCGATGCTGAAGTCGTGCATCGTCACGCCGTCGTTCGGCAGGATGATCTTGACGTCCGTGTTGGCCGGGATCGTCATTTCTTTCGGATCGAAGTAGATGTCGTGCGAGACGATGGTGACGTCCGCCGGAGCCGCAACTGCGTCTGCCGCCGGAGCCGTCTCCGCCGCCGGGGTGGCGCCCATGTCGTGACCGGCCATCGCATCCGCCGCGACCGGGGTGGCGTCGCCTGCGGCGACCGGGGTGGCCTCGCCCGCTGCGGGCGTGCCGTCGGCGGCCGGGGCTGCGCCGCCGGCGCCTTCCTCGACCGTGAGGGTGCCGATCATGCCCGCTTCCTTGTGGCCGGGCACATCGCAATCGAACGAGTATTCGCCGGCGGGCAAGTTGACGACGACATCCTTCGTTTCGCCGGGAGCCACATCGACGCTGATATCCATATCGGGAATGGAGAAGTTGTGGGCGGCCGCGCCCTCGTTCGGCAGGATGATCTTGACGTTGGTGTTGGCCGGGATGGAGAAATCCTTCGGCTCGAAGAAGATGTCATGCATGGTGATGGTGACTTCCTGCGCCACCTCACCGGCCGGAACCGCTGCGCCGCCGCCCGCGCCGGGGGTGCCGGCTGTTCGCGTCGCTTCCGCAGCGGCTTCGCTCATTTCCGGGACGCGCGTGACCGCATCGTGGGTCATGGCGTTTTCGCTGACGTTGCCGCAGGCCGAAAGCAGCAGCATGGACACGGTCGCTACCACGCCCAGCGCGCCGGTACGACGTCCCTTTCCGTGTATCAACTGATCCTCCGTCTCTCCGTGCGCGGCGCCAAGCCTTATCCATCGCCGCGCAGAATGAACCGCCGGGTGACGCGTGTTCGCTATCCGGCATGCACAACGGCGCTGATGGGCATACCAGTAATCCCAACAGTGCAGTTTAGCGCGTTGACCGCAGCCATGGGGCAGGATTCCCTACCCGATAGGGTGGTCCGGGCTATGGTTGCCGCATATTGCCTGATGGTGGTTCAGCGAAGCGAGGAAAATCAGTGACAAGCGCGCCAACAGCGGTCTCACAGGGACACATCGTGCACGCCAACGGGTTCGATATCGCGGTGACGGAGTTCCCGGCGCCGGGTAAGCCGGCCCTCGTGCTGCTGCACGGCATCGGGAGTCAGGGCAATTCGTGGTGGCCGGTCAGCGATGCACTGGCGGAGCGGTTCCACGTGTACCAGCTCGATCTGCGCGGGCACGGGGAGTCGGCCAAGCCGGAAGCCGGCTACTCGGTCGAGGGGTACGCGGCGGACCTGCAGGGCGTGCTGGAGGCGTTGGGGCTGGAGAAGCCAGCCATCATGGGGCACTCGCTGGGGGCGCTGGTGACGCTGTTCTGGGCGAGCGAGCACCCGGACGATGCGGCGGCGCTGGTGCTGGAAGACCCGCCGCTGGAGACGCACCCGGAGATCCTGCAGGCCTTCGATGGCTGGATCCAGCTGGCCGCCGCGACGCCCGAGCAGGCGGCGGCGTGGTACCGCGAGCACTACCCAGACTGGACGGACGAGGACTGCGTGCGGCGCGCGGCGACGATGACGAGCGTGGCGCCGGGGGTCTTCAGCGATCTGCGCGCGGCCTCTGCCGAGGCGCTGGAAACAGGCAATACCGACCGCACGCCGCTGCTGGCCAATATCCAGTCCCCGGCGCTGCTGCTGCGCGGCAACCCGGAGCTGGGCGGCATGACGACGCTGGATGACGCGGCGCGCTTCCGTGAACTGGTGGCCAACGGCGAGGTGGTGGACATCATGGAGGCCGGCCACGGCCTGCACCGTGACGCGACGGCGGCGTTTCTGGCTGCTGTGTTACCCTTTCTGGCGCAACATACAAACGGGTGATTACCTCGGCTGCGGGTGGATCTCAGGCTGGGTCACTGTGCCCTGAGCATGGACTCGATTACGCTCGCAGAGAGGAACACACGATGCCACGGGACCTTAGCACCCCACCATTCATGACCGAAGATCTTGAGGTTTTCGCGCTCATTCTTGAGCACGCGGGAGACATCATGGCGGGCGTGCAGGCGCAGTTGGAGGCAGAGCGGCTGGCGGCATCGCCCGGCGATGAGCCGCCGGCCGCTGGCGGCTGCCCTGCCGGCGAGGCCGATGCGCCGGGCGCGTAGCGCCGGAGTGGC
>JASGGF010000514.1:0-3433 GCA_047605145.1 Thermomicrobiales bacterium | reverse complement strand
CCTGCCTCGACCTCGATGGCGCCCGCGCGGAGGCAACGGCGGCGGGCATCACCGACGCTGGTGGCCGCGCCATCGGGCTCGGTGTCGATGTCAGCGACGCCGCCGCCATCGAGCGGGCGGTGCAGCAGGCGCACGACGCGTTCGGCGGGCTGGACATCGCCGTCAACTGCGCCGGCGTTGATTACGTCCTCAGTGCCACTGACTTCTCGGTTGAGCAATTTGACCGCGTCCTCGCCGTGAACCTGCGCGCGCCCTTCCTCATCTCGCGCGCCGTCTTCCCCCTGATGGCGGAACGCGGCGGCGGCGACATCGTGAACGTCGCCTCCACTGCGGCGCTGCGCGCGTGGGGCAACGCCTCCGCGTACCACGCCTCCAAGTGGGGCCTGCAGGGTCTCAGCCGCGCGCTCGGCGTGGAGGGGCGGCCGCTCGGCATCCGGGTCACCACCATGATCCCCGGCGGCATGAACACCCACTGGTTCGACCGCTTCCCCGATCAGGGCATCCCCATGCCCGATCCGCAACACCTGCAGGACCCCGCCACCGTGGCGGATGCCATCGCCTACGCCGTCGGCCTGCCGCGCGGATCGGCGGTGCAGGAAATCCTGCTCACGCCCGTCACGGAAACGAGCTGGCCATGATCGTCGCGCGCGCTCCCCTGCGCCTCAGCTTCGGCGGCGGCGGCACCGATCTCCCCGCCTACTATGAGCCGTTCGGCGGTTTCGTCGTTAGCTCGGCGATCACGGCGGCCTGCCACGTCCAGATCGAACCCCGCCCCGGCCACAGCGGCGACGTGCTGCTGCGCTCTCGGGATTACCGCCGCGACGTGATGATTCCCTCCGGGGCGCCGGTCACGCTGGACGAGCCGCTCAGCCTGCCGCGCGCCGCGCTGGCGTGGTTTGCCGCGCGCGGTCAGCGTGCTAGCGGCATCACCATCACCACCGCCTCGGACGTCGCGCCCGGCAGCGGCCTTGGCTCCTCCAGCGCCATGACCGTCGCGCTGCTGGCGGCGCTGGCCTGCCATTTCCACCAACCGATGTCCCCGCGCGAGCTGGCCGCCGCCGCCTGCGAGGTGGAGATCGACCTGCTCAGCCGCCCCATCGGCCGGCAGGATCAGTACGCCTCGGCGTTGGGCGGCCTCAACACCCTCACCTTCGCGGCGAGCGGTGTCGCGGCGCAACCGCTGGCCCTCGCCCTCGCGCACGAGCGCGCCCTGCAGGGCAGCCTGCTGCTGTTCGCCACCGGGCGCACGCGCGATTCCGCCTCCGTGCTCGGGGCGCAGCGCGCCGCCTCCCGCTCGGACGCTGAAGTGATCGCGCGGCTGCACCAGCTAAAGGGCATCGCCCACGAGATGGCCGCCACCCTCCGCGCCGGCGACATCGCCGGCTTCGGCGCGCTGCTGGACGCCAGCTGGCAGTTGAAGCGCGGCCTCGCGGCCGGCGTGACCTCCGCCGATATCGACCACTGGTACGCGCTGGCCTGCTCGCTGGGCGCCTACGGCGGCAAGATCGCCGGCGCGGGTGGCGGCGGCCACCTGCTGCTCTGCGCCCCGCCGGAGCGCCGCGCCGCCATCAGCGCCGCGCTGCAACGCGCCGGGTTGCGCCCGGTGGGCGTGATCTTCGACCACGGCGGGGCTCTCGCCACGCCGGATCTTCGCGAGGATGATTGGCGCGGCGACCGCGTCTGGAAACGAGAGCTCCCCGATGCCGCCCTTCTCCACCAGCCCTGAACCGCCCCTCTCCCTCCGCCTCGAACACTACTGGCGCGAAGTCGCGCGGGTGGCGCGCGATGTCGATCTGCCCGCGCTGGAGCGCGCCGGAGAGGCGTTGCTCGCGTGTCAGGCGCGGGGCCGCGTGGTCTTCGCCATCGGCAATGGCGGCAGCGCTGCCACCGCCTCCCACTTCACCTGCGACCTGAGCAAGGGCACGCGGCGCGGCGGGCCCCCCACCTTTCACGCCGTCGCCCTCACCGACAACGTGCCGGTGATGACCGCGTGGGCGAACGACAACAGCTTCGAGCGCGTCTTCGTGGAGCAACTGGTCTCGCTGGCACGGCCGGGGGATGTGCTCGTCGCCATCTCAGTCAGCGGAACCTCGCCGAACATCGTCGCCGCCGTGCAGCAAGCCAAGGCGCTGGGCCTGACCGTCATCTCCCTGACCGGTCGCGCCGGCGGCGCCCTGCGCGCGCTCAGCGATGTCACCGTCGCGGTGCCCTCGGACTCCATGGAGGTGGTGGAGGACGCCCACCTGATCGTAGCCCACAGCCTCTGTGTCGCTGCGCGGGAGCAACTGGCCGGTCTGCCGCTGCAAGAGGACCCGGAGCCACCGGCGCAACTGGCGAGCTGACCGGCCGGAACTGACCGGCGCACCCTCAAACCCAAGGTCACGGCGCCCACTCTCCGCGTGCCACAACGACCGGTCCCACCCCGATGTCGTCCCGAGTCCGCAGACGAGGGACCGCGCACCGCCAAGCATCGCTACCCCGGCTCCCTTCCTTCCGATGTCCACCGCCGGGGTGGCATGCGGAGAGCTGGGCCGTCTCCCCGCATATTGGGGGTGCGCGGTCCCTCCTGCGGTCGGGACGACATGGTGGTGGCGAAGGTCGGAGTAGAGGTCGGAGAGAGGGCGCCGTGACCTTGGACTTGGGGGTGGTCGATCCCTCCTGCGTCGGGACGACATTGGGGGTGGCAATCGGAGAGCCGAGTCCCTGGCTGCGACCCATCGCGGTGGGATGTCCCACGCGCGGCGAGGCGCCGTCAGCATCGTGCGAGCAATCTCGCGGGAGACCGCCGTTGCGTCATTCGGCCGTACCTACCCGAACTGGAGCCCAAATGCCCGATACCCCACCCTCAGCTGCACCTTCTCCCGTCGTCTCCGTCGTCATGCCCACCTACAAGCAGGCCCGCTTCCTGCCCCGCGCCGTGCAAAGCCTGCTCGACCAGACGCTGACCAATTGGGAACTGATCATCGTCGATGACGGCTCGCCGGACGACACGCAGCAGGTCGTGCAGCCCTACCTCGCCGATCCGCGCGTCCGCCTCATCACCTTCCCGCGCAACGCGGGCCTTGGCCGCGCCCTGAACGCTGGCCTCGACGCCGCCCGCGCGGAGCTGATCGCCTACCTGCCCTCGGACGACGTCTATTACCCGGGGCATCTCGCCTCGCTGGCGGCGTGCTTCACCAACCAGCCGGATCTCGCGCTGGCCTCCTCCGGCCTGCGCCACTCCTACAACCGCTACGCCGCCGACCACGCCCACAACGAGGCCCTGCAACTCGTGCAGACCATGCACCGCCGCACGCCCGACCGCTGGCTGGAACGCGCCGAGCTGACCACCGACGACCTCGACCGGATGCTCTGGAACCGCCTGCGGGCGCGCGGCGCGGAGGCCTCCACCGGCGAGATCACCTGCGAGTGGGTCGATCACCCCGGCCAGCGC
>JASGGF010000513.1:0-3448 GCA_047605145.1 Thermomicrobiales bacterium | reverse complement strand
CACCAGCCCGCCCGCGCGTTCGCGCACGCCCGGCGCTGTCGCGGCCTCCGCCAGCCGCGCCGCCACAGTGCGTTCGCCGCTGGCGGACGGCGTCAGGCCAACCGTGGTCACTGCCGTCGTGCGCCCGGCCGCGAGGTGGCTGGCCACCGCAGTGATCGCGTCCGTCAGCGATGAGGCCGGGTCATCGATGGCGGCCTGTGGCAATTGCACGATCGCCGCGCCCGCTTCGGCCAATACCTCCAGTTGGCGGCGCGTGGAGGCATGCTGGCTGCCGGCCACCACCAGAATCGGCCGCTCGGCGCCGGGCAGCGGCGGCCGGCGGGGACCCGGTGGCAGCGCCACCGCCAGCCGCCGCGCGAAACCCGCTGCGCCGCAGAGCACACGCAGCGAACTGGCAGCGGCAGCGCGGGCCAGCGTGTCGAGATCGGCGTCTGTCTCCGCGTCGGCGACGAGGATGCCGTCCTCTTCCCCCGACAGCCACTCGCTGACGGCCGCCGGGTGCTGGCGCACCAGCCCCAACGGGAGATGAATCACCGGCAGGTCATGGTCGTTGGCGAAAAGGTCGAGCAGTGACGATGCGCCGTGGGGGCTCCCCAACGAGCTGGCCTGCAAGGGGAGGCCGTTGATGTACTGCCGCCCGCCGCGCGTGGTGCGTCCTTCCGCCGGCAACGCCGGCGCCACCAGCGCCCTCCGCGTGCCGACGGCGTTCATGGCGGCCAGCAACTCGTCACGCGGGTGGCCGCGCATGGCGGAATCGACCTTCTTGTAGACCCAGCGCGGCGGCGAGTTGGCGGCCATGCGCAGGATGGCGCGGTTGACCGCCTCCGCCGCCTCGAATGCCGCCATGTCCCGGCTCTCGGTGCTGAGGGCCAGCACATCGACATCGCCGGGCGCCACCGCCGTAAACGGGATAACCGTACGCCAGCCAGCGTCAGCGAAGCAGGCGCTGGTGTCGGCGGCGCCGGTCAGGTCGTCGGCGACAATCGCCAGCATTGTCATGGCGCGGTGACTGCTGCGCGGGCGTTGGCCATCTGCACCGCGACGTCAATGGCGGCCAGCATGCTCGATTCGCCGGCAATCCCCTTACCAGCGATGTCGAACGCGGTGCCGTGATCCACGGACGTGCGAATTACGGGAAGACCGTAACTCACATTCACGCCCGAATCGAACGCCAGTAGCTTCATCGGAATGTGGCCCTGATCGTGGTACTGCGCCACCACGATGTCGTAATGCCCTTTCGTCGCGCGCAGGAAGACCGTATCAGGTGGCTGCGGATCGCTGACGTTGAGCCCGCGCGCCCGCGCCGCGAGGATGGCGGGCATGATGCGCTCCGCCTCTTCGTTGCCGAACAGGCCGCCCTCGCTGGCGTGCGGGTTCAGCCCGGCCACCGCGATGCGTGGCTCGGCGATGCCCAGCGCCCGGCAGGCGTCGTACGCGAGCTGGATCACCTCGCCGACGCGTTCCGGTGTGACCCGGGCGATGGCCTCCTGCAAGGCAACGTGCGTGCTGACGTGGACCACGCGCAGGCCGGGGCCGATCAACAGCATGCTGACGCGCGGCGCGTGCGTGCGCTCGGTGAGCAGTTCCGTGTGCCCGGCGTAGGTGTAGCCGGCCATGTGCATGGCGGCCTTGTTCAGCGGCGCGGTGACGATGGCATCGACCTCGCCAGCCATCGCCAGATCGCAGGCGCGGAAGACGTAATCGACCGCGGCTCCACCCGCCACCGCTGATTCCTCACCCACCGCGAAGGTGGCCGGATCGGCGTTTTCCAGATCGAGCAGCGTGACCACACCCGGCGCGAACTCGGCGCCAGAGACACTGGTAACGGACTCGATCCGCAGGGGGAGGCCCAGCGCGGCGATGGTTTGTTCCAGCACCCGGCGGTCCCCGATCACCAGCGGGTCACTCTGCGCGTACACCTCCGGGTGCGTCAGCGCTTTCAGCACCACCTCTGGCCCGATTCCTGCCGGGTCCCCAAGGGTGATCGCCAGCCGGGGCCGTTCCGTTGCCGCCATCGAACAGTTCCTCCGCTGCGTGTGCCGGTCTCTGCCGGATAGTACGGCATTGCCCCGAACCTCGCCCGGCGCCCATTGCGGCGAGTGATCGCGCTGCGGCCGCGCCCGTCGAAACACAACGGGGTGGCGAGGAGTTAAGGGACGTAAGATCGGTAGGCACACCGTCCCTCCGCATTGCTGAGACAGGAGCTTCTACGTGGATTACACGGCATTCGATGAACTCGCCCGGAACGCGAGCACGGCGCTCCGTCGTCGCTCGGTGCTGGGCCTGCTGGCCGGCGTCGCGCTGGGCGCGGGCCTGACCGCCGGCGCTGACGCCGCGCAGGACGATGTCGATGCCGAGCACCGGCGCCGGCGGCGCAAGCGGCGGAAGGAATACTGCCTGAACGGCAAGACGGTGACGGCGAAGAGCCCGCGCAAGAAGCGCCGCCTGCGCCGCAAGGGCGCCACGAATGGCGCCTGCACCTGCACGCCGAACTGCCCGGCGGGTTCCTGCTTCGGGAACGATGGCTGCGGGGGCCAGTGCCCCGGGTGCTCGTCTGGCAGTGTCTGCGTCAACGGAACGTGCGAGACGTGCGATGTCACCTGCAGCGGGAACCCGGCAACCTGTGGCACGGCGCTGACGACGGCGCTGGCGTCTGGTGGCAAGATCCGTGTCTGCCCAGGACGCTACTCGGGCGCATTTACCATCAACCAGAACACCCAGCTCTACGGGGCGGGCGGTGGATCGGGCGACAGTACCAACACGGTGATCGAAGCGTCCGGCATGGTGTCGGTGTTCACATTGGGCGCGGCTCCCACCGTCACGTTCTCCCGGCTGCGGATGACGGGCGGCGTCGCCAGTGCAGCTGGCGGTGGAATCGATGGCTCGGCGGGCGGCGCCATTACGGTTGCTGACTGCGTGATCGATAACAACAAGGCGCCGATCGGGGCCGGAATCTACGCGACCGGGCCATTGACCATGACCGGCTCCACCGTGTCGAACAACATCGCATCCGGCAGTAGCGGCGGAGGGCTGCAGCTTGTCGGGGCCGGGGTGAATCACACCATCGCGAATTCCACGATCAGCGCGAACAGCGTGACTGGCGGGACGCCGCAGGGCGGCGGCATCTTCGTCGAAGACGCGAACCTCGCCATCACCGGCACGACGATCACCACGAACACGGCCGCGGCGGGCGCCGGTATCCGCGCCATCCTGTTGGCGGGTTCGGCGCAAACGATGGACAGCAGCAGCAAGGTGACGAATAACACCGGCACGGGCATCGAGGGGAGCGGAGCCGCGAACTTCGTGGTCAACGGTGGCTCGGTCAGCGGCAACAGCGGGACGAACTGCAGCGGCAACGTCAGCGGCTGCTGATAGCCCGTCTTCTCGTTGGCAATGGAACGGCCCGGAGCGCGAGCGCTCCGGGCCGTCCTGTTTTCGCCTCCGTTGG
>JASGGF010000512.1:0-3479 GCA_047605145.1 Thermomicrobiales bacterium | reverse complement strand
CCCGCGCATCGGGAGAGGGGTTGGGGTGAGGGCCGTTCGGGGCGCCAGATCCTCGCCGATTCACACCGCGCGCCCCAACCCATACTCCTGTGCTGTTCAGGCGCCGGGGACCGGCACCGGCAGGAACTGCAGCGTCGGGCGCTCCTGAAACTGCTCGCTGACATCCCCCGTCAGCCACTCCACGCCGGTCACGTCCAGCTTGCGGCTGGGCGCGCCCTCGGAGAAGTCCAGCTTGTCGAGATCTGCCCAAATGATGTTCGGCCTGTAGCAGGACTCGAAGACGTACCGCTTGCCGGTCAGGTCGGCGGCGGTGCGCCAGACGGTGGTGCTGATATTGGGGCGCTCCGGATCGGGCGCGCCGAAGGGCTGGGCCGCGTTGCGCATGATGCTGAGGATGGCGGCCATCGCCTCCGCCTCGCTGTGCGGCTGCGGCAGGCGGTCGAGGTAGAACGCGGTGCGCACGAAGCGGTCGTTCGCCTCGGTGCTGCCGGGGATCGGCAGATCGCCGCCAAACCCGACGTAGCGCTTCACGTTCGCCAGTTGCTCGTCGTAGGCGGGGGAGTTGGTGACCACCGTGTACTCCGGCCCGTGGTGAATCACCATCTTGCCGCCGATGTACTCGATCACCGCCGAATCGCCGGTGGCGTCCTCCAGCACGAGGTGCAGGGTGATGCTGCGGCCGTAAATGGGATCGACCATGGAGACCACCTGCACGTCGGTCTCTTCCATCCACTTCACGCACTCATCGACGGTGGCGAAGTTGTCCAGCAGATACTGCAGCCAGACGCTCATGCCCAGCGCCGGCTTCTCCGGGTCGAACGTGCCGTAGTCCGATTCCGCCAGCCAGAGCAGGTGCCCGGCCAGCCCGGCCTCGTTCATGCCGTCCGCGCCGATCATGTCGTGCTGGCTGGCGATCACACTGCCGTACTTCGACTTCCACGTGATCTTGCCGCCGAGCGCGTCGGTGCGCTCCTGCCCGCGCGGCAGCACCCAGAGCGCGGTGCCCAGCTCATCGACCCAGTCCATGTTGCGGCCAACCACCACCGCGCCGTTCGCGTCTGGCCAAAGTGCGCGCGTACACATCGCGGTACTCTCCTGCGCTCGTCTGTCACGCTCGTAAAACGCCCGCAACCCGGACGTATGAAACGCTTGCTCAGTCTCGAAGTGCATGATAGGTTGCAGGCGCCGAGAACCGCTGCGCTTCCTCCATCTCCACCCATTTTCGCGCACTGCGGCGAGCGTTGATATCACTGGCCGAAACAACGAGGGATCATCGCGTGAGTGTGGCGCCTTCTGATTCGTCGAGCGACGAGATCTTTCCGCTGCGCCGCCAGCGCAACGTGCGCATCCCCATGCCGGACGGCGTGACTCTGGCGGCTGACCTGTTCATGCCAGATGCCCCCGGCCAGTTCCCGGTGGTCATCGAGTACCTGCCGTACCGCAAGAATGACGTCGGGCACGATGGCTACTTCGGCCATCGTTACATGGCGGAGCGCGGCTACGTGGTGGCGCGCATCGACGTGCGCGGCACAGGCGATTCCGAGGGCGTAGCGGAAGACGAATACTGCCTGCAGGAGCAGCTGGACGGCGTCGCGGCCATCGCGTGGCTGGCGGAGCAGCCGTGGTCGACCGGCGCGGTGGGGATGTTCGGCACCTCGTACGGCGGGTTCAACTCGCTGCAGGTCGCCATGCACCGCCCCCCGGCCCTGAAGGCGATCTGCCCCATGTACTTCACCGACAACCGCTACACCGACGACTGCCACTACAAGGGCGGGCAGATGCAGATGCTGTACGACGTGGGGACGTACGGCCTGATGATGGTGGGGCGCAATCTGCTGCCGCCCCGCCCCGATCTCACCGGCGAGCGTTGGGCCGGCATCTGGGAAGGGCTGCTGCAGAACGAGCCGTGGCTGCTGCGCTGGCTGGCGCACCCCACGCTGGACGAGCAGTGGCGGCAGGGCTCGCTCTGCGAGAACTACGCCGCCATTGAGTGCGCTACGTACCTGATCGGCGGCTGGCGCGATGGCTACACGAACTGCACCCTGCGCACGTACGAGCACCTGAGCTGCCCGAAGAAGGCGATGGTCGGGCCGTGGGGGCACCGGCAGCCACACATCGGGCCGCCGCGGCCACGCATCGACCACTTCCGCGAGATGACCCGCTTCTACGACTACTGGCTGAAGGGCATCGACAACGGGATCATGGCCGAGCCTCCCATCGCCCTCTACGTGCAGGAGTACGACCCGCCCGCCAGCAACCGCCCACACACCTCCGGCTTCTGGCGCTACGAAACCGCGTGGCCGCCCGCGCGCCGCGAGGAGGTTACGTGGCGTCTTGGCGCCGATGCGCTGACGGCCGGGGAGGTGGAGCCCGGCACGGCCACCGTGGAGACGCACCCGGCGGTGGGCATGGCCTTCGGCATGTTCTCCGCCGGCTCGCCATTGGTGCTGCCGGGCGATCAGCGGCAGGAGGAGGCGTACTCCGCCGTCTTCACCAGCCCGCCACTGACGGAGCCGCTGGAGATCCTTGGCCGCCCGCGCCTGACCTTCACGGCGGCCACGGACGCGCCGGTGACCACGTTCGCCGCCCGCCTCTGCGAGGTGGCGCCGGATGGCAGTTCCGCCCTCATCACCAAGGGCGTGCTGAACGCCGCGCACCGCGCGTCGCACACCGATCCGGCGCCACTGACGCCGGGTGAGCCCACGGCCTTCACCATCGACCTCGACGAGACCGGCTGGCGCTTCACCCCCGGCCACCGGGTGCGGCTCTCCATCTCCCACGCCGATTTCCCGAACGCGTGGCCCGCGCCCACGCTGTGCACGAGCGAGATCATCCTCGGCGGGCCGGATGGCGCCACCCTGACGCTGCCGGTCGCGCCGCCGCCGGACGAAGCTCTGCCGCCGGTCGATTTCCGGCCCTCCACCTTCCCGCAATCCGGCGCGTCAGGCAGCCAGCCGCGACCGTGGCGGGTGACGCGCGACCTGATGCGCGGCCACGCTGAGGTGACCATCGAGAGCCACGGCGTTAGCGAACCGGACCCCGGCTATGTCCACGAGAGCCACACCAGCGGCACGGCCTTCGTCGATGAGCGCGACCCGGCCCACGCGTGGATGCGCGGCCACCACACCTACATCTACCGCTGGCCCGGCCAAACCATCGAGCTACAAACACGGGGGCAGATCACCAGCACGGCGGAGGCGTTCACTATCACCCTGCACGTCGAGATCGAGGTGGACGGCGTGCAGCACGCCGCGCGGCGCTGGGTCGCCAGTTACCCGCGCGTGCTGCAGTAGCGGCCGGGGCGCAGGCGATGTCCGCCGCCGACCCGGCCACCGCGCTGGCCCCGCCATTGCCGGGCGCGTTGCCCGGGAGAGAGCGCCCCGCCGCCTCGTGGTGGCAGGACACATGGCGCCGCTTCGCGCGGCAACGGGTCTCGCTGGCGGCGCTGGTGCTGCTGGGGGCCATGATCCTGCTGGCCG
>JASGGF010000511.1:0-3526 GCA_047605145.1 Thermomicrobiales bacterium | reverse complement strand
CTGCTGGCCGGCCTCGGCCTCTTCGTGCTGCCGAACAAGCGGCGGCAGGCGCGGCGCGATTTCCACGTCAAGGCGGAGGAGCTGGAAGGCCGCGTCGTGCAGGTAATGCGCGAGACCTTCGAGCACGAGCTGGCCCGCTCCGTGGCCCGCGTCAACGAGGCCATCGCGCCGTACACCCGCTTCGTGCGCTCGCAGTATGACCACATGGAAACGATGCGCGTGGAGCTGAACAAGGTCGATACCGACATGCGCGCGCTGCGCTACCAGATCGGCGAGGAGCGCAAGCCCCTCAAGGCCGGTGTACAGGCCACCGTCCTCCCGAAAAACCCCGAAATCATGCTGCCACGCGGCCTGCCCCCGCTGATGGACGACGACGTGATCGAGGCGGCGCAGGTGCGCGTCCTGTCACTGGACGACGGCCTCCCCGACGACTTCGACGACGACGTGCCGGAGGGGACGCGCCCGGACGACATTTAGCGCGCAACGCAGGGGGCAAGATGCCGTGGCAGGGGGGGCAGGCCGTTGCTCCCCCCTGATGCCTACAGGCCGGCGTCCCTTTTAGTACGGGCAAATGCGGGCACAGAACCTGAAGTCGGGGTTCGACCGACAGTAGCTGAATGGCGCGTGCTGCGCGCACGAGGCATTGTCCGTGCACGCGAAATCGCCAGTCGAAAAGCTGCAATACAATCCCGGGCCGGCGGGGCCATTCTGCAAGTCCGCGAAGCCGCACCCGGTTTGGGTGATGCATAAAGCGCAACTCGGACAGGTGACGGTTTCGCCGCAGACGGTGGTGTCGCCGCCGCACAGGCTCTGGCAATCCGGAATCTTGACGGTGGACGCGATGGAGGCGCAAACGCCTGCGTTGCACCACGTACCGGATGGGCAGGGGCCATCGCAGGTGTGATACAGGCTGGTGTCCGCCACGCAGAGCCCGGCGGAGCACGTCTGGCACGCCGGACAGTAAGCCACGCATGAGCCGTTTGCCTGACAGCACTCGCCAGCCGGGCAAGGATTGCTGGCGGAGCAGGCAACGCACGTTCCGCTCTCGCAGATCGGCGTGACGCCGCTGCAGTCTTCGTAGTCGCAGCACTGCTGGCACGTTTGGCCGCAGCAGACGTTGCCGCCGCCGCATGAGGCGCCAGTCTGCTTGACGAAGCAGAACCCGGCCGAGCCGCGATCATTGCACGTCCAGCAGGGGCCGTTATCGCAGGCGCTCATGCAACAGACGCCGTCGACGCAGAAGCCGGATGATTATTGCCCGGCGCGGTCGCAGGGCTGCCCATCCGGCTGGGGCGCCACGCACTGACCGCCACTCGCGCAGAACAGACCCGCAGAGCAATCTCCATCAGTGGCGCAGGAGGTGGCGCAGGCGTTACCGTCACACTGGGAGTAAGGCCAGCAGGAGATGGGGGCGGCTGCCACGCAGACCCCGGCGCCATTGCAGCCACCTTGCGGGTTCACGGTTCCGGCGCTGCACGTGGTGGCGTCGCCACAGGGCGTGCCGGCAGTCAGCGGAACGCACGCGCCGGGGGCGCCTGGCCCACTCTGGCAGGTGGCGCACTCATCGCAGGCGGGCTCGCAATCGCATGAGCCGCAGTCAACGGTCTGGCCGCAATTGTTCGCGACCGAGGCGCACTTGCCGGCGCACGTCCGCGCCGCGGTCTCGGGTTGGCACGGGGTGGGGGGCTCGGGCGCCACAGGAGTCACGGGAGGTTTGCGGCGCTTCCCGTCCCGCTTGCCATTGCGCTTGCGTGATCCCGGGTCCTTCCGCCGTTTGTGCCGCGTCTTCCGCCGCCGCCGCCGGTCTTTCCCTCGCTCTCCTCGGCGCCGAGGATGGCGAGCAGCCCACCCGCAAACGGCAGGGCCGTCAACCGTGCCAGCAGGCTGCGGCGCGAATCCGGCGCCGAGAGGGACCGGGCGAGATCGTCGAAGCGGTTGAGGTCCAAGGCGAGAACTCCCGGAGACACGGTGGCGCATTCCGCACACGACAGAACCACAGCGTACGTGGAGAGCGCCGATCAACGCACCCGTAGATGTTGCTGGTTTCAGGAGTGAAACCAAGCGGGCAAGTGTCCGCGCTGTCCGCAAACTCCGTCCACCCGATACTTCTGTGGCGGCGCCCATGCGTGCCAACACGGCGCCGCTCGTAGCTTGATACCGCGCTCTGCCGCCACCCTCATGTCGTCTCGATGCCGCAGCGAGGGACTGCGCACCCCCAACTCCATGGTCACGGCTCCAACTCTCCGCGCCCCACCACGAGCGGCCGGGGAGGTCGGCCACGGGCGCCAGCCTATCCGGTGGGGTGATATTTGGAAGGGTGTAAGCGAAGGTTCGCGGCAAAAGTCGGAGAGTGGGGCCGTCTCCCCGATGGTCGGGGGTGCGCGGTTCCCCATCTGCGGATTCGGAACGACATGGGGAGAGTGGGAAGCCGTGGTGGAAGTCGGAAAGAGGGCGCGGTGTATTCGAAGGGAGGTGGCGCGCGGTCTCTCGTCTGCGGACTGGTGTGGAAACAGGTGTCGGGACGGTTCCTGAAGACAGATGTTCATGCCGAGGCGGCGCCGGCCCCGGCATGACGACTCGGGACGACATCGGGGAGGCGCGCAGCGCCGCCACCCCCCTCGTTACGCCGCGCCCCACTCCCCGTGCTTGTACTTCTTCGCCCAGTCCACGCCCTGCCACGTCTGCAGCATCGTCGGGCGGACGAAGAAGAGCCAGCGCGGCTCGGTCAGCGTCGGTTCGAGGTATTTGGGGCCGTTTTCGCCGAGGTACCGCACCGACATCTCGTTGGCGATCTCCACCCAGCGGCCACCGGTGTTCGGCTCCTCCAGCAGCTCCGCCGTGCCCTGCGTCTGCACCTTGATGTACGGTGGCTCGTTGGAATCCAGCGAGATCGAGACCCGGCCATCCTTCGCCATGTACTGCGCCCACTTCGAGCGCGCGCGCGGCACGATGTAGAAGCCGCCGTCCGCCCACGTGTACCAGGTGGGCACGACATACGGCCAGCCCTTGCCATCCAGCACGCCCAGCCGGGCCACATGCCCGCCTGCCAGGAACGCGTCCAGTTCCTCGGATGTCAGCTTGCCGACCTTGCCGCGCCAGGCCTCGGCATTCGCCGTTTCTGTTTCGCTCACAGGATGCTCCTCTGATGATCACTGCACTGCCGGGCATCCTACGAAGGGGGCGGCGGGGCGTCAACAGCCGCCAAGCTTGCCAACCACCCCCACCCGCAAAAGTTGGCAGCCTTGGCAGCCTTTCCCTGCGCCGCCCGGAGGCGCTGCGCCGCGTGGCCAGTCGCGGCGCGGCCCGGGCCGTGTCTCACACCAGTGTGCGCCAGCCGTTTTCCTGCCAGAATACACGCCGCTCCGTGCGACCCATGCCGTGATTCAGGCCGAGGAGAGCCCAATGCCCCATCCCCTCGTCGAGCAGCTTCGCTTCGCCCGCGCCGAATTCCAGCGCGGCATCGCCGGCATCGCCGAGGAGGACGCGCAAACGCGCATCCTGCCCATGAACTGCATCAGCTGGAACG
>JASGGF010000510.1:0-3528 GCA_047605145.1 Thermomicrobiales bacterium | reverse complement strand
CGCCATTCTGGCGAAGTACAACCTGCCCGGCTACACCGTCGGCATCAGCTCGCCCTGCGCCGTCGCCTGAAACGACTGGTAGTCGGTGATCTTCTCCGGGGAGAAGGTGACGCAGCCCTTGGAGCTGATGCCGACGGTGTAGCCGGGCAGGTTGTACTTCGCCAGAATGGCGTCGCAGCCAGCCATCAGGTGGTCGTTCAGCTTGTCGAGATGGACATACGCCTCGGGCGTGAGGACGTGCTCGAGGCTGGCGCGGGCGGCGGCCATGGTCAGCGGGTTGCCGTTGTAGGTGCCGACCTGATAGACGCTGCCGTTGTTGACGACCTCCATGACTTCCTCGGAGCCGCCGATGGCGCCGGAGGGGAGGCCGCCGCCGAGGGCCTTGGCCATGGTCACCATGTCCGGCAGCACCCCGAACTTCTCGGTGGCGCCGCCAGCGGCGACGCAGAGGCCGGTCTTGACCTCGTCGAAGATGAGGACCACGCCGAGGCGGGCGGTCAGCTCGCGGACGGCCTCGAGGTAGCCGGGCTCCGGCAGCACGACGCCGAGGTTCATCATGGCGGGTTCCATGATGACGCAGGCCGGCGGGCGGCCTTCCTCGAAGAGGCGCTGGATGCGGCGCTCCATGGCCGGGGCGTCGTTGAAGGGCACCGGGATGGTTAGGTCGCTGGCGGCCTTCGGGATGCCCGCGCCGTAGGGCAGCGAGGCGTAGTTCTCGCGGTCGCCGATGTTGTCGTACGGCACCGAGATGGAGACCATCGCGTAGTCGTGGTGGCCGTGGTAGGAGCCGAAGATTTTAACCACCGTGTCGCGGCCGGTGAAGGCGCGGGCGATGCGCATGGCGTCCATGGTCGCCTCGGAGCCGGAGTTGACATAGCGCCACTGCGGCAGGCCGAAGCGGCGGGTCAGGTCCTCGGAGACGACGATGCCGTCCTCCACCGGGGCGGCGAAGTGCGTGCCGCGCGCCACCTGCTTCTGGACCGCCTCAACGATGTAGGGGTTGGCGTGGCCCTGCACCATGGAGCCGAAGCCGTTGTGGTAATCGATGCGCTCGGTGCCGTCGACGTCCCAGACCTTGGAGCCGCGCCCCTCGTTGATGTAGATCGGCCACGGATCGCGCACCTGATAGGAGGAGGCGACGCCGCCGGCGAGGGTGCGCCGGGCGCGCTCGTACATCTCGCCCGACTTGCGGGTGCTGTCATCGAGCCGCTTCTGCTCCTTCGTCGCGAGCTCGTCAATACGGCCCTGTTCGATGCGCACGGGACTGGACGCGACCATGGTTGCCCTCTTTCCGATGTCCGCAGATTCGTTGCTGCGAGACCGCTGTCGCCTCATTATCATGCGGCGCGGCGGCGCTGTCGAAACGGGGATGCGGGAGGGGCCGTGCTACACTGCCGGGCGGATTTCGGCCTCGTTGCGAGGTCCGCAGACGGCTGGCGCTCCTCCGCCAGCAAGGAGCAACACCTCCCTCATGGAACTCAGTGGGCAGCACCGGTTCTCCGCGCCGCGCGAGCGTGTCTGGGCGCTTCTGCTCGATCCGGCAGTGTTGCAGCAGTGCCTGCCCGGGGTGGAAGCCTTCAATGAAGTCGGGCCGGACGAGTACGAGGCCACGATGAAGATCGGCGTGGCCGCCATCCGGGGCACCTATCAGGGCAAAGTGCGTATCCACAGTCAGGATGAGCCGAACTCCTACCGCATGGCGGTGGAGGGCAAGGGCCCGGCCGGGCAGATTTCCGGCGAGGGCCACATGGAACTGGTCGCGGACGGCGATGGCACCATCGTCAACTGGTCCGGCAACGCGAACGTGCGCGGCACGCTGGCGCGGGTCGGCGGGCGGGTGATGCAGCCGGCGGGCAAGATGATCGTCGGGCAGTTCTTCACCTGCCTCGAGAGCAAGGCTGGCGCGTAATCACGCGGCAGCGCATTCCATGAACCAACGCAACAAGAGGGAGGCTGGCGTGGACGTTCCGATCACGCTGCGTGTCAATGGCCGCGAACGTCAGGCGACGGTTGAGCCCCGCCTGCTGCTGGTGCAGTATCTGCGCGACAACCTTGGGCTGACCGGCGCGCACATCGGGTGCGAGACGAGCCAGTGCGGGGCCTGCTCCGTGCTGGTGGACGGCGAGATCGTCAAAAGTTGCACCATGCTGGCCGTGCAGGCCGATGGCGCCGAGGTGCTGACGATCGAGGGGCTGGCTCCGCAGGGCACGCTGCACCCGGTGCAGGAGGCGTTCTGGGACCAGCACGGTGTCCAGTGCGGCTTCTGCACACCGGGGATGGTGCTCTCCACCGTGGCGCTGCTGCAGGAGAACCCGAACCCGAGCGACGCGGAGATCCGGCACGGGCTGGAAGGCAATATCTGCCGCTGCACCGGGTACCACAACATCATCCTCTCCGTGCGCCGGGCGGCGGAGTTGCTGGAAGCGGGCGCCGAGCCTGAGCCGATTGCGAGGTAGCCTGTGAACCCCTCCAGCTTTGCCTACCACCGGCCCACGACCGTTGACGACGCTATTGCGCTGCTGCAGGAGCACGGCGAGAACGCCAAGCTGCTGGCAGGCGGCCACAGCCTGCTGCCAATCATGAAGCTGCGGCTGGCCGAGCCGGACCAGCTGATCGACATCGCGCGGATCGACGACCTGAAGGGCGTCAGTGAGACCGCCGATGGCGTCAGCATCGGGGCGTTGACGACGCACCGCGCGCTGACCGAGGATGCGCTGATCGACCGTGCCGCGCCGCTGTTGGCGGTAACCGCGAGCAAGGTCGGCGACCGGCAGGTGCGCAATCGCGGCACCATCGGCGGGGCGGTGGCCCACGCCGACGCGGCGGCGGACTACCCGGCGGCGCTGCTGGCGCAGGGCGCGACGATGGTCGCGGTGGGGCCGCGCGGCGAACGGCGCATTGCCGTGGCCGACTTCTTCCTCGATTTCTTGACCACCGCGCTGGAGCCGGACGAGGTGCTGACGCGCATCGAGCTGCCGGCGCAACCGGCGGGCGCCGGCTGGAGCTACCAGAAGCTGGCCAATCAGGCCTCCGGGTATGCCCTCGTTGGCGTGGCCGTGCTGCTTACCATCGGCGAGGATGGCCGCATCACCGATGCGCGCATCGGTGGCACCGGGATGGCGGCCGTGCCGTGGCGGGCGACGGAGGCCGAGGCGGCGCTGAACGGTGCGGCGGCGGACGACGACGCGGCGATCACGGCGGCGGCGATCCTCGTGGATCTGGACATCGAGGCGCTGGACGACCTGCACGGCTCGGCGGAGTACCGCCGCCGGGTGGCGCGGGGGCTGACGCGGCGGGCGATTCAGGAAGCGGTGGCGGTGTCGGGGAGCTAGCGGCCGCGAAGAACCCTCACCTCAACCCTGGACGGCACTCAAGCCAACCACGGAGGGCCCTCACCCTGCCCCCGGACGGCCCTCACCCTGACCCCGGACGGCACTCAAGTCAACCACGGAGGGCCCTCACCCTGACCCCGGACGGCCCTCACCCCAACCCCTCTCCCGATGCGCGGGAGAGGGGCTTTTCGTTGCG
>JASGGF010000509.1:0-3537 GCA_047605145.1 Thermomicrobiales bacterium | reverse complement strand
GCCCAGTTTGGGCGCCTCACTCGGGCGCGGCGCCCAAACTGGGCACCGAGGCGCTGTGTCATATCCGGGCCTGATTTTCGATGCTCACGATGCCGAGCGTGGCGAAGAGCTTTTTGATGAGGTAGTTCTCTTCGTTGTCCAGCGTGGCCCCGCCGAGGTGCCCGATGGCCGGGGTGTGGTTGATCACCTCGCCGTCGGCGTCCTTTTCAATGAAGGTGGCGTCGCGGGTCTCTTTGGTGAGCTGGGCGATGCGCTGCATGGCCCAGTCCAGCGGCTTCTCCTCCCAGTGGTCGCTGTAGGGCGCGCGGTAGAGGACCTGCTGCGGGCGGTGCGGGTTCTGGGTGAGCTGGAAGGTGTTGGCGCCCTTGGGGCAGAGCGTACCTTCGTTGATGGGGCTGCGCGGGTCCCCCTCGATGTCGATGCACTGGCCGTCCTTGACGTACGCGAGCTGGGCGCAGCCGACGGCGCAGTAGGGGCAAACGCTGTTGACGGCGGTGGCGCCTTCGAGCCGGGAGTGCTTCGCCACGGAGAGGGGGCTGAAGGGCTGGGGGGCGTTGCCGAGCCGCCAGAACAGGTTGCGCTCGCGGAGTTTGCGTTGGGGCGAGGCCATGGACCATTCCTCCCGGAAGCGGCGACGCTGAAGCTGGGGGAAGTATCCCCCATGCGCCCGCCCTCCCGCGATGCGCCGCCACCAACGACCCTGCGCTGGCGTTCCGCTCCCGACCGCGCTCCCTCGCCACCCACGCTATCGTTCCGAGCCCGCAGGCGAGGAACCGGGCGCCGCCAAACCAACGGGAACACGGCGCCTACTCCGCGCACCGCCAAGTCCAAGGTCACGGCCCAGCTCTCCGCGTGCCACCGCCCGCCGTCGCCACAAACCCTGTCATTCCGAGCCCGGAGGCGAGGAATCGCGCACCCCCAACCCCAAGGTCACGGCCCAGCTCTCCGCCTGCCACCACTAATCCTCGTCACCGCCCACCTCCTCCACCCCAGCGCGTGGCAGCGCAACGACGGGCGCCGTCGCCCTGATGGTTGGCGGTGCGCGGTCCCTCGCTGCGGCATCGGGACGACATCGTGGGGGTGGAGCCAAGGTGGGGCGCGGAGACGGCGCCGTCTCCCCGTGGTTTGGCGGCGCCCGGTTCCTCGACTTCGCTCGGAACGACAGCGTGGTGATGGGGGCCGTGGTGGGAGGCGGAGAGCTGGCGCCGTTGCCCCGATAGTTGGGGGTGCGCGGTCCCTCGCCTGCGGGCTCGGGACGACATCGTGGTGGGGGAGGTTGTGGTGGCACGCGGAGCGGGCGCCACTGCCGCGTGACACCGGGTGAGGATGCCGCATACTGCGCGCACAGGGATCATTTACCGCATCATCATCTGGCGGATAGCCTGCTGTATCAAAGGAGATGCACCATGACGCCCACGCACCTCACCCGGCGCTCCCTCATCGCGGCGGCGGGCGTGGCCGGCGCAGCCGCAGCCTCGCCGCTGCTCGGCGCAGTCGGCGCCGGCGCGCATGACGACGCCACCCCGGAGGCCTCCCCAGTGGCGGCAGGGCCATTGCAGGGCATGAACGTGCTGCTGTTCATGACGGACCAGCAGCGCCACACGCAGCATTTCCCGCCCGGCTGGGAGGCGGCGAACCTGCCGGCGCTGACCCGTCTGAAGGCGCACGGCGTCAGCTTCGAGCAGGCAATCTGCAACTCCTGCATGTGCTCCCCCAGCCGCGCCACCATGATGAGCGGCCTCTTCCCGGCGCAGCACGGGGTGACCGCGACGCTGGAGCCGGATATGCCGGCGGACCAGTACCCGCAGGTGGAGCTGGCGGCGGAGCTGCCGAACCTCGGGAGCATCATGGCGGCGGCGGGCTACGCCACGCCCTACAAGGGGAAGTGGCATTGCAGCAAGCCGCTGGACGGCAACACAGCGCCCGCGCTGGTACCGCCCTGCACCCCCAATCAGGGCTGGGTTCCGGATGACCTCGCGCGCTTCGGGTTCGAACGCTGGAACCCGCAGGACGCCGGGGAGAATCAGTATCTCTGTCAGGCCGGCGGCGGGCTGGTCGATAACGACGACCGCTTCATGCACGACGATGGCGACGTGGCGGAGGGCGAAGAAGGCGCTATCCCCTACCTGCGCTCGGCGGCGGCGCAGGAGCAGCCGTTCTTCCTCACCGTCTCGCTGGTCAACCCGCACGATGTGCTGGCCTACCCGGCGGGCTTCCAGATGTTCGGCTACGACGATACGTGGCTGGCGGACACGGGGATGACCCTCCCGGCCACCGTCGATGAGGACCTGTCGACGAAGCCGGCGGCGCAGCGGCAGTTCGCGATGCTCACCACGCGGATGAAGCCCCAAGACACCGAGCAGCAGGTGAACTACATCACCTTCTACGGCAACCTGATGAAGGAGACCGACGCCTACCTCGGGGAAGTGCTGGATACGCTGAAAGCGGAAGGGCTGCTGGAGAACACGCTGGTCATCTTCACCTCCGACCACGGCGAGATGGCGATGACCCACGGCGGACAGGTCCAGAAGAACTTCAACGCCTACGAGGAGTCGATCCGGGTGCCGCTGGTCTTCTCTAACCCGGTGCTCTTTCCAGAGGCCGCGCAGAGCGACGCGCTGGTGTCGCATGTCGACCTCGCGCCGACACTGGCAGCGCTGGCCGGGTCGCCGCTGGACAACCCACAGTGGCAGGGCGCCGATTACGCCGCGCTGGTCCTCGATCCGGCGGCGGCGGGGGCGCCTGACTATCAGGTCTTCACGTTCGCGGACTGGCAGGGCGGGCAGCCGAGGGGGCCGTACGTGCGCGGCGCGAACCACATCGTCGCCGTGCGCGATAGCCGCTACACCATCGCACGCTACTACGCGCCGGATGGCTCCGCGCCGGACGAGTGGGAGTTGTACGACCGCGAGACTGACCCAAATCAAGCCACCAATCTGGCGTGGCCGGGAGCCTCGCGCGATGCGGAGCAGGAGGCGGCGTACCAGCGGATGCTGGCGTTGCTGGCCGAGGTGGAGCAGACGCGGCTGCAGCCGTTGGGGTAGGGGGAAAAGCCCTCCGGGGAAGCCCTCACCCCAACCCCTCTCCCGCGCAAGTACGTCGCCTGACTGGGGTAGGTAGACTGATTATGGGACTTGGCGACGCCGAGAAGCCCTCACCCCCAACCCCTCTCCCGATGCGCGGGAGAGGGGCTTGCCGCCCCGGACATTGGTGGCGCCCTCGGCGTGGTGACGCCACATGTCCACCGCGAGGCCGCCAACCGGCTCCCCTCTCCCGCGCATCGGGAGAGGGGTTGGGGGTGAGGGCTTCTCAGAGAGCGTCCCCCGATCCCGATGTCGCCAATAGTGGCGTGTGTAGCGTAAGCACTATTCCGCATGCTTCATACTGGACGGGCACACGGAACCCGAGGCCCGCATCGTCATCCTGCTGCTTGCCCATCGTATCGAAGGAGATGCTCCGTGCCGAACACCCACCTGACCCGACGTGAGCTTATCGCGGCGGCGGGCGCTGCCGCTGCCGCGCCCCTGCTTGGCGCGA
>JASGGF010000508.1:0-3542 GCA_047605145.1 Thermomicrobiales bacterium | reverse complement strand
CGGGGAACTGCGAAACCGGCATGATCTCGATGGCGGTCACCCCGAGGTCTTGCAAGTACGGCAGGTGCGGGATGATCGCCGCGAAGGTCCCCTCCTGCGTGAATGAGCCGACGTGCAGCTCGTAGATCACCCACTCCCGGCGCGGTGGCAGGTCCCACTGGTCATGCTGCCACGCGAACGCGGCGTCATCCACGATCTGCGAGGGTCCATGCACGCCCTCCGGCTGGAAGCGGGAGGCCGGGTCCGCGAGCAAAGCGTTATCCAGCCGCAACCGGTAGCGGTCACCCGCGCGGGCTCCCGCCACCTCGCCGGTGAAGTAGCCGTGCGCATCCTTCGCCAGCGGTGTTTCCGCGCCACCCTCCACCACGACGCTGAGCGCGGCGGCTTTGGGCGCCCAGACGCGCGCCTGCACCCGCCCATTGGCGTCCGGCCGCAGCCCCACCCAGTCCGACTGCGCCACCCGCTTCGTCGTCTCGGTCCCTTCGCTCACGCTCACGCTGTCACTCACCCCTCGCTCGTCATGGTGTTTCTGGTCACGGCCCGCACAGGCGTCGCCAGAGCGTATCGCGGGGAGATCACGCGGGAGTTGTGCCAGATGCCCGAGCGAGTGGCGTGGTGGGCGGGCAATGGCCGCGTGCGGCCGCTGCCATCTTCGCTGCCAAGGCGCCAAGTCTTCCACCTGCTGCTGCGGCCTCCCCTGCCACGCTGTCGTTCCGACGACGAAGGAATCGTGCACCCCCAACCGCAAGGTCACGGCGCCTACTCTTCGCGTGCCGCCGCGCGTCCTCGTCCCCACGCGGTCATTCCGAGCGAAGTCGAGGAATCGCGCGTCGCCAAGCCTCGCCGCCATGGCGCCCGTCGTTCCTCCTTCCACCGCGCTGGGGAGGCAGCGGGCGGTAGCGAGGGCTCGCGGTGGGAGTCGGAGAGCTGGCGCCATGACCCGGGAGTTGGGGGTGGACGATTCCTCATCTGCGGATTCGGAATGACATCGTTTTTGGTTGGCTCGCGGCGGAGGTCGGAGAGGGCGCCGGTCCGGCGAGGCTTGGCGGCGCCCGGCCGCTCCTGCGCCGAGACGACATCGTGGATAGGGAGGCCGTGGTGGGCAGCGGAGAGCTGGGGCCGTGACCCGGGAGTTGGGGGTGGTCGATTCCTCATCTGCGGATTCGGAATGACATCGGGGTGGGGCAAGCCGTGGTAGGGGGCGGCGGCCGGGATCGCGGTGGCGAAGGGGCCGTGATGAGCGGCGGTGAGCTGGCAGTGGCGGGAAGCGGGGAGCGGGGAACATGGTACGGGACAGCGTGTCATATTCGTCAAAATCTAGCCTTGGCTAAAATATAATCATGTGTGGTACAAATATATTCCCAGAGGGGATGGTTCAGTCTGGAGCCCCGGCAGGGATACCGCGGCCTCCCACCACCCCCATCGCAGCGCTGCTGCGGGCATCTCCCCCAGTAGCCTGAGTAGTTCACCCGTATCACTACCAAAGGAGTCCAACTCATGGCCTTTACGCGACGAGCCATCCTGCTTGGCGGCGGGATCGCGGCGGCGGGCGCCCTGTGCGGCACGCCTGCGTGGCGCCCGTATGCGGCCGCGCAGGAGATCATCAACGTCACCACCACCACCGGTATGATCGGCGATCTGGCGCGCAACACCGGCGGCGACCGCGTGAGCGTCACCGCGTTGATGGGCCCCGGCGTCGATCCGCACCTGTACAAGCCGACCAGCGGCGATATCGATACGCTCAGCAACGCGGACATCATCTTCTACGGCGGCTTGCACCTTGAGGGGCGGATGGTCGACACCTTCGAGGGGATCGCGCGCTCCGGCAAGCCGACCTTCGCCGTCACCGCGAACATCCCCGAAGAGGATCTCATCGTCATCAACGACGCGCACGATCCGCACGTCTGGTTCGATGTCGCGCTCTGGCAGCAGGCGCTGGACGAGGTCATTGCCCGCATGGCGGAGGCCTTCCCGGAGGACGCCGCCACGTTCCAGACCAACGGCGCCGCCTACCGCGAGGAACTGGCCGCGCTGGACGCCTACGTGCGCGAGCAGGCGGAGCGCGTGCCGGCGGAGCAGCGGGTGCTGGTCACCGCGCACGACGCCTTCAACTACTTCGGGCGCGCCTACGGCTTCGAGGTGCGCGGCCTGCAGGGCATCAGCACAGCCTCCGAGGCGGGCGCCGGCGACGTGCAGGACCTGATCGCCTTCATCGTGGAGCGCCAGATCCCCGCCATCTTCGTGGAGAGCAGCGTCTCCCCCGCCACCATCGAGGCGGTGCAGGAGGGCGCGCGGGCGCAAGGCTGGGAGGTGGCCATCGGCGGGCAGCTCTTCTCCGACGCCATGGGGCAGGAGGGCACGCCCGAGGGCACGTACATCGGCATGGTCACCCACAACATCGACACCATTGTGGGCGCGCTGCTGAGCGAGGAGGGCGCCGCATGAGCGCCACCGCCACCGCCCCCGCCCGCCCAATTGCGCACACGCGCGATGAAGACGCCGCCGTCAGCGTCCATGACCTGACGGTGGCCTACCGCGAGACTCCGGTGCTGTGGGATATCGACGTCGCCATCCCCACCGGCACCCTCACCGCCATCATCGGGCCGAACGGCGCCGGCAAGAGCACCCTGCTGAAGGCGATCATGGGCCTCGTGCCGATGGCCGCCGGCACGGTGGAGATCTTCGGGCACACCGACCCGAAGCAGCGCCGACTGATCGGCTACGTGCCGCAGCGGGGCAGCGTGGACTGGAACTTCCCGACCAACGCGCTCGATGTCGTCACCATGGGCACCTACGGCCAGCTGGGCTGGGTGCGCCGCCCCGGCAAGGCGGAGCGCGAGCGGGCGCTGCACGCGCTGGAGCAGGTGGGGATGGTCGATTTCGCCGACCGTCAGATCAGCCAGCTCTCTGGCGGCCAGCAGCAGCGCGTCTTTCTGGCGCGGGCGCTGGTGCAGGATCAGCAGCTCTACTTCATGGATGAGCCCTTCGCCGGCGTCGACGCGGCGACGGAGAAGTCGATCGTCGCCATCCTGCAGCAGTTGCGCGCCGAGGGGAAGACGGTGGTGGTGGTGCACCACGACCTCGAGAGCGCGCCGGACTACTTCGACTGGCTGGTGCTGCTGAACGTGCGGCTGATCGCCGCCGGGCCCTTCGCCGACACCTTCACCGCACCGAATCTGGAGCGCGCCTACGGCGGCTCCCTGACCCTGCTCACCCCGCGCTCGCTGGGGCGGATGCAGGCGGCGGCGGCGGACGGCGAGGCGGTTCCGGTGACGGGCCTCGTGCTGCCGGACGCCGGCGAACGGAGGGCGCTGTGAGCGACTTTGTGACGCTGGGGAACCCTCACCCCCAGCCCCTTGCCCTTGCGCCGAAGAGCCCTCACCCCAACCCCTCTCCCGATGCGCGGGAGAGGGGCTCTTGCCCTGGGAGCCTGCAGTGGATTCGGCATGGTGACGAGCGAATTCCACTCCGACGTCGCCAATCGGCTCCCCTCTCCCGATGCGCGGCTGACTGGGGTAGGTATTGGGAAACAGGCTGGGCTC
>JASGGF010000507.1:0-3553 GCA_047605145.1 Thermomicrobiales bacterium | reverse complement strand
CCCGCGCGGCCTCCATGATGCGCGGCAGTGGCGACGCAGCCGCCGCCACGAAGGTCACCCGCTGGTTCACATGCGGAACCGCGCCGTTGATGCCGTCGAGAAACATCGAGCACATCGGGCATGGCTGCGCCATGCGCGGGCCATACATCACGTGGAGCACCATCAGCGTGTCCTGCCCGGCGGTGAATAGTTCGGAGAGTCGCGTGGGCGTGGGCGCGCCATCCGGGCCGGGCGCGGTGAACACGTAATCCTGCGTCACCTCGCCACCCGGAGGCAGCGCGCGGCGGGCGGCCGCCACGGCTTCGGTCTGGCGGCGCAGCGCGATCTCCTGCTCCAGGAGCGCGTTGCGCGCCGTGCGGTACCCAGGGGACTCGTTGGGGAAACTCACGGACATGGCAGGCTCCTGTTGGGGGTGTTAGATCGGCGACGCCGCCGGGTCTATCCGGTAGTCGTCCGGCGTCCGGCGCGCTCGACAAGCGGCGCCGGGAGCCGTCAGATCCGGCGCACGCGAACGGACGCCCCGTTGCTGGGGCGTCCGTCGTCATCGGATCGTGTTGGAGCCGCGCAGGTCTTGCGCGGTCCTGTCAGCCTGCGGGTGGGAGCAGGCGCTAGAGCTGCCCGGGCCGGTCCCAGAAGCGGTGCTGAGCGATGGCGGCGATCACCTCAGGCATGAACCCATCCCCGTTGGCGGGTCCCGCTGTTGTCAGCACGCCGAGCATGTCCTCGCTGCCACCCGGCGCCACGGCATCCGGCGAGAGGTCGGGGAGTTGCGCGGCCTGCAGCACGGAGACGCCGGCCCCGGCTGCCGCAATCGGCTTCGCGTGCCCGTACGCTTCTGTCAGGAAGGCGCGCACCTTCGGCATCGCGGCCAGCGCGGCGGCGCTGGCCTCGCCGCCGGGGATCACCACCGCGTCGTACATCACGGAATCGACGGTCAGCGCGCCCTTGTCCACCGCCACCGCGCCGCCACCAGCGCCGGTCACCGCGCCCAGCCGCTGCGCGATCGTCTCGCAGATGGCGCCCTCGGCGGTCAGCGCCTCGCGCACCGCCGCCACGTCCCCCTCGTCCACGCCGTCCGCGATCAGCAAGGCGACCTTGCGGGTGGCGATGCTCCCCGATGGCGGCTGCTCCATGCTCAGGGATGGGGAGGCAGCAATCGACTGCTTCTTGAAGCGCACCGAAGCCTCGCCCGCTGCGGTTCCCTGCGGCGCGTCAACGTCGATCCACGCGGCGACGGCCTGCGCCAGTTCCCCGTCCACCATCGCCAGATTGTCCACCATCCGCTGCCGGATCGCCGGCCGCAGCACCTTGCCCAGCTCGAAGCGCAGGGCGTCCGTCAGGTGCTGCTTCTCTGGCGCGGACAGGCTGGCGTAGAAGAGGCGGGCTTGCGTGAAGTGGTCGGCGAAGCTCTCGCTGCGCACCCGCACCTTGCGCCCGCGCACCTCCACCGGCTCGCTGACGAACCCGCCCTCGGCCTCGCTGGCCGGGGCCGGCGCGTTATCGCCCACCGAGTTCGGGAAGTAGGTGGCGCGGCCCACCGGGATATCCTGCCGCATGTAGCCATCGCGCTGGTTGTTGAAGACCGGGCAAACGGCGCGGTTGATCGGGATCTGGTGGAAGTTGGCGCCGTTGAAGCGGTTCAACTGCGTGTCGAGGTAGGAGAAGAGCCTCCCCTGCAGGAGCGGATCATTGGTGAAGTCGATCCCCGGCACGATGTTGCCGAGGTGGAAGGCGACCTGCTCGGTTTCGGCGAAGAAGTTGTCCGGGTTGCGGTTCAGCGTCAGCTTGCCCACGCGCTGCACCGGGACCAGTTCCTCCGGCCAGAGCTTGGTGGCGTCGAGAATATCGAAGCTGAAGTCGTGCTCCTCCTCCTCCCCGATCACCTGCAGGCCAAGCTCCCACTCCGGGAACGCGCCCGCCGCGATGGCGTCCCACAGGTCGCGCCGCAGCCAGTCCGGGTCCTTGCCGCCCAGCTTCTGGGCCTCGTCCCAAACCAGCCCGTGCACTCCCAGCAGGGGCTTCCAGTGGAACTTCACGAAATGGCCCCGGCCCTCGGCGTCCACCAACCGGAAGGTGTGAACCCCGAATCCTTCCATCATGCGAAAACTTCGCGGGATGGCGCGGTCGGACATGACCCACATCACCATGTGGGTGGTTTCTGGCACGAGCGAGAAGAAATCCCACGCCGTATCGTGCGCGGTGGCGGCTTGCGGCATCTCGTCCGGGGCCTCCGGTTTCACCGCGTGGATCAGGTCCGGGAACTTGATGGCGTCCTGAATGAAGAAGACCGGGATGTTGTTGCCGACGAGATCGAAGTTGCCTTCATCGGTGTAGAACCGCACCGCGAACCCGCGCACATCGCGCGCGGTGTCGGCGGAGCCCCGCGAACCCGCTACGGTCGAGAAACGGACGAAGACGGGCGTCTCGACGCCGGGGTCTTGCAGGAACCCGGCCCGCGTCAGGTGCCCCAGCGATTCGTAGACCTGAAACACCCCGTGCGCCCCAGCGCCGCGTGCGTGCACGACGCGCTCGGGCATCCGCTCGTGGTCGAAGTGGGTGATCTTCTCCCGGAAATGGAAATCCTCCATCAGGGTTGGGCCGCGGTCGCCCGCGCGCAGCGAGTTGTCGGTGGTGCTGACGCGCAGCCCCTGGTTGGTGGTCAGGAACTGGCCAGCCCCATCCACCAGGTCGGTTGCAAGGTCCTGGGTCTTGGCGTTTTCGGCCGGCTGGGACGGCGTCGCGCTGGCGGGTCCTTTGGGCGCCCGCGTTTTCGCGGCGGATCCGGGGGTCGAGGAACGGCTCATGGAATGATCTCCTGGCGGCGATTGGCGCGTGGCAGCAGAGCCGGGTATGGCGTGGGCACGGAGGATTCCCCGCCAAAACCGGCTTGCTTCTGGTCGCTCGTCAGATGGTGAGCGGCGTGTCCCCTTACTCAGGAACCATGCCCGGCGTCCGCGCGTGGGCAGCGCGCATCACACCATGGCGCTGCCGGCTGCAGACGCGCCGTCGCAGTGGCGCGCCCGCTCAGCCGCCGCTGCTCCCCCGCACAACCAGTTCCGCGCGCAGCAGCGTGGTAACGGGCGCACCGGGCGGCTGCGCGATCACCTCCAGCAGCCGGGCCACGCCCTGCCGGCCCAGATCGCGCATCGGCACGCGCATGGTGCTGAGATCGAGGTAGCCCGCGAGGTCGATGTCGTTGTAGCCAATCACCGCCAGATCCGCCGGCACGCGCCGGCCAAGACGGCGCGCGGCGGCCAGCACGCCGGCGGCCTGCGTGTCGCTGCCCACGAAGACGGCAGTGGGTGGGTCGTGTTGCGCCAGCAGGGTGAGCAGGGCGGTCTCGCCGCCGGCCGGGCTGAACTCCGCGATCACCTCGTCGCTGGCGCGCAGCGGCGCCCCGGCGGCGAGCAGCGCCGCCTGATACCCGGCCCGGCGCCCCGCCGGCGAGCCCTGCGCGAACGGCGTGGCGGCGTGGTCGATGTAGCCGATGCGGCGGTGACCCCGCGCCAGCAGGTGGTTGGTCGCCTGCCGCGCCGCGTCCTCATGGTCCACT
>JASGGF010000506.1:0-3575 GCA_047605145.1 Thermomicrobiales bacterium | reverse complement strand
GGCGTCCCGCGCCCGGCGTTCGCGGCGCAGGGTGATTGCACACTCGGCTGCACGGAGTCGGTCTGCGGCGAGACCCCGCCGGGCTGCCCAATCTTCCCGCCGGATCACATCTGGAACACGCCGGTGGCGGACCTGCCGGTGGCGGTGCGGTCAGACGCGTACATCGCCAGCATGGACCCTGCCGCCGGCCTCCACCCCGATTTCGGGGCCGGGCTGTACGAGGGTTCGCCCCTCGGCATTCCGTTCGTCCGCGTGCTGGCGGATCAGCCGCCGGTGGCGGTGACCTTCACCGAAGCCCCGGACGAAAGCGACCCCGGCCCGTACCCCATCCCGCCGGACGCGCCCATCGAGGGCGGTTCCTGCGGCGAGGGTGACCGGCATGTGCTGGTGGCGCAGGCGGGGGCCTGCACGCTCTTCGAGCTGTACGCTGCGTATCCGCAGCCGGACGGCGGGTGGGAGGCGGGTTCCGGCGCGGTCTTCGACCTGACCGGCTACGCGCTGCGCCCGGCCGGCTGGACGAGCGCCGACGCCGCCGGGCTGCCGATCCTGCCCGGCCTCGTGCGCTACGAGGAGATCGCGGTGGGGGAGATCCATCACGCGCTGCGCATCACGGCGGCGCGCACCGGGGCGGCGTACGTCTGGCCCGCCACGCATCTCGCCAGCGACGACCCGAACCCGGACCTGCCGCCGATGGGGCAGCGCTTCCGGCTGCGGGCGGATGTCGATGTCTCCGGCTTCTCCCCCACGAACCAGATCATCCTGCGGGCGCTGCAAACCTACGGCGCGATGCTGGCCGACAACGGCAGCGACTGGTTCTTTTCCGGCGCGCCGGATGACCGTTGGGACAACGACGATCTGCACGCGCTGCAGGAGGGCATCCACGGCGGCGACTTCGAGGCGGTGGATGTTTCTAGCCTGATACGTGACCCCGCCTCCGGGCAGGTGCGCTGACCGGAGCGAGGCCCGCTATGGCCCGCAGACCCCGACGATGAACGTGCCGTACAGGCGGCACTGGTCCGGGTCGTTGTTGCTGACGGTTTGCCCGCTGAAGACGTAGGTGGAGTTCATGCCGCCGTAGACGCCGCCGCCGCCCTGCGCCTGCGTGGCCGTGTTCTCCGTGACCACCGTGCCGGTGAGCAACGAGAGCTGCCCGTTGTCGGCATAGATGCCGCCGCCCTGTTGCGCGGTGTTCATGCGCACCGTTGTGTTAGAGAGGGACAGGCCGTTCGGCTGCAGGTTGCTGGGGGACCTGTAGAACAGCCCTCCGCCGCTCGTGGCGGTGTTGCGCTCCACCGTGCTGAAGAAGAGCGTGGTGGTGTCCTCGGCGTAGATGCCGCCGCCCTCGCAGATGCTGGCGTTGTCCGCCACGGTGCAGGCGTTCAGGGTCAGGGTGCTGCTGAAGACCGTGCGCACCCCGCCGCCGCACCCCGCGCCGCCGGTCACCCGCAGGGAGCGCAATGTCGTGGTCGATTTCGAGGTCAGGGTCACCGTGGTCACGCCCTTGGCGCCCTGCGCATCGAGGATGGTGTCGATGGCGGGGTTGTTGCCGGCCCCCGCGCCGATGACGGTGACGGTCTTGCTGCCGGGCGAGGTGAAGGCGCCGGTGTAGCGCCCGGGGCAGACGACCACTACCTCCCGCGTGCTGATGGCGGCCTGCAGCGATGCCCCATCGCAAACATGATCGACCGCTGTGCACGTGACATCGCACGGTTGGCATTGCTGATCGGCGCAGATTTCCGTGGCCGCATCGCAGAGGTCGTACACGCAGGGGATCTGGCAGCGGCCACTGGCGCAGGTCTGCCCCGGCGCGCAGGCCGCGCCACAGGCGCCGCAGTTGGCGGCATCGGTCTGGACATCGGCGCAGCCGGACGCGCAGCACGTCTGGCCGCTCAGGCACGGCGCGCTGGCGCCGCCCGCGCAGGTGGGGCACTTGCCGAGCGTGGCGCCCTGCGCCAGCAGCGAAGCCCGCTTGCGCCGTTTCGCGCGGAAGGTCTTGCCATTCAGGCAGAACGTGGATTTGCGGTGGTTGAAGTGCTCGCCCTGCGCCCGCCGTTTCCGGGTGCGGCGTGACGCTTTGCTGCTGGCCTCCGCGTCGTGCGGAAGGCCGGCCGCCGCCAGCGGCAGCCCCAGCAGCGCGCCCAGCGCCGCCCGCCGCGTACCCTGCGCCGCCAGCGCCCGGCTGAGTGCATCGAATCGCGCGGTGTCCACTCAACACGCCTTCTGCTAGCCGGAGCCCGCCGCCCGGCGCGCGTTACTCCCCGGCGCCGCCAAACGCCGCCTGCACTGCCGCCACGGCGTCTGGCGGCCCGGCGATGCCGAGCCACAGCGCGCCGGCGCCCGGTTCCGCTTCCAGCGTCAGCCGCAGCGCCGAGCAGCAGGTGCGCTCGGCGGCGATGAACCCGAACAGCGCCGCCAGCGTGGCGTCGTCGCCGAGGAAGCGGTAGCGCAGGCCGTCTGGCCGGGTCTCCTGCGCCGCCCCGGCGAACAGCGCGGCCAGCGCGGCGCGCCGCGCCGCGTGCTCTCCCGGCTGCAGCGTGCACCCGATGCGCTGCAGCGCGGCGGCAAACTCCGGTGGCCCGGCGTGCATCGTTCCCCCTCCTCGTTGTCCCGAGTGTATCCCATGGCCGATTCCGTGCCAGACAGCTGGCGATTCAGGAGACCACGCGTGCGGTGTACGCTGCCGGGGCTCCCGGTCCTGTCGCCGGCGCCCCTCTCCGGGCGCGATACTGCCCCGGACAGGAGGTGCTGCACGATGCCCGTCGTCCTTGTTCACGGCAACCCGGAAACCCCGGCAATCTGGGAAGACCTGATCCCGCTGCTCGATGCGCCCGAAGTGATCACTCTCTCGCCGCCCGGCTTCGGCGCGCCGCTGCCGGCGGAGTTCCCCGCCACCGCCACGGCCTACGCCGGCTGGCTGGCGGACGAACTTCGCGCCATTGCTGGCCCTATCGACCTCGTTGGCCACGACTGGGGCGCCGGCCACGTGATGAACGTGGTCAACGCGCAGCCGGAACTGGTTCGCTCGTGGGTGTCCGATATCGCCGGCGCGCTGGACCCGGAGTACGTATGGCACGACATGGCGCAAACGTGGCAGACGCCCGGCGCGGGTGAAACGGCAATTGCGGAGATGGTGAACGCCCCGCGACAGCTGCGGGAAGGCATCTTCCTCGGCAATGGCGCGCGCCCTGAGATCGCCGCGCAGCTGGCGGACGCCATCGACGCGGACATGGGCCGCGCCATCCTCGCGCTCTACCGCTCGGCGCCGCAATCGGCCATGGCGCAGGCTGGCGCGGACCTGCGCGGCCTCGCGGCGAAGCCCGGCCTCGTCATCATCGCCACGGAGGACCACTTCACCGGCGGCGAGACCCTTGCCCGGCGCACCGCTGACCGCGCTGGCGCGGAGGTGGCGGTGCTGGAGGGGCTGGGTCACTGGTGGATGCTGCAGGACCCCGAGGCCGGCGCCGCCGCGCTGAATGCGTTCTGGGCGGGGTTGGAGTAGGCACGAATAGCCCTCACCCCTACCCCTCTCCCGATGCGCGGGAGAGGGGCTCGCGACCCGGATGATCGCGCAACAT
>JASGGF010000505.1:0-3578 GCA_047605145.1 Thermomicrobiales bacterium | reverse complement strand
CTGGTTCGTCGCCCGCAGCATCGACGCGGGCATTTCGCCGGCGGTCGCGATCCTCGTCGCGGTCATGGCCGCGCTGCTGACCGTCATCCCGTTCACTCCCGCTGGCCTCGGCGTCGTCGAGCTCGGCGTCGGCTCCGTCCTTGTCGGCGTGCTGGGCGTGGATCCGGTCGTCGCCGGCAGCATCATCTTCCTTGACCGCGTGGTCGCGTTCTGGAGCCTGCTGCTCGTCGGAACGCTGCTCACACTCTGGCGCACCCGACGCGACCTGACCAACCCCAATGACCCAGTCCCGGTGGCGCCATGATGACGCCCGAGCCACCGCCATTCTGGAACCCGCTGGCGAAGTACCGCGCCTGGTCGAAAGAGAACCCGGCCCAGGCGCAGATCGCGTGGATCACGGCGTTCTTCATCGGGTCGCTGATCCTGCTGGCCATCGTCACCATCATCATCGTCGTCGCGCTGCTGCGCGGCTAACCCCGTCACCGCGACAGGAGACGCCATGACTGACTCCATCTTCACCCACCCCGCCATGCCGGTCTCCGAATTCCGCAGCGTCGTCACGCAGATCGAAGAGGCGGTCGCCACCGTCATGGTTGGGCAATCCGCCATCGTGCAGGAGGTGCTGATCAGCCTGATCGGCGGCGGCCACGTCCTGCTGGAAGGGGTGCCCGGTCTCGGCAAGACCATGCTGGTGCGTACCCTCGCCGATGCCCTCGATCTGCACTTCAGCCGCATCCAATTCACCCCGGACCTGATGCCCGCCGATATCACCGGCACCAACCTTTTGCTGGAGGACGACGCCGGTCGCAAGCAGTTCGCCTTCCAACCAGGCCCGATCTTCGCCAACCTCGTGCTGGCGGACGAAATCAACCGCGCGACGCCGAAGACGCAATCGGCGCTGCTGGAGGCCATGGCCGAGCGGCAGGCGACGGTAGCAAACGAGGTGCATCACCTCGCCTCGCCGTTCTTCGTGCTGGCGACCCAGAACCCCTTGGAGATGGAGGGCACCTACCCCCTGCCAGAGGCGCAGCTCGACCGCTTCTTCTTCAAACTCATCGTGCCCTACCCCAGCGCCGAGGAGTTGACCGAGATCGTGCGCCGGACCACCCTGCCCGCTCCTCCCCAAACCAGCGCCGTCGCCAGCGGGGAAACCATCGCCCAGATGGGGCTGATGGCGCGGCAGGTGCCGATTGCGACCGCCGTTACCGACTACGTCGTGCGCCTGACCCTTGCCACCCACCCGACACCGCCGGATCGCAATGGCGGCGCTCCGGCGCCCGACGTTGTCCGCCGCTTCGTGCGCTACGGTGTCAGCCCGCGCGGCGCCCAGTCGATCGTGCTCGGCGCCAAGATCCGGGCGCTCATGGAAGGCCGCCTCAACGTCGCCTTCGACGACGTCCGCGCGGTGGCGATGCCCGCCCTGCGGCACCGGTTGATCCTCAACTTTGACGCAGAATCGGGTGGTGTTTCTGCGGACGCCGTGCTGACGGAACTGCTGGCCACGCTTCCCGAGTAGGCATGGTTGTTGCAGCAGGTGCTACGGAGCCCGCTCTCGGATACACTGCGCCGATCCAGCACGCGCCGCGTATCCCCGGCGCACAATGCACTTTGGACGCTCGCCCACGGCCCGTTGGCGGCGGCTCTGGTACTCAGGAGAGGAGACGCGACATGGTAGACCCGAATCCGCGACCGAACCGATACGGCGACCAGGGACATGATCTCGACAGCGTCAACGGCCTCATTCAGGCGCGAATTGACGGCGCCATCAGCCGCCGCGGCCTGCTACGCCGCGCCGCTGCGCTGGCTATCGCCGCGCCGGTGGTGAATGTGATGCTTCACGCCACCTCGGACATGGCCTACGGCGCCCCCTCCGAGGGCCGCGAGCGGGCCCTGGCCTCGCTCCGCGCGCAGGCCGCCAGCACCGTCCCCGCCGACGCCCCGACCGCGCCCGAAGGCACGGCCCAGGCTGGCGGCGTCTTCACCATTGGCACCAACGAGGAGCCAGACACCCTCAATCCCTACCTGACCCAGCTGGTGACCGGCAGCGACATTATCACCGGTCTCATGGACTCCCTGATGCGCTACGACAGCACGCAGGCGCTGATTCCGGCGCTGGCCACCGAGTACAGCATCTCGGATGACGGGCTCGTGTACACCTTCACGCTGCGTGAGGGCGTCAAGTTCCACAATGGCGACGCGTTCGGCCCCCAGGATGTCATCGACACCTGGAAGATGATCATGGATAAGGATTTCGCCGCCTTCTCCACCCTGGGCTGGGACAAGATCACCGATCTCAGTTCGCCTGACGACAAGACCGTGGTGATGACCACCATGGAGGTCTACGCGCCGTTCGTCAGCTACGTGGCGGCGGATCCCAGCAGCTCGATCTCGCCGGCCTCCGAGCTGGCCAAGGGCCCCGAAACGTTCAAGACCGACTTCGGGCGCACGGTGGTCATCGGCACTGGCCCGGTCAAGCTGAACGAGTGGACCCCCAAGCAGCAGATCACCCTCGACAAGAACGCCGACTACTGGGGCGAGGCGCCGAAGCTCGATCAGGTCATCGTCCGCTTCCTGCCAGACGACAACACCCAGCTGGTGCAGCTCCGCACGGGCGAGGTGCAGGCCACCATCGGCGCCGGCTCGCTTGGCTCCCTGCGCGTCGATGAGGCGCTGACCATTCCGGGCATCGTGGTGCTGGAGCACCCGTCGCCGGGTTGGAGCCACCTCGACCTCAAGCAGGTGCTCTTCCTGCGCAACCCGACGATTCGCCAGGCGCTCGACTTCGCCACCCCGTCGCAAGACATCGTCGATAAGCTGCTGAAGGGCCGCGCTGTCCGCTCCATGGCGGATCAGCAGCCGGGCACGTGGGCCTACAAGGACGACCTCGAAGGCCGCCCGTTCGATGTCGAGCAGGCCAAGAAGCTGTTCGCCGAGGCAGGCCTCACCCAGAACAGCGAAGGCATCTGGGAAGGCAAGGTTCCCACCACCGATCCCATGGTCTTCGACGGCGAGGTCAAGCCGTTGGAGATCGAGCTGTGGGGCGTCGCGGGTGACACGGCCTCTCAGCAGATCATCCAGGTCGTGTCGCAGGCGTGGGGGCAGGCCGGCATCAAGACGACCTCGAACTTCCAGGACGTCTCCACCCTGTGGGGCCCCGAGGGGTACCAGTGGGTCGAAGACACCATGACCGCCTGCCTGTACAGCTGGTTCAACGGAAACGACCCGGACGACATGTTCTACTGGCACTCCTCGCAGATCCCCGACAGCCCGACCGGCTCCGGCGGCAACGCCATCTGCTACTTCCACGAGTTCAACTTCCAGGCGGAGATCGACGAACTCACCGCCGCTGGCGCCGCCGAGACCGACCAGGCCAAGCGCACCGAGATCTACCACAAGATCCAGGACCTGCTTCACGATCAGGTCCCGGTGATCTTCATCTCCTGGGGCAAGAGCTTCCCGGCCGTTACCGACAAGCTGGGCGGCTTCTGGCCGAGCGCCTTCAACCGCATGCTCTGGAACGTCCAGGACTGGTACCTGGTCTAACCACCGGCGCGGGGCCCCCGCCGCGTGCGGGGGGG
>JASGGF010000504.1:0-3604 GCA_047605145.1 Thermomicrobiales bacterium | reverse complement strand
CGACGGCCTCGTCGCCGAGCTTCATGATCTCGAGCATCGACTCCACCAGTTCGACCTGATTCCCCAACATGATCATCACGCGATGACCAGGCGCAACGCGTCGATCAGCCCGGCGTCCAGCAGGCTCTGGCCGAGCGTGGCGCTGCCGTGGATCTGCACCTCGCGGCCCGGTTGCGCCTTCAGCGCCGCCACCTGCGCCGGCAGGTCCTCACCAAGCACGGTCACCGGGCCCCACGTGGCGTCCGCTGGCGTCAGGGTGCGGGAGGCAACGTACTTCGGCAGCCCGTTCAGGCTGCGCGCCACCACGTCGGCGGGGTCGTCCATCTGCGGCCAGGCTTGCGCGAACGCCTGATACGTGCGCCGCCCGAACAGGAAGGCATCGGCTTCCAGCGTCCAGGCCTGCACCAGTTGCAGGAACGCATCATCCAGAAACGGCACGAACCACCCGCCCAGCGCGAAGCCATCGCGGCGGTCTTCGTCTGGCGAGCCCGGTCCCTGCGAGACGCCATCCAGGGTCAGGAACTCCTGCAAGACCAGTTTCATGGCGCACCCTTTCCTCCCGGCGAAGGCGTCCTTCGCCGGTGATTGATTGCCGCCTTGCTGGCGGCCATGTGATTGTCCAAATGCCGTTGCGGAACGCGTCCGGGGGAGCCCCAACCGCGAGAGATTCAGGAGCCCGGCGTCTCCACCAGCGCGGCCAGTTGCGCGATCACCGTGCCCCACCCATCGAAGAAGCCCATCGTCTCGTGCGTATCGCGGTCTTCCCGGTTGCGGTGCATGACGTGGGCGGCGTACTCCGTGCCCTCGGGGTGATCGCGCAGGGTGATCACCGCCGTCATGAAGCCGCCATCCGCCGGGCGCCATCCGCCGCGCAGGGCGTCGGTGAAGACCACGCGCTCCCCGGGAACTACGTCCAGGAAACAGGCGCTCAGGTGCGGCCCGAAGTCGCCGCCATCCTCGCTGTACAGCGTCTCGAAGGCGCCGCCGGGGCGCAGCTCCATCGCCTGCACCTGGCAGCGCGCGGGCGCCGGAACCCACCACTGCTCGAAGCTGGCGGGATCACTCCAGGCGCGCCAGACTGCCGCGCGTGGCGCGCGGATGACGCGTGCAATCGTCAGGTCGAGTTCCGGGTTTACGGGTGGCGTCATGCCGGGGGGTCCTCCTGCTGATCCATCACGAAGTGCTCCAGGCGGTCGGTGCGCGCCTCCCAGACGGCGCGCTGCTCCTCCAGCCAGGCGGCTACTGCCGCCAGCGGCGCCTCCTCGATGGCGCACATGCGCACCCGCCCCACCTTCTGCGTGCGGATCCAGCCGCTCGCCTCCAGCAGCCGGATGTGCTGCAGGAAGGAGGGGAGCGCCATGTCGAAGGGCTGGGCCAACTCGCTGACGCTGGCCGGCCCCTGCTGCAGCCGCCCCAGCACCGCGCGCCGGGTGGGATCGGCCAGCGCCCCGAAGATGCTGTTCAACTGACTGCCGCCCGTGTCCATGCCGTGATCGTAGCGGAGCACGTCACTTAGGTCAAGTGCTTACTATTTAGTCGCAATCGTCCGCGTGTCGTAGCGCACAGGGGAGGTGTGCCGCCTGCGCCACCACGCGCCGGCCGGGCCCCATATCGTGGCGGCATGTGGGGCGGCGAGGGTCGTCCCCGATCACGGCGCAGGAGCACGACGATGTTGAACCACCCCGTGACCAGCGTGACCAACGGCGCCCGCTGGCGGCGCGAGACGCTGCTGCAGGAGATCGCGCAGGAGCAGCGGACCACGGCGCCCGTGGGCCGCATCGTGGCCCATCTGATGCTGAACGCGACGATGGTCGCGCTCACCCTCCAGGCGCTGCTGTGAGGGGGTGTCGCCTTCAGCTCAGGGGGTGACGGCTGCGGGTGCACAGGACCACAAAGGAGAAACGGGATACGGCGTACTTCCTCGTTTCTCGTTTTCCTTCACCCCCTACGCCCCCTGAGCGAAGCGTCACCCCCTGAGCGAAGCGTCTCCCCCTCCGTCCACCGGCAGGCGCACGGTGAAGACGCTGCCGACGCCTTCCTCGCTGGCGACGCTGATGCTGCCGCCGTGGAACTCGACGATGCGGCGCACGCCGGAGAGCCCAATGCCGGTGCCGGCGATGCTGCGCACGTTCGCGGCCCGCTGGAAGCGCTCGAAGATGCGGTCCAGGTCCGCCGCCGGGATGCCGACGCCAGGATCGGTGACGCTGAGCACGGCAGTGTCCCCGTCACGGGAAACGCGCACCTCGATCACGCCGCCCGCCGGGCTGTACTTGATGGCGTTGCCCAGCAGGTTCACCAGCACGCGTTCCAGGCGGGGGCCGTCCCAGTCGCCGAACAGAACCGGCTCCTCCGCCTTCAGGTGCAGCTCGTGGCGCTCCGTGGTGCGCGCCAGCTCGGAGATGGAGCGCCGGGCCAGCTCGACGAGATCGGTGTGCTGGCGCTGCAGCTCGATCTCCTGACCCGCGCGCAGGCGCATGACATCGGCCAGCTCATCCAGCAAATAGGACATGCGCACGGCGGCGGCCTCCACCCCGAGCAGGCTGCCCTCCAGCCGCTCGCCATCGGGCGACTCGCCGCGCCCCAGCCTCCGCAGCCAGAGCTGGGTCTGCCCGCGCACCGTCATCAGCGGGTTTTTCAGGTCGTGCGCCAGGCTGGAGAGGAACTCTTCCTGCAGGTTCTCGAACTGACGGCGCTCGGTGACATCGCGCAGTACCCCCGCGAAGGCCGGTCCGGCCGGCAGCGCCACCTGCGTGATCCACGATTCCACCGTGACCGGCTCGCCAGCGCGCTGCCGCAGCGTGAACTCGCCGCGCCACTGGCCATCCTGCCGCAGCTGGGCCAGGCCCTCTTCCGACCAGGGGCCGTCAGACGCGATCCGGGTGGCGGGAGCCCCCACCAGTTCCGCCCGGGAGAACCCGGTCATCTGGGTCAGGGCGGGGTTCACATCGACGCAGATCCCCTCCCGGTCAAAGACCAGAATGCCCTCCTTGGTGCCCTCGAAGAGCCCCCGGTAGCGCGCCTCCGCAGCGTGGGCATCCTGATACAACTGGGCGTTGAGGATGGCCACGGCGGAGCGGCGCGCCAGTTGCTCCGCCAGCGAGAGATCCTGCGGCCGCAGCCGCCGCTCCGAGTGGGCGGTGGTCAGCAGCGTCAGCGAACCGTGCACCTTGCCCCCGGCGCTGAGCGGCACCACGATGACGGAGAGGGGCGACAGGGCCTCCAGCACCTCGGACGATGCTCCAGCCAGCGCCTCGGCGCGGCCGGGTTCGGCATCGGCGCGTTCGATCAGCAACGAGGCGCCGCCGCGCGCGCTTGCCGGGCCAAGGTCTGCCGGGATCGCGGCCACCTGCATCATCCGGGAAGCCAGCGCCCGCTGCGCCGGATCGGCGTGCGCGACCGCCACCCGGCGCAACAGGCCATCGACATCCACCAGATCGACGAAGCACCAGTCCGCCACCTGCGGCACCGCGATCCAGGCTACGCGTTGGAGTGTGGCCTCGAGGTTGAGGGATGAGGCCAGCGCGCGCCCGGCGTCGTCCAGCAGCCGCAGGGCGTCTTCCGCCTCGGTGCGGGCCGTGATATCGATCACGCTGCCGATGATGCG
>JASGGF010000503.1:0-3609 GCA_047605145.1 Thermomicrobiales bacterium | reverse complement strand
CCCCCCCGATAATTGCTGAGGCAGACGCGCCTTTCGCAAAGTGTCGGGATGAGAAGGGGCTGGGGGTGAGGGCTTCTCCGGCGTTTCGGGGCAATAGGGCCTCGCCGACGCCAATTGGCGCCAAGCGTTTTTGCCCCTAGCGGGCCGGGCGCGACGCGTCGCATCCCACCCCCGAACTCCGCGATCTGCCCCGGCAGACGCGCATTTCGCAAACAGTCGGGATGAGAAGGGGTTGGTGGGGTGGGGGTGCTTCACCGCGCTACCGGACGATGACCGGCTTCACCTTCTGCAGCGCCGCCATGGCGTCGTCGCTGAGGTGCAGGTGCGCCTGCACCAGCTCCGGCGGCGTCAGGGCCAGCCACTGGTTCAGCGAGACATCGGCAAAGTGATCGCTGCGGAACATTTCGAGGAAGCGCAGGGGCGTGTCGCCGGTGTTCTGGATGTAGTGGCCCATGGCGAACGGCACGTAGCCGACATCGCCCGCCTGATAGTCGAAGGTCCGCGCCACGCCTTCAGAGGCGAAGACGGTCATGCGCCCTTGCCCCTCAAGGTAGTACTGCCACTCGTCGGCGTTCGGGTGCCAGTGCAGCTCGCGCAGTCCGCCGGGATCGATCTCCACCAGCGCGGCGGCGATGGTGCGGGCCACCGGGAAGTTGCGGGAATCGACGATGCGCACCCGGCCACCGGCCACCTCGATGGGCTCCTGCTCGCTCAGGCGAAAGGCGAAGCTCTGGGGAATGGCGCCGTTGGGCCCGGCGATGGTGTCGGTGGCGATGGGGCCGGGCGCGGCGGCGGGGAAGATGTACAGCTCCTGCGCGGGGAGCCCGGCGAACGCCGATTCCGGCAGGCCGAAGTTCTGCGCAATGATCTCCGGCGGGGTGTGCAGCAGCCAGTCGGTGAGCAGGAAGGTGTTGTTCTCGGTAAAGCTGCCGTCGTCGAAGACGAGCAGGAACTCGCAGCCCTCGCCCAGCGCCTGAATGGAGTGCGGCATGCCGGCGGGGAAGAGCCACAGGTCGCCTTCGCCGACATCGGCGACGAAGTTGCGCCCCTCGGCGTCAATGGCGGTGATGCGCGCGCCGCCCTGCAGCATGATGGCCCACTCGGCCTCCTGATGCCAGTGCAGCTCGCGCACGCCGGTTTGCTCGCCGCCATTGAGGCGCATGTTCACCCCGGCCAGCGTGGTGGCGATGGGCAGCTCCCGCACCGTCACCTCGCGTGCCCAGCCGCCGGGTTGCAGGCGCATGTGGGAATCGGCGAAGGCGAATCGCATGTTCGGCAGGGTCCCGGCGTCCGTCTGCGGTGGCACGAGCAGGTCGGGGTTCTGGCGCTCGCGCGGGAGGTTGCGGGGGCCGGCGATCGTGCCGCCCTGGTCGCCAAGGATGGGTTGCGGGATGGGTCCGGCGCCGTCACTCGTGGTGGTGCTCATGGTGAATCGCTCCAGTCCGCCACGGCCGCGCCGCGACGAGGGGAGTGACCGGGGGCACGCCCCCGGTCACGGCAGGAAGGAAGGAAAGGAGGTGGGGAACGGGCGCGCGCCGTGGGAGCAGCGCGGCTGCGGCTGGGCGGCGCCCCACCCACGGGTGGCGCGCCGGAGGTTGGCGCGGGTGAGGGCTACTTGCCCGTCGCGGCGATGGCGGCGCGGATCGTCTGCGCCGCGAGGGCGGTGGCGTCGCGGGCGGCGTTGGTGTCCGCCAGCGCGTTCAGCATCATGAAGTCGTGGTGGATCCCCTCGAAGCGCACGGCGGTGACATCGACGCCCGCCTCGCGCAGCTTGCGGCCGTAGGCCTCGCCTTCGTCGCGCAGCACGTCGGCCTCATCGGTGACCACCAGCGCCGGCGGCAGCCCGGCCAGGGTCTCCAGCGGCGCCTGCAACGGCGACACGGTCGGCTGCGCGCGCAAGGTGGCGTCGTCGGCGATGTACGCATTCCAGAACCAGACCATGCTCGGTTGCGTCAGCCACGGGCCAGCGGCGAATTCGGTGTAGGAGGCGGTGTTCATGCGGGCATCGGTGACCGGGTACAGCAGCACCTGATGCAGGAAGGCCGGGCCGCCGCGCTCCTTCGCCAGGATCGTCACGGCGGCGGCCATGGCGCCGCCCACGCTGTCGCCAGCGACCAGCAGCCGCGAGGCGTCCAGGCCGAACTCCGCGCCGTGCTGTGCCACCCACTGGGCCGCCGTGTACGACTGCTCGACAGCGACGGGGTACTGCGCTTCCGGCGAGGGGGTGTAGTTGACGAACACGATTGCGGCGCCGGACTGATCGGCCAGCTCGCGCACCATCCGTTCGTGTGTCTGGAAGTTGCCGAGAATCCAACCGCCGCCGTGGATGTACACAACGGCGGCCAACGTGCCCTGCGCCCCCTTGGGCCGCACGATGGTGACGGAGACATCGCCCTGCGATCCGCCGTGGATGGTGATGTCCGAGATATCCGCCGGGGCCATGGCGACATCGCCCGACTGGAGCTTGTCGAGGACATCCCGCGCGGCCTGTGGCGCGAGGTCGTAGATCGGCGGGCCGCCGGCGGCGGCCAGGGAGTCAGCGAACTGCTGGGCGATGGGTTCCAGCACGACGGTGGGCACAGTGGTGGTGGACATGGGGAATCTCCTGTCTGGGTGTGGTGTGCGACGATGACGATTTGGCGTGGCGACCCGGGTGAACCCTCACCCCCAACCCCTCTCCCGATGCGCGGGAGAGGGGAGCCGCTTCGCGACGCCGGAGCGGGTTTCCGGCGTCATGACGTCGAATCTGGCGCGAGCATTCGGGTCAGCAGCCCCTCTCCCGCGCATCGGGAGAGGGGTTGGGGTGAGGGCGTCTCCGCTAGCTGACGCCCTTGAGCGCCGCGAGGATGACCTCGGTGACGGCGGCGGGCTGCGAGACCAGCCCGAGGTGGGAGGCGCCTTCCATCTCGCTGGTGGTCGCCTTGGCTCGCTTCGCCATGGCGCCCAGCGCCTCGGGGCCGAGGCACATATCCGCCGTGCCGAAGATCGCCCACGTCGGCAGCGTCTTCCAGGCCGCAGCCGTCGCGGTTTCGGTGGCGGCGGCGTCCGCCAGCGGGCGCTGGGAGACGGCCAGCGCCGCCTGCGTGGCGGGCGCCAGATCGGCGCAGAAGATCTCCGGGAACATCGTGGGATCGACGATCGCTTCCTTCGCCTCCTTGCCGTCCGGCAGGGGGTACGACATGGAGCGCAGCGACGGGCCGAACAGCGGCGCGGACTTCGGGTACTGCCCGAGCAGGGTGGCCTGCGACTCGCCGACATCGAGCATCACGGCGGAGACGAAGACGAGGCCCAGCACGTTCTTGACCTGCGCCGCCGCTTCGCCGATGACGCACCCGGCGTAGGAGTGCCCCACCAGCAGCACCGGGCCGTCGATCCGGCTGAGCAGGCTGGTCAGGTACGCGCTGTCAGGGGCGAGGCCGCGCAGGGGGTTGGCGGTGGCCACGACCTTGTGCCCCTCCGGCAGCAGTCGCTCGCTGACGCCGGCCCACGTGCTCGCGTCGGCGAAGGCGCCGTGGACGAGCACGATGGTGACGCCGTCCTTGTCGTCGGAGGCCCGGATGGCGGCGCGCCGCGCGGCGGGCTGCAGCGGCGCCGCCAACGCGGCGCTGG
>JASGGF010000502.1:0-3612 GCA_047605145.1 Thermomicrobiales bacterium | reverse complement strand
CGTAGACGATGCGGTCCAGCAGTTCGATCAGGCGGTCGTTCGCGGAGGCGAGCAGCAGCGCCATCACCGCCCGCAGGATGGCGTTCCCCGACACCTCGACCACCATGTCGTGAAAGTTCTTCGAGACGATCACCGTGTCGTCACCGCCGCCCACGGCGCGGATGTGGTGCTCGGCGACGGCGACGACCTCGGCCAGTTCCGCGTCGGAGGCGTTGAGGGTGGCCAGCCGCACCGCCTCCGGCTCGATGGCGCGGCGCACTTGCAGCAGATCGAGCAGCGCGCCGATATCGTCCGCGCTCGCGGCGTTCGCCAGATCCGCGCTGAGGGAGGCGCGGCGGCGGCGGCGCAGGAGGTCCTCCAGGCGGCGCTGGCCCGCTTCGGTCAGGACTCGGCCGCGTGTGGCGCGGACCGGGTCGGTGTATCCCCGCTGGTCGAGGGCGCGCAGGTAGCGGCCTGCCGTCGCTTCCGACACCACGATGCCAGCGTCGGTCAGCGCCGCGCTCAGACGGGAAGAGCCCACCGGGCTGTGGTGCGAGGCAATAAACGAGAGCGCCGCAATCTCCATGGTCGTTTGAGGGTCTGGGTTGCCCGGCACGCTGTCCTCCGCTGGCGCCATGTCCGGCTGGCTTCGTTGGGTCGTTTCGCGTAAGAGGGTGCCGGACAGCGGGCGCGCTGTCAACGCATCTGGCCGGCCATCCCGGTGACACGATGCGCCGCCGTTGACACAACGCCCCACGGGCCATATCCTCATCACTGATGAGGAGTGCCGGTTGGCCAACGTGGACGCGGTCCTCTGACGAGCGCGCGGCGTGGCCGCTCACCCGATTCGATCACGTTCGTTGTCAGTTCGCGCCTCGCGCGGCTGGCGGTGCGTGGGGTACGCAGGCGCTGGTGGCGGCCAGCGCCTGCGTCCGCCGCTCCCCCTCTCCGGATCTCTCCTCCTCTCAGCCGAAGCTCCGGGACCGGGCCTGCGCCGTGGCGCTGCCGCCGGAGCAGCCGGGAGCCCGTGCTACGGTTGCCCGGTGATGTGGCGCCGCGCCTCCCGGCCGGCGCCGGAAGCCGCACGGCATGGACGCAGGGGACCCCATGAGCAAGGATTACGCGAAGTACAGCTTCTGGCTGGAGCACTCCGGCGATGACCTGACGCCGCGCCCGCCGCTGGACGGCTCGACCGAGGTCGATATCGCCATCATGGGGGCCGGGTTCACCGGGCTGTGGACGGCGTACCACCTGCTGCGGCGCGATCCCTCGCTGAACGTGCTGGTGGTGGAGAAGGAGATCGCCGGGTTCGGGGCGTCCGGGCGCAACGGCGGCTGGTGCTTCTCCGGCTTCCCGGTGCTCCCGCGCGAGTTGATCGACCGCCACGGGCGGGAGATGGCGCGGCAGGTCAGCCTCGCGATGGCCGATTCGGTCGATAACGTCGGGGCGGTCTGCGCGGAGGAAGGGATCGACGCCCACTACGCGCATGGCGGCGAGCTGGAGGTGGCACGCGCCGCCTACGACCTGCCGAAGCTGCAAGGGATGTACGACGAGTACGCCGCCATCGGGCTGGAAGACCGCGTCCAACTGCTGGACGCCGCCCAGACGGCGGACCGCCTGCGCATCGCGGGGGCGGTGGGCGCCTTCTGGAACAAGGATGGCGCGGCGGTGCAGCCGGCGCGGCTGGTGCGCGGGCTGGCGCGGGCCGTGGAGCGGCGCGGCGGGCGCATCGTCGAGCAGACGGCGGTGACCGATTACTCCGGAGGCCAGCCGCCAGTGCTGCACACTGCGCGCGGCGATGTGCGGGCGCGGCGCGCCATCGTGCTGGCCGGGGAGGCGTACCTTTCGCAGCTGCGCAAGCTGCGCCGCCACGTGATCCCGATGACCTCGCACATGGTGGTGACGGAGCCGCTCTCGCCGGAGCTGTGGGAGCGGATCGGCTGGGACCGGCGGGAGGTGCTGGGCGGCTTCGGCACAACGGGCGGCTACATCCAGCACACCGCCGATGGCCGCATCGCCTTCGGGGCGTACCGGGCTCGCTACCCCTACAACTCGGTGATCTCGGACGACCTCGACCGGCAGGAGGACATCTTCGAGCACGCGCGGATTGCGGCGCGGACGTGGTTCCCCGATCTGCGCGAGACGGCGTTCACCCACTCGTGGGGCGGGGTGTTCGGGACACCGCGTGACGGCATGCCGACGATGGGCTTCAACCCACGCACCGGCGTGGCGCTGGCCTATGGCTACACCGGCGAGGGGGTGGCGACCTCCAACCTGAGCGGCCGGGTGCTGACCGACCTGATTACGGAGACCGATTCCGCCCTGACCCGCTTGCCGATGGCCTCGCACAACCCGGCGGTCTGGGAGCCGGAGCCGCTGCGCACGCTCGGGGTCAACCTCGTGCGGCAGGCGCGCTACTTCGAGAACGAGGAAGTGGAGCGCACCGGCGAATACCCGGAGTGGCCGAAGCTGGTGCACAGGCTGATCGGGCGGTAGGGTCTCGCAAGCCCCCCGGCATTGATCGAAATCTGGCTCAGACCATTGCCCCTAGGCTTCCCCCGCAGTCCTGTACCTTGTGCGGTACGATTGACGTGATAGGTGGGGTGTGGACGAGAGTCTCAAGCGGATTCCGGCGGTATTTTATCGATCCGACACCGGAAGCGAGCCAGTGCGAGAATGGTTGCGTTCTCTCTCATCAGAGGACCGGCGTATCCTCGGTCGCGCCGTTGGAGTCGTCGAGTTTGGCTGGCCCATCGGGATGCCCGTCTGTCGCCCCCTCGGTGACGGCTTGTGGGAGGTCCGAGCCACGGTGACAGGCGGCCGTATTGCCCGGATCATCTTCTGCATTGCGGCGGGGCGAATGGTCTTGCTTCATGGGTTCATCAAGAAATCAGAGAAGACCCCGGCCCCGGATATGACCCTCGCCCGTCGCCGGCAAAAGGAGGTGGATGCATGAGAACTGAACACATTGGCTCGACGTTTGACGATTTTCTGGATGAGGAAGGTATTCGGGAAGAGGTCGAAGCCCACGCGATCAAGCGGGTGCTGGCATGGCAGATCCAGCAGGAGATGGTGACGCAGGGTCTCTCCAAGAGTGCGATGGCGCGACGGATGAAGACAAGCCGCACGCAACTGGAACGGCTGCTTGATCCTGGCAATGAGCGTGTGCAACTCGACACGATGCAGCGGGCAGCAGCTGCGATCGGCCGCTCTTTGCGTCTGGAGCTTCGCTGAGGCGACGCTTTTCCCCGGAGGGCGCACCGGCGAATACCCGGAGTGGCCGAAGCTGGTGCACAAGCTGATCGGGCGGTAGCTACCCCCGGCGGCCGCCGTTTCGCCCGGAGCAGTCGCCGCCCCACGTGCTGGGGTCGGCGGGCGGCGGTTGCTGGGCCTGCCGCCACTGCGCCATCTGCTCGCGGTGGGCTTCACTGCGGGCGGCGGTATCCTGCGCGATCTGATAGTTGATGAAGCTCTGGCGCCGGCGCGCCTGCTCCTCCGGGGTGGGCGGCGCGCTCTTGCCGCCTGACGACATCGCGAATGCAAGGAAGATCAGGACCCCGGCGCCGATGAGCAGCGTCTGGCCGTGGTTGCGGATGACGTAAATCGCGCCGAACACGATGACGACGGCGCAGA